>OY782680.1:3126750-3447500 GCA_963678085.1 Aliishimia sp.
TCCCCCGCCAGCACCTCAAGCCCCAGCATATCCCGATAAAAGCCCACCATGCCGGGCATATCCCCGCAGCGAATGGCGATCTCTCCCAGGGCCTTTATTTCAAATCCGCGCTTCATTGTGGTTGTGGTGCCTCGCGCTCACCGCGATCATAAGCCTCCCAGCCCTCACCGTTAAACACATCGACCCCAAGCTGGGCGAGCACATGGGGAAAATCCACCATGACCCAATTATCCACGATCTTGCCATCCACCACTTTCCAAAAATCCATATAGCGGATTTCAACGCGTTTGCCGGTCGGCGCGAGCCCCATAAACGTGCCTGAATGCGTGGCCTCTTGCCGCCCGAAGGCCGCGGCCCATTCGCCCATGTAAAGCCGGGCCTCATCAATGCAGCTCTTATCGGAAAACGCCGCCTGGAAGGGCTTTTGCCAATTGTCCTGGAACTCTTTCAGCCCCGTCTTGGTGCCGCAGCCCGCATTGCCCCTCCAGCGAAAGCTTTCCGCAAAAAACTCGCCAATATCGGCAATGCGGTGGTCATTGAGCCCATCGACCATGCCTTCGATCACCGCGCGGGTCTCTTCGGTTTTTGACATATCCGTGTCGCGGCTAAGCACCGCTTGTTCGGGTCGAGATCCTTTCATCGCGTCTCTCCTATTCGCAGATCATACATGGTCCCCAGACGCCTTAGCCGAGCCGGTCCCCGCTTTGCGCATCAAAGAGATGGCAGATCTGGGGCGGGATATAGGCTGACACCTCTTGGCCGATTTCGGCGCGGAACTCTTTGCCCGCGCGCACGGTGCAGACCGTTTCGCCCAGGCGCAGCGCAACCAGGGTCGCATCCCCCAAAAGCTCAAGCGCATAAAGCGGAGCCGTGCCATTGCCGCCCTGGCGCATCTCCGCATCTTCGGCCCGATAGCCCAGGGTCACGGCGCCGGACAGATCGCTGCGCAGCCCCTCAACCCGGATATTCTTGCTTTCAAACACGCCGCCCGCAATGCGCCCCTCGATCAGGTTCATCGCCGGGCTGCCAATAAAGCTGGCCACGAAGGTGTTCACCGGATTGTCATAAATCTCGGTCGGGGTGCCCACCTGCTGCACCACGCCCTTATTCATCACCACCACACGATCGGCGAGTGTCATGGCCTCGACCTGATCATGGGTCACGTAGATGGTGGTCACTTGCAGCTCATGGCTGAGATTCTTGATCTGCTGGCGGGTGGAGACGCGCAGCTTGGCATCCAGGTTCGAAAGCGGCTCATCCATCAAGAACACATTGGGCTCACGCACAATCGCGCGCGCCAAAGCCACACGCTGACGCTGCCCACCAGACAGCTCAGCCGGGCGGCGATGCAAGAACTCGCGCAGCTCAACCATATCCGCCGCCTTCATCACCTTTTCCTCATGAGTGGCAGGATCCGTCTTGCGCACTTTCAGCGGGAAGCGGATATTTTCATAGACATTCAAGTTCGGATAAAGCGCATAGCTTTGGAACACCATCGCCACATCGCGATCTTTGGGATCCAGATCATTCACCCGCTTGCCATCAATGAGAATATCGCCCTCGGTAATGTCCTCAAGCCCTGCAATCATGCGCATGGTGGTGGTCTTACCGCAGCCAGAGGGGCCGAGCAGCACCAGGAATTCTCTGTCAGCGATATCAAGGTCAAAGCTCTGCACGCCGACAAAACTGCCCCACCGCTTTGAGATATTCCGCAATTCGATCCGAGCCATTCTCCGCCCCCCTTTGCAATCGTTTGCAATGTAAGCCGCGATTCTGGTGATTTGGCAAGGTGTTTTAGGCGACGAAGCGATAGAACCGAATTGGATAGGGCTAGCCCAGGCCTCTTGACGCAGGGTGTGTGCGCGCTCAGTTTGGCCACTGAACTTGGATTAACTTTTGAGGGTTTAGAGCAAGATGAACAGCTATGACGAACTTCAGGACCTTCTCACATATTGGTATGACTGCACCGATAGCGATTTATCCTATCACGGTGATCTACCCGAATGGTTGCACCCCGATGTTGCAGAGTTTTATCGGCGCTTTGGCGAGCTCACGCTTGATGATGGCAATTTCCAAAGAGAGGGCCTCGCTCACACTTTAGGAACGCAAGATTACATCACTCCGGTGAACAAGCTCGAAAGGCAAGATGATGGGGCAGTCATACTTTTGGGCGAAAATCAGGGCTGCTGGACAGCCGGTCAGGTTCCCGGCTCAGACATGCTTTGGTCTTCCATCGATCCAGAATCTGGCGAAACCCCATATCCTTTGGAAACGTTATTCGATATGCAATTCCCCCTGAAAGAGGCGCTTATTACCCACGTGCTTCACGAGACCGTCATGTCTTCTGTAGACTGCGGGTCACCATTTGATCTGGCCGAGACGGACTATGCGGAGGAAAAAATTCAGTCAATGGGGACGATCATACATCGCCGTTATATAACCGCAGATGGCTTGCCGCTTACGATTGCATGGGCTGACGAATATTTGGCGTTATCCTGGCATGGCGCTGAGAACAGTTTCGATTGGATTGTGCGCAAAGGGGACCGGGAAAAAGGGCTTACCGTGCACCTTACAAAGGACAGTCCGACCGAGAAACCGGAGGTTAAGCGGCGCGCGTTTTCGCTTAGAGGTCTGTTTGGGATGTCCCGTTAAACCGTCTCAATTTCGCTAAATTGCATTTTTGACTTGCCATATGGGCACAGTTGAGACTTATCTTGCAAACGATTGCAGCGTTGAGATTCTGCTAGGGCTTTGGCGGGGTCTGCGGTCAACTAATCTTGGGTGGCCCTTTGGGCGCTCTTGGAAAATCAGGGAGAAATCAGATGATCAATCTTAGAACGGCGGGCCTTGCGAGCGCCTTTGCGGCGATGATGGGCAGCTCTGCTTTGGCGGCATGCGGTCCTGAGGGCCAATCTATCCGCATTTTGGCCAGCGACTTCCCAGCGATCCATGCGGTTGCGGGCACGGCTGAGGCACAATGCGGCAGCGCGGCTGCGGAGTTCACGCGCAACCACACCACCGAAGCGCGCCAGATCATGAACGCGGCTTTGACGCCCAACCCGGCGGAATACACATCTGTGATCGTGGCGAACTCGACCCTTACACAGTTGATGAATGACGGGCTGGTGCGTCCTTTGAACGATCTGGTCGAGAAATATGGTCAGAACTTAAAGCCGCACCAGCTGATCACTATTGACGGCAATGTGATGGCGATTGCCTTTATGGCCAATTCACAGCACCTTTATTCCCGCACCGATATTCTGGAACAGGCCGGTGTATCCGGCGTGCCCGCCACCTATGAAGAGGTGATTGACGCGGCCAAAGCGATCCGCGCGGCGGGCATCATGGAGCATCCGATCGTTGCCAATATGAAGACCGGCTGGAACGTGGGTGAGATGTTCAACATGGTCTATCTCGGTCATGGCGGCGAGTTCTTTAAGCCCGGCTCAGCGGAGCCTGCGATCAATAACGCGGCGGGCGTTGCGGCGCTGAACACGCTGAAAGAGCTGACAGAATATGCAAACCCAGATTTCCTGACGCAGGCTTCAAACGAGACGCAAGCCGCTTGGGAAGCGGGCAATGCGGCATTGGGCATCATGTGGGGCTCGCGCGGCGGGGTGATCTTGGATGATGAAGGCTCCTCAGCCGAGGTCACAAGCAACACCGTTCTGTCGGCAGCGCCAACCGTGGGCGGGGGCTCTACCCCGTCTGCAACGCTCTGGTGGGACGGTATCACAATCGCGGCCAATATCTCTGACGCAGAGGCCGAGGCCACATTCGCAGCGCTTGTGGGCGCCATGACACCAGAAATGGTTGCGGCCAATAACGACAGCGCAGTTTGGCTGCTGGATGGGTTCAAGCCGGGCCCGGCGGCGGCAGGTGTTGCAGCGACCGCGAATGGCGGGGCAAAATCCTATCCGATGATCCCTTACATCGGCCTGATGCATAACGCTCTGGGCGCTGAACTGGTTGACTTCCTCAAAGGCGATGAAAGCGCAGAGCAAGCGCTGGCCGATGTGGAAGCCGCCTATATGACTGCGGCCAAAGAAGCTGGCTTTATCAAATAAGCATATTGGGGGGCGCGGGACGTCTCGCGCCCCCTCTTTCTTCATAGTCTTGGGGAGCGGCTATGCCACATCGCACGTTTTTCTGGTTCATCCTGCCGACGTTAACCGCGATGCTGCTGTTTATCGCGCTGCCCATTGTCTCGGTTTTCATCCAATCGCTTTATGTAGGGCATGAGCAGGTTCTGGTCGTCTCCGAAAGCTGCGGCCCCTTTGGCTGCACCCAAACCACAAGCGTGGATCTTGCCGCCACCGAAGAGCTGCGCGCCGCCCAGCCTTTGGGCGTCTTTAATGGGATGGGCACCTATCTCAACCGCTCGCATCTGGCCTTTGACGAGGTCAGCGCGGCTTGGGTCGAAGCCCGTGGCATCGGCGATTTCCTATCCCGGCTTTACAATCTGCCCTTTTACAATGCGCTGGCCTTTACGCTGACTTATACATTTGTGGTCACGCCTTTCGTGCTGGTGCTGGGTCTGAGCATCGCTGTGGGCGTGAATAACCTGCACCGCGCGATTAAGGGGCCGACGATTTTCATCTCGCTCTTGCCCATGATGGTCACGCCCTTGGTGGGCGCGCTGATCTTGTTTTGGATGATTGATGCGGATGGGATTATTGGGGCCACCATTCAATATATCACCGATAACCCCTCGCTCAGCCTGAAAGCCTCGGGCACGCTGACCTGGATCATGCTGATTGTCTATGGGATTTGGAGCTCGCTGCCCTTTAGCTTCATCGTGTTTTATGCCGGGCTGCAAACGGTACCGACCGAGCCGCTTGAGGCCGCAATGATCGACGGGGCCAGCAAATGGCAGCGCATGCGCTATGTGGTGATCCCGCATCTCATGCCGCTTGTGGTGTTTATCACGCTTATTCAGCTCATGGATAATTTCCGCGTGTTTGAGCCGATCATCAGCTTTTCGGCCGAGGCCCATGCCCGCTCGCTGTCCTGGATCATCTTCAACGATCTGCGCGAAAGCGGCAATCCGCTTTATGGCTCTGCTGGCGCGACCTCGGTGATGACCATCATTGGCGTTGCCATTCTACTGACCCCCGTGTTGATCCGCACTTGGCGTGATTTCAACCGCAAAGCCCATTGATAGGAGCGCCCAAATGGCCATTGCAGCCCAGTCTCGCATTACCCCTTTGACGATCCTGGCTTGGGCCTTTGTGCTGGTCTGGATCTTTATCGCCGCCTTTCCCTTTCTGTGGACGCTTTGGGGCAGCTTTAAGGTGCAATCGGATTTCTTTTCCAAGGCCGATTGGACCCATACCCTGAACGGGGTGAACACGGTGAAAGAGACCGGGGCCGCCTTTACCGGCCAAGGCTATTATGGTGCGTGGATCCAAGAGGAGTTCTACCGCGCGGTGATGAACACCATGATCGTTGTGGTCTTTACCGTCGCGATTTCCCTGACCTTTGGCACGCTGGGGGGCTATGCGCTGGCCCGCTCTGGCTATCGCTATGCGTTCTGGATTTTGATGGCCGCTTTGGTATTTCGGGCTATGCCGCATATCACCCTGGTGTCGGGCTATTTGCTGCCCTTCTTTGAATGGAATATCTGGGGCATTTTGCCCACCACCATCATCGTGCTGGTGGCGATCAACCAGCCCTTTACCCTGTGGATGCTGCATTCGTTCTTCCTCAATATCCCTAAAGATATGGATGAAAGCGCCATGGTGGATGGCTGCACCCGCTTTCAAGCGTTCTGGCATGTGATCATCCCGGTGATGTGGCCCGGCGTGATTACCACGGGTCTGTTTAGCTTTTTGCTGGCCTATAATGATTTCACCGTGACGGCTTTGTTGCTGAGCTCAGAAAATCAAACCATGATCCCAGCGATCGCGAGCTTTCTGGGCACCACCCAAGTTGAGGGCAATGTGATGTTCGCCGTCGCCGCCGTGGTCTCCGCCACCGCCCCGCTCTTTGTGCTGGTGCTCTTCTTCCAACGCCAAATCGTGAGCGGGCTCACCGCGGGGGCTGTGAAGGGGTGATATGGCACTTAGAGCCAGACAAATGACCAAAAGAAAGGCCAAGGTTGATATGGTTGATCTTCGCACCAAGCGCGCGAGAAAATCGGAGCCCCCGTGCCGTGGGGGTTTTGCACCCCCACACCCCCGCAAGGTATTTTTAGCCAAATGAAGGGAGACGCGGGGTTTGGCGGGTAAGTTGAGGCTGAACCTCTTTGAGCGCATGCAAGCCATTATCGAAACGGGCAGATGAGTATGACAGATTTCCAAGACGCAAAGGCAGTCGTGCGCCGCCACTATGCAGAGCTGAGCGCGGCGCGCGGTCCGGCCTGCGCCGAGGTCATGGCGCGCAATTGCAGCAAGGATTATCTGTGGCGCGGCTTTCACCCCTTCCATGAGATCCGAGATGCCGCAGAGGTAGGCGCGCGCTTTTGGGCCCCCTTGCAGGACAGCCTCACCTCTTTGCAGCGGCGCGAGGATATCTTCTTTGCGGGTCTCAACGAGATTGACGGGTTCCAAAGCACTTGGGTGGTCTCAATGGGCCATTTGATGGGCCTGTTTGATCACCCCTGGCTGAACATCCGCCCAAGCGGCAAAATCGCCATGCTGCGCTATTGTGAATTTAACCGGGTGGAGGATGGGAAAATCGCCGAGACCGCCATGTTCTTCGACATCCCCCACCTGATGCAACAGGCCGGGCAAAACCCCTTTCCACCGCAAACCGGGGCCGATCTGGTGCAACCGGGACCGCAACCCGGAAATGGGCTCTTGCTGGACCCTCAGCCCCTGGCGGAAGGCGAACAGACCCTCAGCGCGATCAACTATATGATCACCGACATTGCGAAATGGTCCGGGGGCAAGGAAGAGCCGCTAGAGGAGGAGCTGCGCCGCTCTTGGCATGAGGATATGCTTTGGTGGGGGCCTGCCGGGATTGGCGCGACCTACACGATCGAGCGCTATGCCAAACAGCATTCCGGCCCGTTCCGCGAGGCGTTCATAAATCGCAAATTCAACGGCCATATCGCCAGGCTCGCCGAGGGGCATTATGGTGGCTTCTTCGGCTGGCCGAACCTGAGCCTGCAAAACCATGGCGGCTTTATGGGCATGCCCGCAACCCCTGGTTGGGGCGATATGCGGGTGATCGACATTTACAGGCGCGAGGGCGATAAGCTGGCCGAAAACTGGATCTTTATTGACCTTTTGCATTTCTGGAACATGCAAGGGGTGGATATTCTCACACGAGCGACGGAGATCGGATCATGAGGATTGATGCGCATCACCATCTCTGGGATTTGAACGCGGTTGACTATCCTTGGCTGAATGCACGCGGGGTGGCGCGTTTTTTTGGCGACCCGAGCCCCATTCAGCGCGATTATCTCTTGGACGAATTCCGCCGCGATGCGACCGGGTTTGGGGCCTCGGTGCATATCCAAGTAGGTGCCGCCGATGGCTGGGCAGAGGCGCAATGGGTGCAAAATGTCGCTGATGCCAATCCGAGCTGGCCCATGAAACAAGTTGTGTTTGTTGATCTCACTGCCGATGATATAGAGGCGCAGCTTGAGCGTTTTCAGAGTCTAAGCAGCGTTGCTGGCATGCGCCAAATCGTGGGCCGCGCCCCAGGGGAGGATGCGCAGACCGGCACAAATGATCTGCTTGAGAACCCACATTTTATACGGGGCCTAAAAGCGGTTGCGGCACGCGGGCTCAGCTTTGATCTGCAACTCACCCCCGAACTTTATGCGGGCATGGCCCGTGTTTTGGAACAGTGCCCCGATCTGCGCGTTGCGCTTTGCCATGCGGGCTCACCCCATGATCGCAGCGCTGCGGGGCTGGCGACCTGGGCCGATAAGCTGCGCTTGCTTTCAGAGAGCCCCAACGTGATTTGCAAACTCTCGGGCCTGGGCATGTTCGATCACAATTGGAGCAATGAGAGCATCCGCCCCATTATCGAGACCTGCCTGGATCAATTCGGGGCTGAGCGGGCCATGTTCGGCTCCAACTTCCCGGTGGATAGTCTTTATTCGGATTATCACACCTTACGCGCGGCGATGGAAACCCTGGTCCCGCTGGGGTTTCACAGTGCGGTCTTTGGGCAAACTGCCAGGGATTTCTACGGGTTTTCGCGCCTGTAAGCGCGGCAAGTCTGGAATTGGATGGGCCTGCGCCGTGGGGGAGGCCGGTCAGTCCTTATGCCAAGCTGGGCAACCAGAGCACGATGGCCGGGAAGGCGACGAGCAAGGCGATGGTGATAGCATCGGCGATAAAGAAGGGGGTCACGCCCTTGAACACGTCCTGCACGGTCAAATCGTCCCGCACCCCGGCCACCACAAAGCAATTGAGCCCAATGGGCGGGGTGATCAAACAGAACTCGGCCATCTTCACCACCAAGATGCCAAACCAGATCGCGCACATGGGCCCGCTCATGCCAAAGGCGCTATCGGCCGCAGAGACATACTCGCCGCCATTAAGCGCCATGACCGCCGGGTACACCACCGGCAAAGTCAGCAAAAGCATGCCAATCGCATCCATAAACATGCCCAAAATCGCATAGGCCAAAAGAATACAAATCAGGATCAAAATCGGTGCCATATCCAGCGAAGTGATCCAATCTGAAAACGCATCGGGCAGCTTGGCAAAGCCCAAGAAACGCACATAGATCAACACGCCCCAGATGATCGTGAAAATCATCACCGTGAGTTTGGCCGTTTCGAGCAGGGCCGCTTTCAACTCTTTCCATCGCATGCCGCGATAAAGCGCCATGCAAAAGACGATGAAGGCCCCGACCGCGCCGCCCTCGGTGGCCGTGCCCCAGGCATCGCCAAAGGGGTTATAGACAAAGAAAATAATGATCACGACCACAGCCACAATCGGCAGCGCGCCGGGCAAGCTCTCAAAGCGCTCTTTCCAGGTAAAGCCGCGCACGGGCGGGCCGACATTTTTGAAGGTCAGCGCGATTCCAATAATGAGAACCGCATAGACAAAGGCTGAGAAGGCTCCGGGGATAAACCCGGCGAGCAGCAATTTGCCCACATCTTGCTCAACGATAATGGCATAAATCACCAAGATGGCAGAGGGCGGGATCAATGAGGCCAGCGTGCCGCCTGCCGCCACAACCCCGGCGGCAAAGGCTTTGTTATAGCCGATTTTCAGCATTTCGGGGATGGCGATCCGGGCGAAGACCGCCGCCGTTGCAACCGAGGCCCCTGAGACCGCCGCAAAGCCCGCTGTTGCAAAAACGGTCGAGACCGCAAGCCCGCCGGGCACCCAGGCGATCCAGCGTTTAGCCGCCTCAAACAGGGCTTGGGTGAGCTTGGCGTGATAGGCCATATAGCCGATTAGGATGAAGACCGGAATCAGGCTCAGCACTTGGGCGGAGACTTTGGAATGAGGCACCTGACCTGCGATTTGAAAGGCTTTGCCCAATGCACCATCCCAAATCTCGCGCCGCTCATTAAAGTAAAAGAACTTCTCGGGATTGTATTTCATCTTATCCCAAAAGATCCACACCAGGCCAACAAAGCCCGCAAGCCCTGCGGCGAACGCAACCCGCATGCCTACGATGACCGCGACAAGCAGCCCGCCCGAGACCCAGAGACCGATTTCAATAGGTTCCATCAGTTGGACCCTCCATGGCCTCAGCCTCTAGCCGCGCTTGCTCTGCCACGCTTAAGCCAAGGGGCACCGCAGCGGGATTTTCCAGCCCGAGGATCAGCGCGCGTCCATAGCCCCAAGCTTGCAAAATCAGACGCAAGGTCAGGATCGCAAAGGCAATGGGCACAATCAGCTTGGAGGGCCAGATGGGCAGGTTCACATCAATCGAGCTGTCTTTCGAGCAAAACGGGCGCGCGCAGTCAAACGAGCGCTCGAAATGTTCCCAGGCGCCCCAGGTCAGAAAGACAATCAAGGTGAGCATGAGCAGCACCGAGATCAGCTCAAACAGCCACAAAAGACGCCCACGCAGTACCCCAACCAGCATATCCATGCGAATATGGGTGCCGTCTCGCGCCACATAAGAGACACCCATAATCGCGATTAGGGGCATGGCCGCTTCGATATAATCCACATAACCCAGCATGGGCGCGGCAAAGAATTTCCGCCCGCCCACCGAGTAAACCGCGAGAAACATCAGGGAAAAAATCGCCAGCCCGCTGAGCAAGGCACAGAAGCGCTCAACAGGCTCAAGCGCCCTGTCCAGCTTACTGAGCAGGCTTGAATCGCTTAATACCGCACCAGAACCGGCCATGACTTCCCCCCAATTACGCGCATGAGGCCGCGCGGGGTGCGCAGCCTCTTGTCATTGCATGATAAGATTGATCAGTTGCCGGCGCGGTGATCGGCGAGGGTTTTGACCACCAGATCATAAAGCTCTTGCCCCGGCAGGCCCTGGGCTTCCATGTCTTTGATCCATTGATCGCGGATTGGATCGGCTGCCTTTGCGCGGAACTGGGCAATCACATCATCCGAGATTTCGACCTTGGTGACGTTCTTTTCGGCCAACACGCTATCCCAGCGCTCTAGCAGCTTGCCATAATTGGCCAGGTAGTGATCCAGCGCCTCAGAAACAGAGCTATCCAGCGCAGCGCGGTGCTCGTCCGAGAGATCTTCGTAAGCGTCGATATTCACCACAACCGGGCAATTCACCGTGCCGGGGTTCAGGTTCGCTGTCCACCAATCGGCTTGGTTGATGGTGCCAAAGGAGAGATGCGCATGCTGGGCAAAGGCCACCGTATCCACAACCCCGCCTTCCATGGCTTGATAGGCTTCCGTCGCGGTCACAGAGGTCGGCACGCCGCCCACCGCCTTAAAGGCTTGACCCAAACCGCCCGTGGCGCGCACGCGCATGCCCTCAAACTTGTCCAAAGTATCGCGCGGCTCGCCTGTGCCGACAAGGTTATATTGCGGCATGGGCGAGGTCATGAGCAGCTTGGCATTCCACTGCTCCATCTCCTCGGCGGCGGCGGGGTGGCTGTAAACAGCATTGGACACCGCGACCTCTTCTGCAAGATTGGCAACCCCAAGGAAGGGCAGTTCCAGCACCGTGATCACCCGGTTCTTATCGCGGTGATAGCCTGCGCAGAACTGCGCCATCTCAAAGGCACCAATGGAGATCCCATCGAGATTCTCGCGGTTTTTACTGAGCCCGCCATAGCTGACATTCATGGTGAACTCGCCACCCGTCTTTTCGCTCACCAGCTCGGCCAGCTTCTCCACATGCTCGGTAAAGGCGCGTCGCTTGCCCCAGACCGAAACATTCCACTCCGTCGCCATCGCCTCGGCGGCAAAAGCAAAGCTAAGGGTTGATGCAACAGCACCTGCAACGAATTTATTCATAAGTAACCTCCCAGATCGGTTGAGAACCGCAGTTTTCGCGGCATTTTTTGTGACCTGCCCCCATAGTGTTTGATGTGACAGAAAGATCAAGGGGCAGAGCGGTGTGAAATCGCAGAAAATTAACATTGCGCCGCACGCGGGCGTTAAGAAATTTACAATTACGAGCGATGCGAGCAACAGGGCCTAGCAATCCGTGCCAAAGCAGATCTATTTTGGCGCTGGAATTTGTCGGGCTGCGTGCCAGACTATTAGGGAGAACTTCATGTCCAAGACCTACGCCCCGCCAGCGGAACTGGTGGCCAATGCACATATCACTGCCGAAACTTATAAAAGCCAATATGCCGCCTCGATCACGGACCCTGAGGGGTTTTGGGGCGAGCAGGCCTCCCGGCTTGATTGGATCGCTGCGCCCACCCGCACCAAGAATGTGTCCTATGCGCCAGGGAATGTGTCGATCAAGTGGTATGAAGATGGGGTTTTGAACGTCTCCGCCAATTGTATCGACCGGCATTTGGAAAAGCGCGCAGATCAAACCGCAATTATTTGGGAGCCCGACAGCCCCGAGGAAGAGGCCCAGCATATCACCTATGCACAGCTGCATGCCTCAGTCAGCAAAATGGCCAATGTTCTGAAAGATCTTGGGGTTTCCAAAGGTGATCGGGTGATAATCTACTTGCCCATGATCCCCGAGGCCGCCTATGCGATGCTGGCCTGCGCGCGCATCGGCGCCATTCACTCGATTGTTTTTGCAGGGTTTTCCCCTGATGCTTTGGCGGCGCGCGTCAATGGTTGCGAGGCTAAGGTTGTGATCACCGCCGATTATGCACCGCGCGGCGGGCGTCAAACCCCGCTCAAAGCCAATGCCGATAGCGCGCTGCAATCTTGCGATGCGGCCGTGCAATGCTTGGTGGTAAAGCGCACTGGTGGCGAGATCGCTTGGAATGAACGCGATCACGATTATAACGCATTGATCGAGAGCGCCTCAGCCGATTGCGCCCCCGAGCCGATGAATGCCGAAGATCCGCTGTTCATCCTTTACACCTCCGGCTCCACCGGCCAGCCTAAGGGCGTTGTGCACACATCTGGCGGCTATTTGGTCTATGCCTCCATGACGCACCAGATCACCTTTGATTACCATGAGGGCGATGTCTATTGGTGCACTGCCGATGTGGGCTGGGTCACGGGGCATAGCTATATCGTCTATGGCCCGCTGGCCAATGGCGGCATCACGCTGATGTTTGAGGGCGTGCCAACCTTCCCCGATGCGTCGCGCTTTTGGCAGGTTTGTGAAAAGCATAAAGTCACCCAGTTCTACACCGCCCCCACCGCGATCCGCGCGTTGATGGGTCAGGGAACCGAATTCGTGACCAAATGCGATCTCTCCTCCCTGCGCATCCTGGGCACGGTGGGTGAGCCAATCAATCCCGAGGCCTGGAACTGGTATAATGACGTTGCGGGCGGCGGGCGCTGCCCCATCGTTGACACTTGGTGGCAAACCGAGACCGGCGGGCATTTGATGACCCCGCTGCCAGGGGCCCATGCGACCAAACCGGGCGCGGCGATGAAGCCTTTCTTTGGCATTGAACCCGTCGTGCTGGAACCGGCCTCTGGCGCGGTGATCGAGGGCAATGACGTGGAAGGCGTGCTCTGCATCAAAGACAGCTGGCCCGGCCAAATGCGCACGGTCTGGGGGGATCATGAGCGCTTTGAAAAGACCTATTTCAGCGATTATGAGGGTTATTACTTCACCGGCGACGGCTGCCGGCGCGACGAAGATGGCGATTACTGGATCACGGGCCGCGTGGATGATGTGATCAATGTCTCCGGCCACCGCATGGGCACAGCCGAGGTGGAAAGCGCGCTGGTCGCCCATGAAAAAGTCGCCGAAGCCGCCGTTGTGGGCTATCCCCATGACATCAAGGGACAAGGCATCTATTGCTATGTGACCTTGATGAGCGGGCAGGAGCCAAGCGAAGAGCTGCGCAAAGAGCTCAGAACCTGGGTGCGCACCGAAATCGGCCCCATCGCCTCCCCCGATCTGATCCAATGGGCGCCGGGCCTGCCCAAAACCCGCTCCGGCAAAATCATGCGCCGCATCCTGCGCAAGATCGCCGAAAACGACTTTGGCAGCCTCGGGGACACATCAACCTTAGCAGATCCAAGCGTTGTCGATGATCTCATCGAAAATCGGATGAATAAGTCGGAATAAACTATTTCGCACATAATTGGGTTATGATGGGCACCTCGCCTGTCATGACCCTTGAAAACTATGTTGGAGGAACACATTGATCGGCTGAAAGCAGCCGACTCGTCTCCCGAAAAAGTACGCCATAGGGCTTTACATCCCCACAAATTCAATCCGGCGCAACGCTACTCAAAGAAATCTCTGACCAGATTACCACGGACTGTACTCCGAGTGGAATGGGTCGTGCCCGTCGTCAGAAATCTCGAAGTGATAGCTCTCCTTGTTCTTATCCAGGTAATCCCAAACCTCTTGCGGAACTATGTATGGCCACGCTCGCATATCGTTGAATCCATCGCGTTTCACCAGAAAACCTTTTGACACCAGTGGAGATAGCCCTTGATCGTTGAAGTTGGCCGAAAATGTCCTGCGACCCGAGGTAATCAAGTAAGCCAAAATTGCCTTTTCTGTTTCTGGCGAGGCCTCGACCTCTCGCGCAATCTGTTCTTGAAGTTTTCTTCGACGCTTACGCAATTTGATTTCGTTCCAGACGCTAATCGGGACGTAGACAATATTTACAACAAGAATACTGAAGGAAACCACCCCTACGACAACTGCGATCATCAGCAGATCCTCTGGGATAGTTTCAAGGTAAGGTAGCTCGAAATAATCTCCTGCAACAATGATTGAGCAGCTTACCAATGCTGCTAGGGCCGGAAACCAACCGGCTTGCAGTACAGCGACAAACTCTTTCAAACTGGGCATCAATTCATCGGGCAATAGGCGAGGGTTCGACTGAAATATAAGTTTCCTACACACATGTACAAGCGAACTCCCCAGCGTTTCAACGTTTATCGTCAAGTACTGGCATGACCGCTGCCCCGTTTATGGTTGCGCGACTATCCGCCCCTGCCGACCACCCCGACGTTTTGGCGTGGCGGCTTTCTCTTGCCCCTCTTTCAACACATGCGTCATGGGGTGATCGCTATGCGCTGCGCCATATTCTGCCAATAGGGCTGTGATATGCGGCGCGGGGTCGGCTCCGGTTGGCAAAGACAAAGCCCAATCTAAGAAAATCGAGCGGCATTCGCCAGCGGTAATGCCCTCAATCCGGTAGGATTCAAAAACCAGCCCCTTGGGGTCGTGTTCATTGCCTTTACGCATCACCTTGCCTCATCCTCTGCAACGCCTGCTCAATCAAGGAGCCTGTCTCTTTCTGGTCCCGCTCAAGCGCGTCTTGCAGGTCAGAAAGCGACGTAAAGCCTGTCAGACGCAACAAAAACGCCTGCCCTGTAGGGCCGATCTCCCCCGAGGATTGCATCAGGCTGACCGCTAAGAGAACGCAGCGCGCCCGCCCATAGCTGTGCATCATCTGCGCTTGCGCCCCTTGCCCCAGAGCCCCAGCAAGGCCTGACAACCCGTCCTGCACATCTATCGGCGCGGGGCTTTGCAACAAGGCACCGCATTGCGCCAGTAATTCCACATCCTGCAGCCGCCCCGGCCCGCGTTTCACATCCCACCAAGCGACAGGCGTTTTTGCCGCCGCAATGCGAACGCGCATCTCGCCCACATCAACGGCCAATTGCCCAGGCTCATAGCGCCCGGCAAGAACTGTGCTGCGAAATGCCTCGATCTGCTCGGTCAGCCGCTCTGGCCCGGCCACAACGCGCGCACGGGTCAGGGCGAGGTGCTCCCAGCTCCAGGCTTCATTGGCCTGATAATCCTGAAAACTCGCCCAAGAGGTCGCGACCGGCCCCTGATTGCCCGAGGGACGCAGCCGCATATCCACCTCATAGAGCCGCCCATCGGGCATGCGGGCAGACAGCGCGGTGATCAGCGCCTTGGTGAGTCGTGCAAAATAGGTGCGCGCTGGCAGGCAGCGCCGCCCATCTGAGGCCGCATCACTCTGAGCATCATAAATCACAATCAGATCCAGATCCGATTGCGCATTCATCCGCCCCGCGCCAAGCGCGCCCATGCCCAAAACCGCAGCGCCGCCCCCGGCAACACGGCCATGTTTGCGCGCGAACTCGTCTTGCACATGGGGCCAAAGCGCCGCGAGCACCGCGCGGGCCAAATCCGCATAATGCTGCGAGGCCTGCTCGGCCGCTACAAGCCCGCGCAAAAGATGCACGCCGATGCGGAAATGCTGCTCTTTCTGCCAGCGCCGCGCAGTGCCAAGCCGGGCCTCATAATCCGCCTCGGCTCCAAGGCGCGCGCTGAGATCTTCGGTCAAAGCGGCCTGATCGGGAATGTCTGCGAAAAAGCCGCCATCCAAAACCGCATCCAGAACAGAGGCGTTATGCGACAGGTAATCGGCCAGGGCGGGCGAAATGGACACCACATCGAGCACCAGATCAATCAGCCCCGGATTGGCCTCAAACAAGGACAGCACCTGCACCCCGGCGGGCAGGCTTGAGAGAAACTCATCCAGGGCCGAAAGCGCCTCGGTCGGGCGCTGCGCTTTGCTCAGACGATCCGAGAGCACCGGCACGAGCCGATCCAAAATGCTGCGCGCACGCGGAGAACGCAAGGCCGGATAGCTGAGCCAGCGGGTGACGGTGGAATTGGGCAAAATCTCAGAACCGCTTGAGCCACCCGCCGCATTGGGTGCGAAAAAGCTTTCGGTGATGTCATGCACTTCGCTAAGGCTGGCGCGGATCTGCTCTTTCATCGCGCCCAGCTCTTGGCCGGACAGGCAGGCAAGGCGCTCGAACTCCTCCTCATTCTGGGGCAGGCTATGGGTTTGGGCATCGCGCAGCATTTGCAGACGGTGCTCAACCCCGCGCTGGAAACGGTACTCAGCGCTCAGCTTTTGCGCGACCTGCTCAGAGATCCAATCGCCCGCCGCCAGTTGCTTGAGCCCCTGAACCGTTTGACGTACCCGAAGCTGCGGCGCGCGCCCTCCGGCTATAAGCTGCCGAGTTTGGGTGAAAAATTCGATCTCACGAATGCCGCCGCGCCCCAGCTTCATATCATGGCCCGGCAGGGACAACGCGCCCCCGGTCCCCTTATGATCACGGATCGCCAGGCGGATATTATGCGCATCCTCAATAGCCGCAAAATCCAAGTGCTTGCGCCACACGAAAGGGGTGAGGGTGCGCAAAAACGCCTCCCCTGCTTTGATATCGCCAGCGATGGGGCGGGCTTTGATGAAGGCGGCGCGCTCCCACGTGCGGCCTTGGCTTTCATAGTAAGTCTCAGCGGCTGGCACGCTGAGAACGATGGGCGTGACCGAGGGGTTGGGACGCAGCCGCAGATCCGTGCGAAACACATAGCCATCAGCGGTGGTGTCAGACAAAAGCCGACACATCTGACGTACCGCTTTGATCAACACGCTGCGGGCGTCCTCTTGGGCGGCTTGCGGCAGTTGGTCGGGATCAAAGAGGCAAATCAGGTCGATATCAGAGGAATAATTCAGCTCCCCTGCCCCCATCTTGCCCATGGCAAGCACGAACAGACCGGCGCTGTGATTTACATCCTCTAGCCCCGGTATTTTGCCACGACGAATGAATGGGGCAAGCGCGGCCCTAAGCGCCACTTGGCAGGCGGTTTCAGCAAGGCGCGTGAGTGCGCCGGTGACCTCTTCCAACGTCCAAACCCCGGCCAGATCGCAGATACCCGCAAGCAGCGCGATACGGCGCTTGGCGCAGCGCAGGGACGCGGCGGTCTCTGACTCGCGGCTCTGGGCGGCGCGGCGCAGCTCGCTCTCCAGGGCCTCAAAGGGCGCATGCACAGCCCCTTTGATCCAGTCCATTTCCTTGCGCATCAGCCCCGCTAGATAGGGCGAGCTGCCGCCTATTCCGCTGAGCACATCTTGCAGCGACTTGGAAAGATCGGGAAAAAGCGCACGAATATCCGCCCCGAGCTGAGGCTCAAAGGGGCGGGGCATGGTTTGGGGCGTAAAATCTTGTGTCATGCACGCATGTTCGGCCGCTGGGGCGGGGACGTCAATAAGACTTGCGCGCGGCAAAAAGATCCGGCAAGCCTGAGCCATGAGCAAGAGTTTGAAACGTGTGAAGCGCGCCTTAGAGGCCGCTGGCTGGGAGCGTGACATCCGCGAGACCGCATTGGCGCGCACAGCTAAGGACGCCGCTGATGCACTTGACTGCGACGTGGATCAAATCGCCAAATCGATCATTTTTGCCGATCAAGACAAAAAACCGGTGCTTTTCATCACGGCGGGCGGACAAAATGTTGATCTTGGCAAAGCCAGCACCCTAGCAGGTGGCCCCTTGAGCAAGGCAGATGCGGCGGTTATCCGCGCCCAAACCGGCTTTGCCATTGGCGGGGTGAGCCCAGTGGGGCATCTCTCGCCAATCCGTGCCTGGATGGACCCGCGACTGATGCAGTTTGACTTGGTATGGGCCGCCGCGGGCACCCCGCATCATGTGTTCTCAAGTGCGCCAAAAGAGTTGCTATCGCTCAGCGGGGCGCAGCTTGCCGAGTTCACCGCGTAGATTAAGCGTTTCAAAAGCTTGCAGCTACGCACCGTGGGGGTTGTGCACCCCCACACCCCCGCCCCGTATCAAAGGAAGTATTTTCAGCCAAATAAAGGGGGGACGCGGGACGAGCGGGGGGGCGCTTACCCGCTATCAGATCTTTTTCGCAAAAAATGTAAAAAAGATTTACATAGAGGCTTGCAATGCGCAGAGCGACCTCCCATCTTCCATAATGTGAAAGACATTCACATAACCAAAGAAAGGATCAACAAAATGACCGCCATTGCGCAATCCGCCCCCCGAACAGAAGCCACTGGCTGGCTGTCGCGGGCCGAGGCGTGGCTCGATGAAAAAGGTAAAGGTGCCTGGATTGCTGCCATGGTGCTGGGATTTGTCTTCTTCTGGCCCGTCGGCCTTGCCCTTCTGTTTTACATGATCTGGAGTAAACGCATGTTTTCAAAATCCTGCACCCACCGCACACGCCGAGGTCACGCGATGGCGCATCTTCGCCCGACCGGAAATGTTGCTTTTGACACATATAAGGCCGAAACGCTGCAACGCCTGGAAGATGAGCAGGAGAAATTCGTTGCCTTCCTTGAGCGCCTTCGCGAAGCCAAGGACAAATCTGAGTTTGACCAATTCATGGATGAGCGCGCCCGCACCGCCCGTGAAGACGCCTAATCCCTACATGCGGCTCTTGCGATATGCGAGAGCCGCAAACGAAGCTGGACATATGACATTTTCTCTTCCCGATCCCGAAAGACAGCCCGAGTTTTATGATGGTGTGAGCACAAAGCGTCTGATTGCTTGGGGCATTGACAGTATACTCATCTTGCTGCTCACGCTGATCGTGGTGGTGTTTACGTTTTTCTTGGGGATTTTGTTCTTTGTGCCTCTCTATATTGCTTTGGGCTTTGCCTATCGCACCGTGACTTTGGCGCAATATTCCAGCACGCCGGGCATGGCGTTCATGGCTATGGAGATCCGGCACGAAGATGGCACACGACTCAGTTTGCAAAGCGCGGCTCTGCATACGCTAGGATATACGATTTCGACATCTTTTCCGCTAATTCAGCTCGTCTCGATTGTCTTGATGCTCACCTCTGGGCAAGGGCAAGGTCTGAGCGATCGTTTGCTCGGAACTGCTGCACTTAATAAGCGAAAGTGATGCCCAATAGCACCATCACCGATTGAGATTGCGCAACATGTACAATTTGAGTTAAATTGGGGTATACGCAGATGGAACCATAAGGTAGTTTTTTGGGAAACTATTTGAGCCTCTTATGCGTCACTCACTTCCGCTTGCGCCTCAGTTCTATGTCACTGCTCCCCAGCCCTGCCCCTATCTGGAAGGGCGGCTGGAGCGAAAGCTGTTTACGGCTTTGCAGGGGCAAAACGCTCAGAAATTGAATGATGGGCTGAGCCAACAGGGCTTTCGGCGTTCCCAGAATGTGCTTTATCGCCCGTCTTGCGCCGATTGCAGTGCCTGCTTGTCGGCCCGCATTGATGTGAGCAAATTCGCCCCAAGCAAGAGCCAAAAGCGAATCCTCAAGAAAAACGCATATTTGCAAAGGCGCGCCACCTCTCCTTGGGCGACCGAAGAGCAATATGAGCTATTCCGCAAATATCTTGATACCCGGCATGCAGATGGTGGCATGGCGGATATGGATGTGTTCGAATTTGCCGCGATGATCGAAGAGACCCCAATCCGCAGCCGGTTGGTCGAATATTCCAGTTCAACCGATAAAGAGCTTATCGCGGTGAGCCTGACGGATGTGCTGAGCGACGGGGTCAGCATGGTTTACAGCTTTTTTGACCCGGATCGTCATTCTGACAGTCTGGGCAAATATATGATCTTGGATCACGTGAATATCGCCCAAGAGGCGGGGCTGCCCTATGTCTATCTGGGCTATTGGGTGCCTGGGAGCAAGAAAATGGGATATAAGGCGGATTTTTCCGGCCTTGAAATCTACCTGAATGGGCAGTGGCAAGTGCTCAATACCACGCAATCACAGCGCTTTGACCCGCACCCGCTGGCCAATGATCCCATCGCCGAACAAGTGGCAAATATTCAACTGCCCGACACGGAAATCGTGCGCCGTCCATAGGGACTGTTGAGCTTTGCGAGCGATGCCTCAAGCGAATAATCGGCAAATTCGCCGCGATCAGCCTGCCGCCATGCCGGTTCGATCGCATCACGCAAGTGTTGCAACTTTAGCTCATCGGCTTCATCGCGCGCCATCTTCTGGCACAGAGCCTCGCGGATCACCTCAGAGGCATTGTCGTAAAGGCCCGAAGACACTTTCTCGCGCACATATTCGTCAAGCCTCTCTGTCAAAGACACATGCATCGGATCACCTCATCGCTTTACGCCATAGTACAGCATAGGGCAATTCTTGTAAATTAAACGCTATCACGGCGAAACCGGGGCATGCGCCCTCGAAAAATTTAGTTTGCTGCGCGGGATGCGTATCGCGGGGCAAAGTTTACGGCTTTTTCACCTCCATGTGGGACTATCAGGCAGGTATTTTCTGTGTGAGTGACGATGCTGTTTCGTTTGTTTTCAACTCTTATGGCCCTCATAGCCATAGCGGCGCTCGCCCTCACATATCTTGTGCAGCAGCATATCGAACAGGTCGTGACCGTTCATAGCCTGGAAAAAAACACCCATTTCACCCATAGCTTAGAAAAATGGCCCGAGATTGCACAGATTCTAAGCGGCACCGAACCAGTTGAACATCAGGGCGAGACGATAGCAAAACTGCTGCCAGCCTCGGGGGTTATCCAGCTCTCCTTGTTTGATCAACGCGGCATCGAGCGCCTGACGCTTTACAATAACGAGCAGAGCCGCTTACGGCGCGAACTGGCGGCGCAGCCACGAGCGGAAACTGCAACATTTACAGCCCAGATTGACCCAGAACGCACCGGCATGCGCAGTACGGTTTTGACCGGGCAACAGGTTTGGACCTACACCTCGCTTTTGCCTCTAACATCAAACGAGGGCACGCGTATTGGATTTGCTGAGATTACCCTAGATGTCAGTGACGTGCGCGCGGCCTATGCCTCTGGCCTAGTAAATCTGCATTGATTTTGTTTTGCATTGGTGTGTTTATCTTTGCCATCCCCGCTATTGGGTATTTCTTGCAAAAGCAGGTTGCCAATCGCTCGCAAGAGGATGTGGAGCTGTTGGCGCAATATGACACGCTGACTGGCGCGCTTAACCGGGCGGCATTCTTGGATCGCGCGCAAAGCAAACTCTCTGAGGCTGGCGGGGGCTATATCGCCTTCGTGGATATCGACAAATTTAAGGAAATAAATGACACTTATGGGCATGCCGCGGGGGATTCTTACCTGCGCCGCACCGCCGAAATGCTCAAAGAGGAGGGCGGCAGCACAACCCTGATCTCCCGATTCGGCGGGGATGAGTTTGTTCTGGCATTTCCCACGCAAAACGCGGCTCACGTAAACGAAAGGCTTGCGGCGATTTTGGCGGCAGGCCGACAAGAAATGGCGACAGATGGGTTCACATTGGCCGCCTCGCTCAGCATTGGTGTGGCCCCGGTCAATGAGCAGATCGACTTTCAAGAGGCCCTGAAAAAAGCCGATACCGCGCTCTATTTCTCAAAATCCGAAGGGCGCAACCAAGCCGCCTTTTTTGATCCCGTTATGGCCCAATCCCTGGAGCGTCGCCGCGAGATCGAAGCCCGCCTAAAAGGCGCCGTGCAAGATCTAGACTTTTCGCTTGTCTACCAACCCCTTGTAGACGCGCGAACCAATCAAACTTTGGGGTTTGAGGCGCTTTTGCGGCTTGAAGATAATGAGGGCGTCGAAATCCCCCCGCAAGAATTTGTTCCCCTGGCAGAAGAAATGGGGCTGATCGAAGAGATCGGAACCTGGGTGCTGCGGCAGGCCACCATGGAAATTTCCCGCCAGCCCGGCACACCCATCGTTGCGGTGAACCTATCGTCTGAACAGTTTCGCTCTGGCCGGTTGGTGAAGATTGTTCAAAGAGCGCTCGAACAAGCCCAACTGCCCGCTAATCGCCTAGAGCTGGAACTGACCGAAAGCCTCTTGCTCGAAGATAGCGCCACGTCAGAAATTCAGATTGATGCCCTGCAAGAGCTCGGCGTGCGCGTTGCCATGGATGATTTCGGCACCGGCTATTCAAGCCTCAGCTATTTGTGGAAATACGGGTTCGACCGTATCAAAATCGACCGTAGCTTCATTTCCGCCCTTGAGGAAAATCCGAAAAAATCGGTCGATATCATACGATCAATTGTCCTGCTTGGCGAGCGTCTGGGCATGCAAGTGACCGCTGAGGGGATCGAAACCAAAGAGCAGGCGCTGGTTCTGAAAAAAATTGGCTGCGATGTGCTGCAAGGATATTATTTTGGGCACCCCCTGCCCTTGACGCAGCCCACACAAGCGCGAAACGCATCGTAATGCCCCTTTTGTCTCGCTCGCCCCTCCCATATAGAACGGCGCGACAGATCGGGAGAGCGCCACATGACAGAACCAGCCATCACCGCAGAGCTTATCGACGCGCATGGGATCAAGCCCGGTGAATATGAGCGCATCCTAGAAATCATGGGCCGAGAGCCAACATTTACTGAGCTGGGTATCTTTTCCGCGATGTGGAATGAGCATTGTTCCTACAAATCCTCTAAAATCCACCTCAAGAAATTGCCCACAACCGGCCCTCAAGTGATCTGTGGCCCCGGCGAAAATGCGGGCGTCGTTGACATTGGCGACGGGCAAGCGGTTGTTTTTAAGATGGAAAGCCACAACCACCCCTCCTATATTGAGCCCTTCCAAGGCGCGGCCACCGGCATGGGCGGTATTTTGCGCGATGTCTTCACCATGGGCGCGCGCCCGATTGCGGCGATGAATTCGCTCAGCTTTGGCGAAATGGACCACCCCAAAACCCGCTCATTGGTGCATGGCGTCGTGGCTGGGATTGGGGGCTATAGCAATTGCTTTGGCGTGCCTTGCGCGGGCGGTGAAGTGCGCTTTGACCCGGCCTATAACGGCAATTGCCTGGTGAATGCCTTTGCCGCCGGTCTCGCCGATGCCGATAAGATCTTTTATTCCGCCGCCTCGGGTGTGGGCATGCCGGTGGTGTATCTGGGGGCAAAAACCGGGCGCGACGGGGTGGGCGGGGCGACCATGGCCTCGGCCGAATTTGACGACACAATCGAGGAAAAGCGCCCCACCGTGCAAGTGGGCGATCCTTTCACCGAAAAACGCCTGATGGAGGCGTGCCTAGAGCTGATGGCCACCGGCGCTGTGATCTCAATCCAAGATATGGGCGCGGCGGGTCTCACCTGCTCAGCCGTTGAAATGGGCGACAAAGGCGGGCTGGGCGTCAAGCTGAACCTAGAGGCCGTGCCCCAGCGCGAGCCAAACATGACCGCCTATGAAATGATGCTCTCGGAAAGCCAAGAGCGCATGCTCATGGTGCTGCGCCCCGAACTTGAAACCGAGGCCCGCGCGGTATTTGACAAATGGGATCTGGATTTTGCGATTGTGGGCGAAACCATTCCCGAGGATCGGTTTTTGATCCTGCACAATGGGCAGGTAAAGGCGGATATGCCGCTCTCCAAACTCTCCTCTGAGGCACCCGAATATGACCGGCCCTGGCAGCCAACCCCGCCCGCCGATGAGCTGCAAGATGTGCCCCAGATAGACCCGATTGACGGGCTCAAGGCGCTGATTTCCAATCCGAACTACTCCAGCAAACACTGGGTCTACGAGCAATATGACACCATGGTCATGGCCGATAGCGCGCGCATTCCTGGCCTTGGAGCGGGCATTGTGCGGGTGCATGGCACGGAAAAGGCGCTGGCGTTCACCTCCGATGTGACCCCGCGCTATGTGGCTGCAAACCCGGTTGAGGGCGGCAAACAAGCCGTCGCCGAAGCCTATCGCAACCTGACCGCCGTTGGGGCTAAACCGCTCGCCACTACGGACAATCTGAACTTCGGCAACCCCGAAAAGCCCGAGATTATGGGGCAATTTGTCGGCGCGCTGGATGGGATCGGTCAGGCTTGCACCGCGCTGGATATGCCCATCGTGTCGGGCAATGTCTCGCTTTATAATGAAACGGACGGCGCGGCGATCTTGCCCACCCCGACCATTGGCGCGGTGGGCCTGATTGCCAGCCCTGATGAGATGATCGGCTTTGAGGTGCGCGAGGGCCATGTAGCGCTGGTGCTTGGCGAAACGCTTGGGCATCTGGGGCAATCGGCACTTTTGTCCGAGGTGTTCAACCGCATTGAGGGCGACGCCCCCGCCGTGGATCTTGAGGCCGAGCGCGCCCATGGCGATTTCATCCGCGACAATCGCGATTGGATCAAGGCCTGCACGGATATCTCCGATGGCGGGCTGGCGCTGGCGGCGTTTGAGCTGGCAGAAATGGCGGGCGTGGGTGTGCATCTGTTCGAAGAGGCCACTGACCAGCTCTTTGGCGAAGATCAGGCCCGCTATCTGATTGCCTGCAACTTTGATCAGGCCGAGGCACTGATGGTCGCGGCGGGCTCTGCGGGGCTATCCATCGCAACCGTTGGCCGGTTCACTGGGGACACTGTGCGCTTTGGCAATGCGGACGCGCCTTTAGCGGAACTTTCCGAAATCTACCGCTCCAGCTTCGAACTCGCGCTCGGGTAAACCAGCTGTAGCTGTTGAGTTTTGCACCGCCCCTGTGCGCAGCGGCGGGATTGCCTCCTTTTGTGCATTGCGACACTGTTTCGCTGAGCGTCAAGAGGACAGGTAAATGAGCATAACCAACACAAACCAGCACTATGGCGGCATCGCCAAGACGTTTCATTGGTCCATCGCGGTTTTGATCGTAACTTTGATCCCGCTGGGGCTCATCGCCAATGAAATGCCCTATGACACATCTGAGGCACTGGCGCGCAAAGTCTTCTTGTTCTCGCTGCATAAAACGCTTGGGGTCGTTGTGTTCTTTCTCGCCCTGGCCCGCATCCTTTGGGCGCTGAGCCAAACCAAGCCCGCCGCGCTGAACCCAGATCGCAAGCTTGAACATTTTGCCGCCGAAACGGTGCATTTCGTGCTTTACGGCGCGCTGGTTCTGGTGCCGCTTACCGGGTGGCTCCATCATGCGGCCACCACCGGCTTTGCCCCGATTTGGTGGCCCTTTGGTCAGTCCCTGCCCTTTGTGCCCAAGGATGAGAGCGTCGCGCATCTGTTTAAGACGCTGCACCATATCACCGAATTGACCATGGTTGGCGCACTGGCCCTTCACATTCTAGGCGCGCTCAAGCACCATTTTATCGACAAAGACGCCACCTTGCGGCGCATGTGGTTTGGCACCGCACCCCTGCCCAGTCTGCCCGCCCATAAATCCCAGAACCTGCCCAAAATCGCCGCAATCATCATCTGGGCGGCATCCGTTGGGCTGGGCAGTGTGGTTGCTCTCTCTGAGCAGAAAACCGACGCAGAGCCCACCGAGCTCACCAATGTCACCTCAGACTGGCGCGTCACCCAAGGCGAAATCGGCATTACAATCGTGCAAATGGGCGCTGAGGTGAGCGGGCAATTTGCGGATTGGACCGCCGCCATTAGCTTTGATCCTGAGATAACTGAGGGGCGCGCCGGCCGCGTAGATGTCACCATCGCCATCGGCTCGCTCAGTCTGGGATCTGTGACCGATCAAGCGCTTGGAGCCGATTATTTTGCCAGTGCCTCGTTCCCCACAGCCACATTCAAAGGCGATCTATTTGCCAGCGCAGGTGCCTATAGCGCGGTCGGCACGTTGCAAATCAGAGATAAAACCTTGCCGCTCAGCTTTCCCTTCGCCCTCACCGTAACAGGCAATGAGGCCGCGATGACCGCCCAGCTCTCCCTCAACCGCATGGATTATGGCGTGGGCGCATCAATGACAGATGAGAGCAGCCTAGCCCATACCGTTTCGATCAATTTAGCGGTGACAGCGCAGCGGCCGGGTGAGTAGGCCCCTTTAAACCCACGGCAAAAACGCCCAATATCCGCCAAGCTGGACGCGCCCGAGCCTGGGTGGGCGCTCCGCAATCACCGCAAATTGAGATATCGCAAAACGCTGAGACCTCAAAGCTTTTAGCAGACACCGCAATGCGCCCTCCCGGGGGAGGGTCGGGCGCGTCCAGCGCATGCGCACTGGACAAGAAATTTGCGGGCATCGTTGTTAACCACAACTTAGTCAATCTGTCGCATAACCTCTCAAGCACATGGTCAAGCGCTCCTCAAGCTGATAGCGGAGCGACTCTAGCAGAGTGCAGGAGAGCTTCATGGCGCGCAGCATCTACACCCAGTTTGCCCAAGGCGTGTCTTTGAGCTTGCGGCCCGCCTCAGATCAGCGGCCAGTTCCCGAGATGCTAAAAACCGAGATCCTCTCGGGGCTTACGGTGGCGCTGGCCCTTGTGCCCGAGGCGGTGGCCTTTGCCTTTGTGGCCGGGGTGCATCCGCTGGTGGGGCTTTATGCGGCCTTCCTTGTGGGGCTTGTCACTGCCCTGATTGGCGGGCGTCCTGGCATGATTTCGGGCGCAACCGGCGCGCTGGCTGTGGTGATGGTGGCGCTGGTGGCTGAGCACGGGGTTGAATATCTCTTTGCCACAGTGGTTTTGATGGGCGTGCTGCAAATCCTTGCGGGTATTTTCCGGCTTGGCAAATTCATTCGTCTGGTGCCCCATGCGGTAATGCTCGGCTTTGTGAACGGGCTGGCGATTGTGATTTTCCTTGCCCAGCTCTCACAATTCCAAGTGCCCGGCTCGGCTGAGGCGTCGGGACATGGCATGGGCGGTGGTGAGTGGCTCTCGGGCCTTCAGCTTTACATGATGCTTGGGCTCGTGGCGCTGACCATGGTGATCATCTGGGGCATGCCCAAGCTGACGAATTTTGTGCCTGCCCCGCTGGCAGGGATCGCGATTGTGGCCCTGATTGTGATTGGCTTTAACCTGGATGTGCCGCGCGTGGGCGATATGGCCTCCATTGAGGGGGGGCTGCCGCCCTTCCACATCCCGATGGTGCCGTTGAATTTTGAAACGCTGCAAATCATCTTCCCCTATGCGCTGATCCTGGCCGCCATTGGCCTGATCGAAAGCCTGCTGACGCTGAACCTCGTGAATACCATGACCGATCAACGCGGCGGGGCCAGCCAAGAATGCGTGGCCCAAGGCGCGGCCAATGTGATAACCGGATTTTTCGGCGGCATGGGCGGCTGCGCGATGATTGGTCAGTCGATGATCAATGTCAAATCCGGCGGGCGCACCCGCATTGCCGGGGTGGCGGCGGCTTTGTTCTTGCTCAGCTTTATCCTTTTTGCCTCGCCCCTGATCGAGCAAATCCCGCTGGCCGCGCTGGTGGGCGTGATGTTCATGGTGGTCATTGGCACCTTTGCCTGGAACACCTTCCGCATCATGCGAGTGAGCACGCGCTTTGCCTCTTTTGTGACGATCCTGGTCACAGTTGTCACAGTGCTGGAGGATCTCGCGGTTGCTGTGGTGGTCGGCGTGGTTGCCTCAACCCTGCATTATGCCTGGCAAAACGCCAAACGCATCACTGCCAAGACCCATATCACGCCTGAGGGTGCGAAGGTTTATCAGCTCGACGGCCCGCTCTTCTTTGGCTCTGCCGAGGGGTTTGGCGAGCTTTTTGACGTGAAAGGCGACCCCAACCTCGTCTATGTGGATTTCGCCGATAGCCGCGTGGCCGATCAATCTGCCCTGAACGCAATTGAAACCCTGGCCGAGCGCTATGCGGTCGAGGGCAAAGAGCTGCACCTGCGCCATCTGAGCCGCGATTGCCAGCGCCTATTGAAACAGACCGGCATGATCATTGACGAGGCCGAGGACGATCCAGATTACATGATCGCGACCGATTACCCAATAAACCGCGGACTGTTCGGCGGGGCGCATTAAGGCAGGCTTAACCTTTCACCCGCGCCCCCCTTCATTTGGCTAAAAATACCTTGCGGGGGTGTGGGGGTGCAAAACCCCCACTGTGCAATGTCTGGGTCTTTGGGATGTTTTACAATAGGCCTATAGGTTATTTCATCTTCATCACAATACAGGTCGTGCTGCCGGTCGCATAAAGCTTACCATCCTCAGCGCCGACAATCGTGCCATGGGCCACGCCGGTGGAGCGGCCCACATGATCGGTCAGCCCCTCGCATATAATCTCCATGCCCAGCGGGATCGAGCGCAGGATGTTAATTTTATATTCCAGCGTCGTGTACACGCTGCCCTTAGGCACTTTCGTCATCACCGCGCAGGCCATCGCACTATCGAGCAAAGTGCCATACCAGCCCCCATGCACGGTTCCTAGCGGGTTGGTGTTTTCAAAACTTGGCGCACCGCGAAACACCACGCGCCCCGCCTCAACAATATCCAGCTGATAGCCTAAAGTCTCACCAATGGGCGGTCCGGGCAGACGCCCCTCCAATATCCCTTGCATGAACTCAAGGCCCGACAGCTCGGTAACTTGCGCGGGCGTCAACAGATCCTCTGGGGAATTTGCGCGAAACATCCGGCCTACTCCGCCTTCGCGCCATCAACAGCGATAAATCTCTCGGTAATCCGCGCAGGCAAAGGCTGGCGGCCCTGCCCGTCTTGGCGCAAATTCACAATCACACAGTCAAATGTCGCGCGCAACGTGCCCCCCGCCCAAAGCTGTTGCGCCAGCTTATAGGAAGTGTTGCGGAACGAAATACAGCGGCAGGTGGCCACATAAATCTCATCCATGACCAACTCTTGCCGGTAATGGATCTCACCCGAGCGGATCACGATGCGCGGATTGTCCGCCGCCCCATCATAGCGCGAGATGTTCCAATCTTGCGTGTAGCGCACGCGCAGCCGCTCAAACCACTCCATATAGACCGCATTATTCACATGTTGCAGCGCATCCAGTTCGGAAAAGCGCACCTGATCGGCCATGGCCAAGGGCTGCGGTTCGGCAATGCCAAGGGCGCGTTGTTGATCGGGGTTTAGCGGGGTGTGAAACGGTATCTGCATGGCCCAGCCATATGAAAGCCGCTGCCCCATTGCAAGTGCCCGCCGTTACGTTACTTTGACACAAAAACAGGGAGAGAGGAGACAGCCATGCGCGGTCAAATGATGCAAAGTGAGTTGATGATTTCGGGCCTGATCGTGCATGCGGCGCGCTATCATGGGGATACGGAAATCATCTCGGTTTCAAGCGATATGAGCCAAGAGACCACCACTTGGGCCGGGGTCGAGGCAAATGCCCGCGCCCTCGCCAAAGCGCTCAGCACTCTGGGCCTCAGCGAAAACGCCCGCTGCGGCACCATCGCCTGGAACAATCGCCGCCACTTAGAGATTTATTTCGGCGCCTCCGGGGCCGGCTTTGTGTGCCACACCATCAACCCGCGCCTACACCCTGAACAGCTCGCCTATATCGTCACCCATGCCGAGGATGAGGTATTGTTCATTGATCGCACCTTTGTGCCCCTGGTGGCAGCGGTGCGGGACAAGCTGACTTGCGTGAAACATATCGTGTTGATGGAGGGGGCCGATAATGGCGCCTCCGAGCAAATCCCTGGCATCACGCTTTATGATGATCTGATTGCACCCGGTGGCGATGGCTATGAGTGGCCCGAATTTGATGAGCGCACCGCCTCTTCCCTGTGTTACACCTCCGGCACCACCGGCAATCCCAAAGGCGTGCTCTATTCGCACCGCTCCACGATGCTGCATGCCTTTGCCTCGAACACCCGCGATTGTATCGGGTTTTCCGCGACAGATGTGATCCTGCCCGTTGTGCCCATGTTCCATGTGAACGCTTGGGGTGTGCCCTATGCTGCGGCTATGTCCGGCTCGCGTCTGGTGATGCCGGGGCCGGGGCTGGATGGGGCTTCGCTTGTTGGGCTGATTGATGCGCATAGCGTCACAATCTCGCTTGGGGTGCCCACGATTTGGCTGGGGCTTTTGGCGGAGGCCGAGAAATCCGGCTCGCAGCTTGCCAGCCTTGAGCGCACCGTTGTCGGCGGCTCTGCCTGCCCGCCGGTGATGATTGATACTTTCCGCGAGCGCTACGGGGTGGATACGATTCACGCCTGGGGCATGACTGAGATGAGCCCGCTTGGCTCCTCTAACCAGCCGCTTGCCAAACACAGGGATCTCCCGCTTGAGCAGCAACGCCGCCTGCGCGAAAACCAAGGCCGCCCGCCCTACGGGGTTGAGCTGGCGATTTGGGGCGAGGATGGAGAGGTGCTGCCCAATGATGGCGCGGCGCAAGGCGATTTGATGTGCCGGGGGCCCTGGATCCTGGATAGCTACTTCAAGGCGGATGCGGGCTCGGCGCTGCAAAATGGCTGGTTCCATACCGGTGATGTGGCAAGCCTTGATCCAAACGGCTATTTGACGATCAAGGATCGCTCCAAGGATATTATCAAATCGGGCGGAGAGTGGATTTCCTCGGTGGATCTGGAAAATATCGCCATGGGCCATCCCAAAATCGCCAATGCCGCCGTGATCGGTCTGCCCCATGCAAAATGGGATGAACGCCCGGTTCTGGTTGCCGTGGCGGCAGAGGGCGAGAGCCCGAGCGAAGCGGAATTGCTCTCCGTATTCGAGGGTAAGATCGCCAAATGGCAAACGCCCGACCGCGCGCTCTTGGTCGATGCTCTGCCGCTTGGCGCAACGGGCAAGGTGCTCAAGCGCAAGCTGCGCGAAACCTATGAGACGCTCTTGCAAGAGAGCTGACAGAAAATCCGTTAAGATCCCCCGCGCGCGCCGTGCTTGCAGGCACCGCGCGGTGCTCTCACCAGAATTTAACTTTTTGGTCATACAACCCTCCCCACGAAGCTTCTAAGACGCGCGCTGTCAATGTGGCTGGAGCATGGGCATGTGGAGCCTGGCTAAGATCTCTTTCGTCACGATGGCGCGGATAGGAAAATGATGAGCAACCAACGGTACTCCGCTATTGACACGCGGTGATCATCGATGTCTGACGGGCCCGTTCCCTGTCCGAACTCACTTTTCCCTTATATTGATGTGCAACTCCGGTGGACTGGCTCCAGGCGGGGCATTTTGGCGTGGCTGGATTACTTTTTTCATGCCCCGTTCATGAAATTGATACAGTTTGTGTCTATACCCACAGCCATAGGTTAGCCTGAATCAGCTAACCAATATATCTGAGAGCTGACCGCCACGACCCGCTTTGGGATGCTGGCGGGTGCGAATTTCAGCACGGTCAGGGGTCGCCACAGGCGGCCTCTTATTTTTTCGGGCAAAGCAATCCCAGCGCTATAATTCAGTGCAAAGAAAGCAACTTATCAGTGTATTCAATGCATTCGCGCTGCCTTAGGCGATATCTCGCTCAGCAAAATTTTAGTTATATTTTAGTTAATTGACGGAAAACTCAACCATAGATAGTTTCTCCTTAGAATTGAAATTTAGGGGGCCCTATGTCAACTTTCAAAACATTCGCCATTTTGGCAGCACTCGCCGCTGGGAGCGCGGCGCAGGGCGCAACAATAAGCGTTATCTCCAGCGGCGCAGATACATTCAGCGCGGTAGATGTCACACAAGCAACGGTCTTGCCCGTCGGTGTCAGCTTTACCGCAGATAGCCATGTCTCGATCAACTCAGGGGATGCCACAAGCCTATCTCCCTTCTCCGGTCTTGGTGTCGGGAATTATGAGACGCTTGACTATTTCGCAGTCAGCAATCCAGATTTTTCAGGCGATTTGGGCCGCGGGCAAGCACCCGGCATTGCCACTTTGGATTTCGGCGCAGACGTCTCTGCGGTAGAATTCATCTGGGGCTCGCCAGATTACACCAATGAGGGCTTTATCAACCAAATCACGCTGATGTCATCGGGCGTTGCTGGGGCCACCTTTACCCCAAGCGATTTCTCAGCCACGCTTGACACGCTGGATCATGACGATCGCAATTCTGTTCGCGTGCGCATTTCCTCGGGCGTGGATTTTGACAGCATGATCTTTTCGTCAGGCGATCTACCCTATTTCGAGTTCGCCAACCTGAATGTGGAGTTTTCGCCCAGCTCTGACGGAACAGGACCAGCCCCGGTTCCCCTGCCAGCTGGCGGCGTTCTCTTGATCAGCGCCCTTGGCATTTTTGCAGCTGCGCGAAGACAGCGCAAAGGGTAAGCAAAACCCGAGCAGTAAAGCGCCGCCTTCACCGGGCGGCGTTTTTATATGCAAGATCCTATTAAGAGCTAATATCCGCCGCAGACCCTTGCGGGGGCAGCGAATAGGTGAGAGAGGCGCGGGCTACGGGCTCGGGCTCTCCTTCGGAAAAGAGCAGCACATCCCCAATCGCCAAGCTGCGACCCAGTTTCAAAAGCCGCGCCTCAGCCAAGAGATCACACGCGGCCTTGGGTTTGCGCATAAAATCAATCGAGCAATTGGTCGTCACCGCCAGCGCTTTGGGGCCGATCTGCGCCAGCGTCACGATATACATCGCCACATCCGCCAGACCAAACATCGCTGGCCCCGACACCGTGCCCCCTGGGCGCAAATGGTGATCTTGCACGATGAGGCGCATCGTTGCCGATCTTGGCCCTACCGCCTCAACCCGAAAATCATTTGCCACCTGGTGGAACACCCGCACCAAAAAGGCGTTTAGTTCCTCTACGGTCAGTTTTGCCTGCTCAGCCATGCTTTCCCTCGCGCCGTTTGCCCGCTACATTCACCGCAAATCACGCGGGAGCACAAGATGGCCATTTTAGAACGTAACGACGCAGACGCGATTGCCACTTTGACGATGAATGCGCCGGAGCGGCTGAATGCGCTCTCCGAGGAAATGCTGGGTGCGCTGCAATCCGAATTTGACGCGCTTGCGCAGGATCGCTCTGTCCGGGTGATTGTGTTAAAGGGCGCGGGCCGGGTGTTTTGCGCCGGGCATGATCTGAAACAGATGACAGCCGCGCGCGCAGGCGAGGATGGCGGGCGGGCCTATTTCGAGGCGCTCTTTGATAAATGCGCCAAGATGATGCAGAGTATCACTGCCCTGCCCCAGCCGGTGATTGCCCAGGTGCATGGCATTGCCACCGCCGCTGGATGCCAGCTGGTTGCAAGCTGTGATCTGGCTGTCGCGGCTGAGGACACGCGCTTTGGGGTGAATGGGGTGAATATTGGCTTGTTTTGCTCAACCCCTATGGTGGCCCTGTCGCGCAATATTGGCCGCAAGAAAGCCTTTGAGTTGCTCACCACGGGCGATTTTCTGAGTGCCCCGCAGGCCGAGGAACATGGTCTAATCAACCGCGCCGTGCCCGCAGAGCAGCTGGAAAGCGAAACCAATGCCCTGGCCGCGCAGATTGCCAGCAAGCTTGCGGTCGCGGTCAAGATCGGCAAATCCGCCTATTACACCCAGCTGGAAATGGGGCTGGAGGAGGCCTATGCCTATACGGGCCGCGCCATTGTGGAAAACATGCTGCACCGCGATACCGAAGAGGGAATCGCCGCATTCCTCGATAAACGCGCCCCCAATTGGCAACAGTAGAGCGCTTGCTTGGCGCGGCGTGCGCGCTTATTTCAAACGCATCTGAAAACCCAGAGTTCCGCGCCGTGGGGGTTTTGCACCCTAGCGCCCCCGCAAGGTATTTTTAGCCAAATGAAGGGGGGGCGCGGTTTTCGAAACTGTTAAGGATACGTGACGGGCATGGATCAAATTTTGAATATCGTGGGCGGCGGCATGGCCGGGTCCGAGGCGGCTTGGCAAGCGGCGGAAATGGGCGTGCAGGTGCGTTTGCATGAGATGCGCCCGGCTGTGGAAACCTTTGCCCATCAAACCGGGCATTTTGCCGAGATGGTGTGCTCGAACTCGTTTCGCTCGGATGATGATGAGCAAAACGCGGTGGGCCTTCTGCATTGGGAAATGCGCGCTGCAAATAGTCTGATCATGGCTTCCGCCGATAGCCATAAACTGCCCGCAGGGGGGGCGCTTGCGGTGGATCGTGATGCCTTTGCCGCATGGGTGTCCGAAAAGCTCAAGAGCCATGCAAATATCGAAATTGTCCCTGGTGAAATCACAGAGCTGCCCGAAAATGGGCATTGGATCTTTGCCACCGGGCCTTTGACCTCTGCCGCCTTGGGCGCGCAAATCGCGCAAGAGACGGGCAAAGAGGCGCTGGCCTTTTTTGATGCCATCGCCCCAATTGTCTATGCCGAGAGCATTGATATGCGCGCCGCTTGGCGCCAATCGCGTTATGACAAGGGCGAGAGCGAAGAAGAGCGCAAAGCCTATATCAACTGCCCCATGGATAAAGAGCAATATGAGGGCTTTATCGACGCGCTGCTATCGGCAGAGAAAACCGAATTCCATGAAGGTGAAACCGCGGGCTATTTCGACGGCTGCCTACCTATCGAGGTCATGGCCGAGCGCGGGCGCGAGACCTTGCGTTATGGGCCAATGAAGCCGGTGGGGCTGACCAATCCGCATAAGCCCGAGGAAAAACCCTATGCGGTGGTGCAGCTGCGCCGGGATAACAAGCTGGGCACGCTTTACAATATCGTCGGCTTTCAGACCAAGATGAAATATGGCGCGCAGGCTGAGGTGTTTAAGAGGATCCCTGGGCTTGAGGGCGCGCGCTTTGCCCGGCTTGGCGGCATTCACCGCAACACGTTTTTGAACTCGCCCACATTGCTTGATGAACAGATGCGGCTGAAATCCCGGCCCCATATCCGCTTTGCCGGTCAGATCACCGGGGTTGAGGGCTATGTGGAAAGCGCCGCGATGGGGCTTTTGGCGGGGCGCATGGCAGCGGCGCAATTGCAGGGGCGCGAATTGCCTGGCGTGCCGCAAACCACCGCCATGGGCGCGCTTGTCACCCATATAACTGGCGGGGCGGAGGCAAAGACGTTTCAGCCGATGAATGTGAATTTCGGTCTCTTTCCCCCGGTTGAGGGGCTCAAAGGCGGGCGGCGCGGGCGCAAAGATCGCTATAAGGCCTATACGGACCGCGCCAAAGCCGATTGGCAGGCCTGGATCACACAAATGTGTTAACCTTTGCTGGACGGGGCGCGCAATCTGCGTTTACCCTCCCAGCATGACAGAGAGATTCCTTGATCGCGTCTATGACGCCCGCACCGCAGATGAGACCGAAACGCTCTATGATAAATGGGCCGCCAGCTATGATGATGAGGTGGGCGAAAACGGCTATATCACCCCGGATCGCTGCGCCAGTGCGCTTGCTGAGCATATGCCGGACCAATCCAAGCCGATCTTGGATTTTGGCTGTGGAACCGGGCTTTCGGGGCTTGCGTTGCGTCTGGCGGGTTTCGAAATCATTGACGGCGTTGATCTCTCGGCGGATATGCTGGCACGGGCGCGCGAAAAGGGCATCTACCGCGACCTAAGGCAGATCGAGGCCGGCGCACCCCCGATCGAAACCCCAGGCAGCTATGACGCCATCTGCGCAATCGGAGTCATTGGCGCGGGCGCGGCCCCTATTGATACATTCGATCTGCTGATGAACTGCTTGGCTCCTGGGGGGCTTTTTGTCTTTAGCTTCAATGATCATGCTCTCGCCGAGCCCGAAAACGAGGCCCGCGTGACAAGTTGGACCGAGCAGGGCAAGGCAGAGCTGTTGTTCAAGGAATATGGGGACCATCTGCCTGGATTGGGGATGAAATCAAACGTTTATGTCACGCGCAAAACGTGACCTTCGCCACACGATTTGCCCCCTCTCCCACGGGGCCTTTGCATCTAGGTCATGCCTATAGCGCGATGCTGGCCTTTCGGCTGGCAAAGGCGCATGCGGGCGAGTTCCTCTTGCGGATCGAAGATATCGACCAAAGCCGCGCGCGCCCCGAATGGGTCAAGCAGATTTATCAGGATTTAACATGGCTGGGGATCAGTTGGCCCAGCCCGCCCATGTTTCAATCTCAACGCGGTCCCTTCTATGAAAACGCGCTGAAATCTCTTTGGGATCGGGGTCTGCTCTATCTATGTACCTGCACCCGCAAAGATATCACTGCGGCCCTCTCGGCCCCCCAAGAAGGCACGCCAATTGGGCCAGATGGGATCATTTATCCGGGCACTTGCCGCAGCAAAGCCCAGCCAGATTGGGACCAGCTCCCCGAGCGATGCGCATTGCGGCTTAATGCACAGAAATCGCTTGAGCATCTGGGGAATGCGCCCCTCACCTTTAACGGTCTTTCCCCAAATACCCAGCATAGCCTGCCCTCCGCGCGTTTTCTCACTGAGATCGGCGATGTGGTGCTGGCGCGCAAAGAGATGGGCACCTCCTATCACCTCTCCGTTGTGCTTGATGATGCAGAGCAAGGCATAACCCATGTGGTGCGCGGCCAAGATCTGTTTGAGGCCACCTTTATCCATGTTCTGCTGCAACGGCTCTTGGGTCTGCCCACCCCGCTCTATTGGCATCACGATCTGATCCGCGACGACGCTGGCAAACGGCTCGCCAAACGCGATGATGCGCGCGCCATCGCAAGCTACCGCGACCAAGGTCTAAGCCCCAAAGAGGTGCTCGCGCTGGCGGGCCTATAAGAAAGATGCTTTGAAAACCCGTGCGCAATGACTAGATAGAGGGCGGCAACGGGGAGACATGCCATGTCCGGTGAAACAGATCTCATAAAGCTCTATTCAGGCCGCATTCTTGCGCTGGCCGCAGATATTCCCCTTCATGCGCGCCTCAGCGCCCCGGATGCCAGCGTCAAAAAGCGCTCGCCGGTCTGTGGCTCCACCGTGACGGTTGATCTCAAGATGCAAGAGGGCAAGGTTTCCGAGTTCGGCCAGGATGTGAAAGCCTGCGCGCTTGGGCAAGCGGCGGCCTCGATACTGGCGCAGCATGTGATTGGCCGCAGCGCGGCGCAGCTCAGTCAGCTCGCGACAGAGCTGCGCGCCATGCTGAAAGACGGCGCAAAGCCGCCCGCCGCCCCATTTACCGAATTCGAAGTGCTGCAGCCCGCAAGAGAGTTCAAAAACCGGCACGCCTCAATCCTGCTCGCGGTTGAGGCGACAGCGGAAGCCGCAGAAATGGCGCGTGCAGCGCAAGTATCCTAGTCCATCGACCCAAGCAAATTGCCATGCAATTTGCGAGGAAAGTTGATGGGCAAACAAAAGTCTAGTCCTCTGCTTTGTCTATCAAAATGAGCAACGCAGGGGACTAGAGCGAAACGTGACAGAAAAAGGAACATAGGATGGGATTGATAGATTGGACCGGACAGGGCGCGATTGTAACGGGCGGGGCATCCGGTCTTGGGGCCGCAACCGCCGCAAAGCTGGCAGCAGATGGGCTTAAAGTCACGCTTTTCGATCTGAACGAAGAGGCAGGCCAGGCTCATGCTTCAGCGATCGGCGGAACCTATCAGCGCGTTGATGTATCTGATCCAGCCTCGGTCGCGGCGGGGTTGAAGGCCGCGCAACAGGCGCATGGCACACCGCGCATCTTGGTCAATTGCGCCGGAATTGGACCGGCCGCCAAAACCGTCTCAAGAGGCGAAGCGCATGATCCGAGCCTGTTTGAGAAAACCATCAAGGTGAATCTCTTGGGCAGCTTTTATTGCGCCAGCCAAACCGCCGCGCAAATGGTCGCCGCCGAGCCCATGGCCCCAGATGGCGCGCGCGGGGTGATTGTGAACACCGCCTCGGTTGCGGCATTTGATGGGCAAATCGGTCAAGTGGCCTATGCGGCCTCTAAGGGCGGAATTGTCGGCATGACCCTGCCCATGGCACGGGATTTGGCGGATAAGGGCGTGCGCATCTGCACCATCGCGCCGGGCCTGTTTCTAACCCCGCTGCTGCAAGGCCTGCCCGAGGATGTGCAAAAATCCCTGGGCGCCCAGGTGCCCTTCCCCTCCCGCCTGGGCGCACCCGAGGAATATGCAGAAATGGTCAGCCATATCACCCGCAACCCGATGCTAAACGGCGAAGTTATCCGGCTGGACGGCGCAATCCGCATGGCCCCGCGCTAAAGCGTCCGACCAAAAACTTGGCGCCCCCTTCATTTGGCCAGTAAATACCTTGCGGGGGTGTGGGGGTGCAAAACCCCACGGTGCAGGCATTCGGGTCTCGTGGGGCGTTTGATATGTTGCACGCATTGCAACAACTCCCATGACCCCGGCTTCCGCCGCTCCCAACTTTCTGCAATTCTTTGCATTGCTTTTACGACAACACATGAAATCGCGCACTAAGTTCAAGCCAAGAGGACAAGATGAACCCGTTAAAACCCATAATTCTCGCCCTTGCCATCACCCCTCTTCTTGCCTTTGCGGCACATTCAAGAAACCCAGCTAAAGCGATTGGGTTTTACGAAAAAAGGTGCGAGGGCGGCTATGCACAGGCCTGCAGCGACCTGGCTGTCGGCTACGAAAGCGGGCCGATGAAAGATCTCAGTAAGGTTCGCATCTATTTTCAAAAAGCTTGCAATCTTGGGGATAACTATAGTTGCCGCGAGGCTGCAAAGCTGAAATAGTCTACGGCCCCACAGACAAGCTACTGAAAGGGCAATGCCGCGCTGGGAAAACTGCCCTGCGTCTATTGCCCGATGGTCTCCAGCCGCGCGGCTTCATAGGCGAGCATAGCGCGTTTCATGGGCAGGCCCCAGTGATAGCCACCCAAGGCGCCCGATTTGCGCAGGGCGCGGTGGCAGGGGATTAGCCAGCTGACCGGGTTGCGCCCCACCGCAGTGCCCACAGCGCGCACCGCACGGGGATTGCCAATGCTTTCAGCGATCTCAGAATAGGTGGTGACATACCCGCTGGGGATGCGTAGCAGGGCCTCCCAGACTTTGATTTGCAAGGGTGCCCCGATCAGATGCAGCGCCGCCTCTCCTTTCTGAGCAAAGGCAGCGTCGGCCCAGGGGCGCAGGGCCTCTGGATCCTGCACATACTCCGCCTTGGGCCAACGCGCACACATATCCTGCCAAGCCCAGTCGCGGCCAAATTCGGCTGTAAATGCCAACCCGCAGAGCCCTTTCTCTGTGCCCATCACTAGCGCTTCACCAAAGGGAGAGGGCAGCCAGCCATAACGGATCGCCAGCCCCGCCCCGCCGCGCGCATAGTCTCCGGGGCTCATTGCCTCCCAACGCAGGAATAGATCGTGCAGCCGCCCGGTGCCCGAAAGCCCCGCGCCATGCGCCGTCTCAAGCGTGGTGAAGCGTGCGGATAACAGCGCTTTGGCATGCCCGAGTGCGAGATATTGCTGATAGCGCTTTGGGCTCACCCCGACCCAAGCCGAAAACACCCGCTGGAAATGGGCCGGGCTCATCTGCATTTTACCCGCAAGCTCGGCAAGGCTCAGCGGCTCGGCGCTTTCGTCAATAAGATCAATAGCGCGGCGGATCACGCCGTAGTGATAGTCTTCTTGTTCCATGACAGAACACCTATCCGGGCCGCGCATAAAGAGCGACCCGAATGTTGCGCAATCCGCCTTAGAGGATCACATCGCTCGCATCGAAATCAGCGAAGTTGGTGTTCTCAAGAAACAGAATATTGTCATTCCCGAAATCAAGCACGACCCCGCCCCACTGGTCTAAGGCGACGGCGGACACATCCGCAAAAGTCGTCAGCGTGTCGATCCCGCTCAGATCAAGCTGGTCGATGCCATCCTCGAAATCTTTGACACGGTCTGTCCCGGTGAGATTGTAGACAAATTGATCCACACCAGCACCGCCCGTCAACACGTCATCGCCCGCGCCGCCATCAAGCCGGTCATTGCCGTTTTCGCCGATGAGGCGATCATTGCCATCATTGCCATTCAGCGTGTCGTTATTGCCGCCACCAAATAGCGTGTCTTCGCCAGCGCCGCCATTAAGCTCATCATTATTGCGATTGCCTCTCAGGCGGTCATTCCCGTCGCCGCCATAGATGGTATCATCGCCGCGGCCTCCATAGAGAAAGTCATTCTCCTCATTGCCCGAGACCAGATCATTTCCCTCATCCCCAAGCAAAGTATCCGACCCGGTGCCGCCATAAACGCTGTCATTCCCATCATCGCCGCGAATACGGTCGGCGCCATCTTGGCCAGAAAGCAGATCATCCCCGCCCTTACCTTTGATCACGTCTATACCTGCGCCACCATAGATGTAATTGCTGCCATGATCGCCAATGAGGCGGTCATCGAAGTTTGAGCCGGTCAGATCTTCAACATTGGTGAGGTGATCTTTACCGCGCCCACCACCGACATTGCGGCCCGTATAGAGGAGATAAACCGCGACACCGCCGGTGGCCTCAGCATAGCTCACCATATCGAAATCATCGCCGCCGTCGATGATCTCATCACCGGGACCGCTCACAATCCAGTCTTTGCCCCCGCCGGTATTCACAATGGCCTGAGCATTCCCGAAGATCGAAACCGAGTCGGCCCCCGAGGTACCCTGAACAGTCACTTCGTTTTCGGCATAAAAGGACAGCCAGTTGAAGTTCATATAGCGCCCAAAAGAGGCAGTTCCCAGAGTATCATCATGGCCTGTCAGCAGACCCGTTTCCATGTTCAGCTCGTACCGCTGAAAAGACGCGGATAAGGCACCCGCGGCAATAATCAGAAGATCTTGGTTAGATCCCGCGCCCGCATCAATCACCGGCACATGGTCGCTATTTTGATACCCTAATGCGGGCGTGCCGGACACCGTGACATCATCATCTGACACTGAACCGAGCAATATATCATCAACATTGCTAAAGCTATGAGTGTTCGTCGTGTGATCCCTTACCAGAGCATCTACCGGACCCGATCCCAAAGTAACGTCCAGGTAGAGCCGCCAGGAGAAACTGGTTAGGTCAAGCAGGTCGAGATCCGCAACTGAAGCTTGCGTCGAACCATTATCGAAAGGCCCGGTATAGGTAATCGTATTATCGTAGGTTGTTTCAGCAATCGAATTTGCACTTAGTTCAGTCATATCTCACGGCCCCCACCGAATATCCCGTCAAAAGTGTAGTTAGTATTTTTTACAAGGTGCAACCTATAGTGCCCACTGGCGAACAGATCAACGTCTTGCGGCAAGATATTGTTAAGCAAACCTCATTTTCCATCTATGGTAGATATTTCGATTTCGAGCAGCCCGTCAAAGAATGACATCGCTTGCATCGAAATCAGCAAAATCCATGTTCTCGACAAACAGGATGTCGTCATTCCCAAAATCGAGCACCACGCCGCCCCATTTGTCTTGCGCAACGGCTGTGACATCGGCGAAGGTTGTAAACCCGGCGATACCGCTCAGATCGAGCTGGTCGATGCCGTCCTCGAAATCCTTGACCCGATCTAGGCCGGTCAGGCTGTAGACAAAGACATCCGCGCCAGCGCCTCCAGAGAGAACATCATCGCCCAGCCCGCCATCAAGACGGTCATTGCCATTCTCCCCGAGCAGACGATCAACACCATCCTCGCCATAGAGCGTGTCATTGTTCCCACCGCCAAACAATGTGTCCTCGCCAGCGCCGCCATAGAGCGCATCATCATTGCGGTTGCCTTTTAGGCGGTCATTGCCCTCGCCGCCATAAAGCATGTCATTGTCGCGCCCGCCATAGAGGTAGTCATCGCCTCCCTGACCATAAAGCAGATCTGCGCCCACTCCGCCGAGTAGCACATCATCATCCTCGCCCCCATCGAGCATATCGGCCCCCTCGCCGCCCAGGAGACGGTCAGAGCCATCCTGTCCATGTAACCAGTCATTTCCGCCTTGGCCCTTGAGGAAATCCCAGCCATTGCCGCCCCAAAAGTAGTTCCCTTGGTCATCGCCAACCAGACGATCCGAAAAGCGTGACCCGACGAGATCCTCAACACTCGTGAGATGATCCGCGCCGCGCCCGCCGCCGACATCACGACCGGTGTATTCCAGATAGACTGTCACTGCCCCAGTGGCGTCAATATACGAAACCTGATCATATCCATTCCCACCGTTGATGGTGTCATCACCAAAACCGCTGACAACGATATCCCACCCATCACCAGCATTCACGACACCGCGCGTGTCTTCAGGAAACAGAGACGATTCAACCGTAGCCAGCCAGATAACATCGTCTCCAGTTGTGCCGATGATCGTTATATCTTCCTCTTCCAAATATGTGAGCCAATTGAAATTCAAAAAGCGCCCAAATGAGTCCTGTCCCCAAAAATCATCCATGCCCGTGAGCATCCCGGTTTCCATGTTCAGCTCGTGATAATCATGCACGCCCGAAATCGCGCCATCCTGGATAATCAGAAGATCCTGGTTCGATCCCGTGCCGGCATCAATCACCGGCACGCGTTGATGGCTGTCAAGGCCAAAGCTGGCCGTGCGCTCCACCGTGACCGTATCAGCGCCCTCTCCAAGCAAAATGTCATCTACATTGTCGAAGCCATGCGTTGCGGATGTGTAGCTGGCCGACATCTCTGCATCTATGTCAGAGTGAATACGCAAAGAAAGCTGCACGCCCCAGCTCAACGCTGACAGATCTAGCAACTCCAGCGAAGAGCTCCGGCCATAAGTTGAGCGATTGTCCAAATATCCGTCATGCGTAATCACGTCGTCATATGTGGTGTCAACGATCGGATTTTTGCTAAACTCAGTCATATCTCACGGCCCCCACCGTAAACTGCGCCGGAAAAACTGTTCGGCACTTGTCCCAATGAGAAAGATATAAGCGGGGGAGAAATGCGGATCAACATTCCCCATTAACATATTGTTAACGCGAGGGTATTTTCAATCTATACTAGAGTTTTTTTTGGAGGGTATTTCGTAGCTTGCACCACCACCCCGAGCCAAACCGCCCGCCGCAATAGACCGCGACGGGCAGGTTGGCGAGATGTCAGAGGATCACATCACTGGCATCGAAATCGGCAAAATCCATGTTCTCAAGAAAGAGCACATTGTCATTCCCGAAATCGAGCACCACGCCGCCCCATTTACCTTGGGCCACGGCAAGCACATCTCCAAAGTTTGAGACCGGGACAGCGCCAGTAAAATCAATCTGGTCGCTGCCGTTTTCAAAGTCTTTTATCCGATCAAACCCTCTCATGTCATAGAGGAACACATCCGAACCAGCGCCGCCGGACATTGTGTCATCGCCAAATCCGCCATAAAGCCAGTCATTACCATTCTCGCCCAGCAGATAGTCTTGGCCATTATTGCCTTGGAGGCTGTCGTGATGACCTCCTCCGAAGAGCGTGTCATCGCCCTCGCCTCCCAACAGCGTGTCGTTATCTCTGTTCCCTCTTAAGCGATCAGCCCCGTCACCACCGCTTAGCTGGTCATTGCCTCGCCCCCCGTAGAGAAAGTCTCCATGCCCCTCCCCGTTAAGCGTATCAGCACCAGAGCCGCCGAACACAGTGTCAACGCCGTCGCCGCCCCAGCCTCTATCGTCACCAGATCCACCATCGATCCGGTCTGCTCCGCTCGCGCCGTTCAGAACGTCATCCCCGTCTTTGCCTTTTAGGAAATCCGCGCCGTGCCATCCGTAGAAACTATTATCCGAGGCATCACCAACGAAGCGATCTGCATAATTCGACCCGGATAAGCTTTCAATACTCGTCAGGTGATCTGCGCCCATTCCACCCCCGACATTGCGGCCCGTATGTTCCAGGTAGACTGTCACGCCGCTGCTTGCGAAATAGTAGCCGACCTCGTCATTCCCATCGCCGCCATTGATGGTTTCATCCCCCGTGCCACTACCGATTTCATCATTTCCTGCGCCAGCGTTGATGAGCGCAGATGCTGTCGCTGTATAGAAATCGTCATCGCCCGATGTTCCCTGAACAGTAATCGCAATATCGTCAAAGAAATAGAACTCATCGAAATTTAAGTAGCGGCCGAAAGATGCGGTCTGCGAGGCACCGTTCATCCCGATCAGCATCCCGGTTTCCAGGTTCATCTCATAGCGATCAAAGCTATCGGATAGTGCACCTGCTGAAATCGATAAGTAGGGAGTGATATCATATTGTTGGGTGCTAAAAAACCCTTGCGTCCCAGCTTCGATGACTGGGATGCGCGCGCCTGCCCCGTAGCCGGAACTCGGGGTGCTTTCGAGAATAACCGCTTGGTTCAGAGAAGACCCAAATACAATGTCATCCACATTGCTGAAGCGATGGGTGCGGAACTCTGGCTGCCTGCCGATAAGAACTGGGGGGTCGGGGCTGAGAGCACCACTTAACCCGGTTTCCTCAAGCGAGACATAGGCGTACACTCCCACATCTATGCGGTTGAAATTCCTCAAATCTAGCAAATCCAGCCCGGAGGGGGAGCCAGAGGTGAGGCCGCCCGCCCATGTCCCATCATGTGTCAAGACATTGTCATATGTGGTTTCAGCAATTGGAGTTGCGCTAAGTTCTGTCATGTCAAATGGCCCCCGCCCGAAAACATGCCGAAATGCAGGTTCGGCTCCCGACTTTAATGCAATAAGCATAAGCCAGAGCCGGGCTGGGGTTCAACGGGCAGGTTGGCGAGATGTCAGAGGGTCACATCACTGGCGTCGAAATCAGCAATATCCATGTTCTCGACAAAGAGCACATTATCATTCCCGAAATCGAGCACCACGCCGCCCCATCTATCTTGGGCCACGGCCAGCACATCCGCGAATGTCGTCAATCCGGCGATCTCGCTCAGATCAAGCTGGTCGATACCATTCTCGAAATCCTTCACACGATCAAAGCCCGTGAGGTTGTACACGAATACGTCTGCCCCGTCCCCGCCGCGCAGGAAATCATCACCTGCGCCGCCATTGAGCACGTCATTGCCATTCTCACCATAGAGCCGGTCACTGTCGCCGCTGCCATAGAGCGTGTCATTCTGGCCACCACCAAACAGGGTATCCTGGCCATCGCCGCCATTAAGTTCGTCATTGTTGCGATTACCTCTCAAGCGATCATCGCCATAGCCACCATAAAGCGTGTCATTGTCGCGCCCGCCATAGAGGAAATCATCGCCGCTCTGTCCCTCTAGAGTATCACTCCCAGAACCCCCCAGGAGCGAATCCGCATCGGCGCCGCCATAGAGACTGTCAGCCCCTTCTCCTCCCCAAATGAGGTCCGCGCCGTGTTTTCCTTCAAAGTAATCATCTCCCTCTTTGCCTTTGAGCGTATCATCCCCGCCGTCGCCATTTAAGAAGTTATCAGTCTCATCGCCGACCAACCGGTCACCATGATCTGAGCCCACCAGAACTTCAATATTTGTAAGATAATCTGCACCGAGGCCGCCACCCACATCGCGGCCTTGATATTCCAGATACACAGACACGCCACTCGTCGCATGAATATAGTGCACTGAATCAAAATCTCCGTCGCCGCCGTCGATCGTATCATCGCCAGCTCCACTGTAAATCATATCCCACCCAGCGCCTGCATTCACGATGCTCTTCGGTGCGTTTGTTATGTCAATTACATTAGCGTCAGCCGTGCCTTGAATCGATATCGCGGCATCATCAAAAAAATAAAGATATTTGAAATTGAGATAGCGACCAAAGGAGGCCGTGCCCAACACCTCATCAGTCCCGGTCAACATGCCGGTTTCCATATTCAACTCGTAGTGACTATAAGCGTCCGAAAGCGCGCCCTGCATGATTGAGAGGCGATCAGCGCGACCATCACCCGCATCAATCACAGGTATCCTGTCGTTTGTGCCATATCCAAAATTTGGCGTAGCCTCGAGCACAACTGTATCAGAGACCGACCCTAAAATAGCATCATCCATGTTATAAAATCGGTGATCACCTGTGAGATGAACGGCGCGTGCCTCAGCAGTAAATGTTCGAAGTCGCAAGTCGGCAACGAGCAACACGCCCTCGGTCAAACCGGATAGATCCAGTAAGTTCAGCCCAGAGACGGGGGCGGTGGTGGACCCTCCATCCCAATTCCCGTCATGGGTGACAACATTGTCATATGTGGTTTCTCCGATTGGATCTATGCCTAGCTCAGTCATCTGCAATGGCCCCCACCTAAAAACATGCCGAAATGCGGGTTCGGCTCCCAGTTGATGGGGGAGGTATACCTCTGATTAGCGTCAGGGATCAACGCTATGGTTAACAAACTGTTAGCCTTCGGGAATTTTCAATCACGGGGCGATTTTTTTCGCGCTCAGATCGGTTTCTGGTTCCTGCCCGCTTTCCTTGGGCTGCGCCACAGCATATAGTGGCGCGCGAAACATCCCTCACAAAACAAGCGAGGCCCGAGCGATGGCGCATATGATTGTGGTTGGCAATGAAAAAGGCGGGGCGGGCAAATCGACCGTCTCCATACATATTGCCACAGCGCTTGCGCGGATGGGCCATAAGATCGGCTGTCTGGATCTTGATTTGCGCCAAAAGAGCCTCACGCGCTATGTCACCAATCGCCATCGCACAAATGAGGAGGGCGGGCTGTCGCTGGTCTGCCCGGTCGTGCATCCTCTGCCCGAGCTGGATGAGGCCGGGCTGCAAGCGGGTGAAAATATCTACGATCAAAGGCTCAATGCCGCGCTTGCCACTCTTGCGCCCGATTATGACTTTATCCTGATTGACTGCCCCGGCTCGCATACGCGGCTGAGCCAAGTCGCCCATTCGCTGGCCGATACGCTGGTCACACCGCTCAATGACAGTTTTGTGGATTTCGACCTGCTGGCCGAGGTGGATAGCGGGGGCAAAGAGATCAAGCGCCCCTCAATCTATTCCGAAATGGTCTGGAATGCGCGCCAGCTGCGGGCCCAAGCGGGCCTAAGCGCCATTGACTGGGTGGTGGTGCGCAACCGCGTGGGCACGCAGCGCATGGTGAACAAAGAAAAGATGAACACCGTGCTCAAACTGCTCTCCAAGCGCATCGGCTTTCGCATCGCGCCCGGTTTTTCCGAGCGCGTCGTTTTTCGTGAACTGTTCCCGCGCGGCATCACCCTGCTCGATCTGCGCGATGTGGGCGTGCGCCAGCTCAACATCTCAAACGTAACCGCCCGCCAAGAGCTGCGAGAATTGATGAAAGCGCTCAACCTGCCCGGTGTGAAGGTCAATTTCTGATCTGCGCCTTGCGACTGCCAGGAAACCCGCGCTGACGGTAAAGGAAATTCACGAAGCGTGAAATGCACAGGGCGCATTTAACGAAGACATAAGGCTCTTTCGCGTAAGATGAATTGAAGTACATCGCCCAACGCGTTCCAACCCAGACGGCAATGTTCACAACGACCGAAAGGGTTTCAAATGCGCAACGTCATAATGACTTCACTGAGCTTAATTCTGTTCACCCCAGCCGCGCTTATGGCTGGCGATCTGACAATCAACGTGTCTGATATCCGCAATTCAGACGGGGCGCTGCTCCTTGCGCTTCATAATAAGGCAAAGGGGTTTCCCGGCGAGGATGCGGCGTTCGCGGTGCAAGCAAAAGCGGCAGATGCGACGGGTTTGACTTTCAGTTTCGCCAATTTGCCTGCTGGCGAATATGCGGTCGCGCTCTTTCATGACGAGGATGGCAATGGCAAGCTGGATACAAACATGGTGGGTGTCCCACTCGAAGGGTTTGGCTTTTCCAATAACGCTATGGGGCAGTTTGGCCCGCCCTCATTCAGGAAAGCGCGTTTCACCATGCCAGATGGCGATCACGCGATTTCGATCAATGTGGCCTACTAGGGGGTGAAAATGGATCGTCGAACATTTCTTCAAAGCTTCAGCGCCGCATTGGCAGCTGGCACGGTCAGCGGTACACCTCTCGCCGCCGCTGGCGAAAATTGGAAAGCTGAGTTCGCTGCGGCTCTGGCGCGCAAACCCTGGCTCCTTGGCTACAAGACAGCCGCACCAAACGGGTATGCGCAGCGCGACATGGAGGTGGAAGGCAAACTTCCAGAGGCGCTGCGCGGCACGCTCTACCGCAATGGCCCCGCCCGCCACGAAATCGGAGATACGCGCTACCAGCATTGGTTTGATGGCGATGGCATGATACACGCATTCCGATTTGAAGAGGGGCGGGTAAGCCATAGAGGCAAATTCGTTCAGACCGCAAAGTACCTAGAGGAAGAAAAAGCAGGGCGCGCGCTTTATCAAGGATTTGGAACCGCTTCCGGCGATATGCCCCCCCTGAGCAATGCGGACCAAATCAACGTCGCAAATATCAACGTGATTGAGCATGCGGGCGAGCTTTTGGCGCTATGGGAAGGCGGGTCGGCTTATCGCCTGGATCCAGAAACACTTGAAACACTCGGGCTGAAATCCTGGTCCCGGCCAACCACCGGGCTGCCCTTTAGCGCGCATCCACGCCTTGATACTGATGGGACGCTGTGGAATTTTGGATATGCGCCCAGCGGAAATGCCCTTGTGATCTATCGCATCGACCCGGACGGCGCGCTTCGCGATACCGGGATCATCCCACGGGGCAAGGTGCCCATGGTGCATGATTTCATGGTCACGAAAACGCATCTGGTCCTCATCCTGCCGCCCTTTCTATTCGATGTCGAGAAAACCGGCAGCTTCCTGGATCACTTCGCCTGGCAGCCCGAACAGGGCGGGCGTGCCTTGATCATCGACAAGAACGATCTGTCATCCGTGCAAGAAATCGAGCTCCCGCCGTTCTGGGTGTTTCATTTCTCAAATGCCTTTGAAACGGGCGGTGTCATTGAGTTTAACGCGCCCACATATGGTGATCCTGGGATCATGACCACAGGGTTCAGAGATATTATGCGCGGAGATCACGTGCCCAGAGCGAATATTCGTTTTCTAACCGGGCGCCTAGATTTGCAGGCCGGAACGTTCACAACCTCAGAGACCTCCGAGGGCTCGGGCGGTGAATTCCCACGTATTGATGACCGTTTCCAAGGAGAGCGGCACGGGTTTACGATCCTGATGCGCAACATCAACCAACCGGGCCGCCCGACGATGGATAGCGTTTGGCGGATTGATCACGACTCCGGCGACCACCGCGGCCACACATATTCAAGCGAAGAGCTGGCCGACGAGCATGTCTTTGTGCCAAACCCACAAAGCGCAAGCCAAGGAGAGGGCTGGGTGATCGGAACCTCCCTCGACACAGGCCGCAAGCGCAGCACGATCAATATCTTCGATGCGCAACATATCGAGGACGGGCCAATCGCGCGCGCCCATACCCAATACCCAATCCCCTTGGGCCTGCACGGAAACTTTGTGCCGGCCTCATAATTATGCCTGTGCCCCGCCCAACCCCTCGGGCGGGGCCTGTTCGTTACTTCTGCGCGATGCGCCCATCGGTGTAAGGGGTGTAGTCGGCCCCCTTAGCCATGATGAACTCTGCGGTCACATCAGCAAGATCGGGCCCGAAATCATAGGCGTTTTTGTCCTCTCCGGCGAACATCTTATAGCCATCCCCGCCATTGCGCACATAGTTATTGGTCACAACGCCGTAAACCTTATCCGTCTCAATTGGGGCAAACCAACCATCATCTGTTGCCACCATCACCTCGACAATCCGGCTGCCCGGCGCGGCGCTTGCATCCCAGGTGAATTTGAGCCCCGCTACTTGCGGAAAGCGGCCCTTGCCCTCTTCCACTTGGCTCACCCCGTTTTCGAGCGCGGCAATGATTTCAGAGCCCGTTGCCTCAAAGGTCGAGAGCGTGTTTTGGAAAGGCAAAACGGTCAGCACTTCGCCCATGGTGATCTGGCCCGCATCAATCGAGGCACGTAGACCCCCACCATTTTGGATCGCAACCGTGATGCCTTGATCCTTGACCCTGTCCAGCATCGCATCGGCCACAAGATTACCCATCGGGCATTCTGTGGACCGGCAGATCGTGCGATCCCCGTCAATCGCCAAGCTCGCAAAGCCAATCACCCGCGCTTTGAGCTCTTCAATCGGGCCAGCCAGCTCTGCCACACGGGCCGCAATGGCCGCATCAGGCTGAACCGAGGCATCAAGCAAGATCGTATCACCCGACGCATCAACCACCTGACCGGCATCGTTAAAGGTCAGCGTCAAATGCCCCACATATTTGGAATAGGCATAGGCCTGCACCACGGGCACTAATGTGCCGTCTTCTTGGTTGGCATAGGTGGGATAGGCCCCTGCCCGCTTACGGTCGGAGGCGGAAAGATATGTGTGCGAATGTCCGCCCACAACCGCGTCAATCCCGGCCACATTGGCAGCTATCTCAAGATCTTTGGGCAGGCCTACGTGATTGAGCGCGATGATCTTGTCGACGCCCGCAGCCTCTAGCGCGGCGGCATCTGCGGCCAGGCTGGCAATCTCATCGGCAAACACCACGTTGGGCCCAGGTGAAGATGTGTCCACCGTATCAGTCGCCAGCGCCGAAATGATACCGATCTTTTCACCGCCGACCTCTAGCACCACATGGTCTTGCACCTTGCCGTTCAGCTCAGAGGCGCTGACATCCAGATTGCCGGAAATCACCGGGAAAGAAACCGTATCCACAAACTCTGCCAATTTGGCAGGACCATCGTCAAATTCGTGATTGCCCACCGCCATAGCGTCAAAACCGATGGCCTGCATGAACTCAGCCTCGACCGCGCCCTTATAGGTCGTGTACATCAGCGAGCCCTGGAACTGGTCACCCGCATCCAGAACAATCACATTCTCGCCCGTAGCGGTGAGCTTGTTCCGCAGCTCGTTTATCTTGGTCGCAACGCGCGCCACGCCGCCAAAGCACTTGCCCGCCGCATCGTCCTTGGCCCCGCAAGTGCTGTCATATTTGTTGATCGGCTCAATCCGGCTGTGCAGATCGTTGATGTGAATAATATGCAAACGGTACTCAGCCTGCGCCGCGCCCGCCAGCAAAGCCATCGCCGCCGTTGTCGTCAAAATTCGCGTCATAGAGTCTCTCCCTATCATGATGGTTTATCTTGGCGCATAACCCGCGATTGTCAAAGCCTTATGACAGGGTGGCACCCTAAGATTGAAGCCCCCCTCACGCGGTAAGGTTTTCCTTACTTGGCAACCACCTCAGATTGTACATAGTTAACAACCATATTCTCAAGGAAAATTCTGATATGAGAAACCTTATACGACCCGACTTGGGTAAAGTAGTCAAGTACTGCAACAAAGAAACTCTTAATTACCTACTCCACGGCAGTTTTAAAATCGGTACGCTCGAAGAGTATCGAACAAGCGAGATGGAAGCAGCCCGCATGTCAGATCGCCAGGAAGGGATTGCCAATGTTTTGATTGGTCAAGGCTCTGGCAGAATTGAGCGGCTAGAATTACCCAACGGGGGAGTGATCGAAGATTGTACTTTTGAAAACTGCGGGGCAGGAGTATATTTAACAACGCATTATAATGAATATATTTTTTGCTGCACGATAGGCGAGTACAGAAAGTCTCATCACGAAGTCATGCTTACAGGCTCAAATACGGAATATGAAGGAAACAAAGATCTAGAGTATTTCGTTGAGTTAGATCTATCGGCTTTCCTAAAGGCACTGAAAACTTGGGCTGAAAAGACCAAAGGCGTGCTAAAGAATGGAAGTAGCGAGGCTTACCTCTACTCAAGGCCAGTAACCTACAATGATCGCACGGTCGAAATGTCCACCGAGTGGGCGCAAGCGACGTCGGTCGAGGAACGTAATTCCCTCGCCTTGACACGGGCAGTTTTTAGCAAGCCCGGTTTCTTCGCGCCTGAGCAAGAATACCGGATAAACTTACGCATTAGTGGAGGGTACAACGGAGCCCCGTTTGGAGCCAGCGCGCTTTTCCCCAAATCACACAAGCTAAAAATGGCAATTAAACGGTATGGACGGTTCGGTGGCTCAATCAAGATCCCGCGAAAACAGTTCATTAGGCAGTGATCTCAAACTAACGAAAAGTCCGCTAAGCGCAAAAGGTAAGGTTTTCCTTACTTGGCAACCTCCCTGCCCGCGAATAAATTGAACGCAATTCAAAGCTTAGGAGGTACTTATGAGACATGCAATGATGGCGCTAGTTTTGGCGGGGGCTGGTTTGGCCGCGTGTGATGCGGCTTATCCGGTGGCGGTGATTGGGGATAACGGCGCGGTGTTCCGCGGCGCGGCGACAGATACCATTTTACATGGCGGCAGTTTCCAAGCCACCAATGGCTCTGTTGTGTGCACCGGCCGATATAACAAGCACACGGATATCTCGACCGTGAGCTTCCCGGTTGTGTGCAATAACGGAATGCGCGGTCTGGGCGAAGCACGGTTCCAGAACCACACCAGCGGGGCGGGCACAGTGACCATGACCGATGGCAGCACTTGGCAGTTCATCTTTGGGAACGGGGCCTTGCAGGTTTAACCGCCTTGAGCATAGCGGCTGAGACGCTTGGCCAATGCCCCCACGCCAAGGTGCAGCAGCACTGTCAGGCAGGCCAGCACGATCAGAGCCGCGAACATCAAATCAATCTTGGCGCGCCCATTGGCTAGTAGCATTAAATAGCCCAGGCCCTTGGACGCGCCGACCCATTCTCCGATCACGGCGCCGATGGGCGCATAGACAGCCGCGAGTTTCAGGCCAGAGCCCAGGCTAGGCAGCGCATTGGGGATTTGGATATGGCGCATCATCTGCCATTTGCCCGCCCCCATAGAGCGCGCCAGATCGCGATAGCCTTGGTCGATCCGGGTGAGCCCATCGTGAAAGGCAGAGGTGACGGGGAAATAGATGATCAGCACCGCCATCACGATTTTGGAGCCAATCCCATAGCCGAACCAAAGCGTAAGCAGCGGGGCGAGCGCAAAGACGGGCACCGCCTGAGTAAAGACCAAAATGGGCAGCATGAGCCGCTCGGCGGTTTTGGACAGGGCGAGTTGAATCGCGGTAAGCGCCCCGAGGAGCGTGCCAAGCACCAGACCCGCCAGCACTTCCAGCGTCGTGACCCAAGCATTTTCAGCAATGATCTGACGGCTTTTCCACATGGCTTGCGCCACGCGCGCCGGCGAGGGCAGAATGAAATGCGGCGCGCCCGTGAGCCAAACCAAGGCTTGCCACAAGCTGAGCCCAATAAGCAGGGCATAGAGGATGTCACGGTTTCTCATGAGATCTTGCAAATTTTCTTGAGAGATCTTCGGAAAACAAAGCCCGCAAATTTCCTGTCCGGTGCGCAGCGCTGGACGCGGTTGCCAATGTTTGCGCCACCGGTTCGAGCAACCATTGGCGACACCCTCCCCCCGGAGGGCGCATTGCGATGTTGTAAAGAGGACATATGAATCATTGCTTTGCGATATCCCAACTCGAAAAAACTTCGGAGCGCCCCCCAGGCTCGGGCGCGTCCAGCTCCGGGCTATTCCTCTCAAACGGTTTATTGTTCTTGCTTTTTCTCAAACGCGCCAGCAGCGCCGATTGGCAGGCCCAGGTTTGCGGCGCGTCGATGTCACGGGGGATGGGTGTTTCGGGGGCGGGCCATGTGGTGAGGCCGTTTTGCGACATTAGCAGGATTTGGTTCCCGAGCCGCGCCGCCTCTGCTGGATCATGGGTCACAAGCAGCACGGTTTTGCCCTGTAACAGCTCGGCTGTGAGCTCCTGCATCTGCGCGCGATTGGCAGCATCCAGGGCCGAAAAGGGCTCATCCAGAAGGATAACGGGCCGCTCCTCCATTAAGGTGCGGGCTAGGGCTGCACGTTGACGCATCCCACCTGACAAGGCACGCGGCGTTTTGTCCCCATGCGCGGCAAGCCCCACCTGCGCGAGCAGCCGGTCTGCTTTGGCAAAATCTGCCCCCTGCCCGCGCAGACGCGCACCGATACAGATATTGTCACGCACCGAGAGCCAGGGCAGCAGTAAATCGGATTGCGCCATATAGCTGATACGCCCGGTCAGCGGGGCGGCGTCAGAGGCTCGGATATCCCCGTCGAACACACCGCCCGTATCAAGCCCCAGGATCAGCCGCAGCACAGTGGATTTGCCCACGCCCGAGGGGCCAAGCAGACAGGTCCAGCCCCCCGCAGGCAGGGTGAGATCTGCGCAAAACAGATCTTTGCCCGCGATCCGATGGGTGCCACTAAGAGTGATAGCTGGGGGCGCAGTCACGCCGCCCCCATGGCGGATGCTCATTTGCTGGTCACATCAACAGCGATTGTCTCCACCGGGTTCTGGCTAGGGATCAGGCCCGCCGCGTGCAGAAAGGCCTCAAACGCCGCATAGCGCCCGTGATCCATCGCCGCGGGGCGCAGGGCAAAACGGGGCAACGTGTCCACCCAGGCGCGCGCGTTCAACTCATCTTGCAGCTCAGGTGAGGTGGCCGCGAAGATCTGCCAGCTTTCCTCTGGATGGTTCACAATGTATTGCGTTGCTTTCTCGGTCGCCGCCAGAAAACGCGCGATCATATCCGCATCCATCCGATCAGGATTGGCCACATAGATCAGCTCGTCATAAGAGGGCAGCCCCTCTTCCTCGATGAAGAAACACTTACCCGCAACGCCCTCGATCTCCATCTGATTCAGCTCGAAATTCCGATACGCGCCAATCACCGCATCGACCTGACCGGACATGAGCGAGGGGGAGAGGGACCAGTTCACATTGACCATTTCCACATCCCCCAGGCTGAGCCCGTGATGGGTGAGGATTGCGGACATAATCGCCTCTTCCACGCCGCCCACGGAAAAGCCGACCTTGCGCCCTTTCAGATCGGCAGGCGTATTGATCGGCCCATCTTTCAACGCGAGAAGACAATTCAAGGGGGTCGCGATCAACGTGCCCACCCTTTGCAGCGGCAGCCCCTCATGGATCTGCAAATGTAGCTGCGGCTGGTAAGAAATCGCCAAATCCGCGCGCCCCGCAGCCACCATCTTGGGCGGGTCCGAGGGGTCGGCGGGGGCGATCACCTCGACCTCTAGCCCAGCTTCAGCGAAATAGCCCTTTTCCTCGGCCACGATGATCGGGCCATGATCGGGGTTCACAAACCAATCGAGTATCACGCTCATCTTGTCGGCGGCATAAAGCGGCGTTGCGCTTAAGCTTGCGGCCAGAATCCATCCTGTCAGTTTCATTCTTTTCCCTTTCTTTTTGGGGCAACATGCCCATGGAAATTATAAACTTTCCATCGCGCCTATGTCCAAGCAGCGTGAAAATGATGCACAGGGCCGCGCCCGCCCCCAATCAGCAGTGTGTCAGCTTGCGAGATCGCTGCTTGCAAATACCCATGAGCGGCGCGCACGGCTTCCTCAACCGAGGCGCCTTTGGCCAGATGCGCAGCGATCGCCGCAGAATAGGTGCAGCCAGTGCCATGGGTGTTCTCGGTCGGCACGCGCGGAGCGGTCAGAGCAACCTCATCCGCACCATCCACAACGAGAACATCTATACAAAGCGGACCGGTGGAGCGCCCACCTTTGATCAGCGCAGCCCCTGCCCCAAGTGCCAACATACTGCGCGCTTGGGCGGTCATGCGATCCACCGAGCCCGCATTTTCATCAAAGAGCAACTTCGCGGCCTCCAGCAGATTGGGCGTTACCAAGCGCGCCATCGGCATCAACGCCTCGCGCAGCACATCAACCGCATCCTCTTGCAAGAGCGGATCGCCCGATTTGGACATCATAACAGGATCCAGCACAATGGGGCCGTCGAACCCCTCAAGCACCTGCGCGACGGTCTCAGCGATGGCGGCGGAATGGAGCAAACCCAGCTTAATCGCGCCGACATTGAGATCTGACAGAACCGCTTCGATTTGCGCTTTTACGATATCGGCGGGGATTTCATACAGGGCACTCACCGTTTTGGTGTTCTGCGCGGCCACGGCTGTGATCACAGAGGCAGCATAAACCCCATTTGCCGACATGGCTTTGATATCGGCCTGAATGCCCGCACCGCCGCCGCTATCGGAGCCTGCTATCGTGAGTGCAATCGGTGTGTTCTGCGCCATAACGGCCTCCAACAAATGGGATCCCGGCAGGTCAGAACAGGCGCATAGCGCGATATCCGTTCCCTACGCCGGCATTGCCCGGATCAGGTTCGACGGGTCGGTTGTTACACCTCTCAGCCCGATATGACGCGGGCACCCCGACGGATGTATAGACCTTAACTGGTTTACATCTCATTGACCAGGGGCTTGCTGCGCGCAAATGACCAAAGAGAGCGGCGTGACAGTGGCAAAGCGGCGCTCTATAAGGCGCGCGACTTTGATTACCCAAGTAAGGATATATGCCATGACCACCCTTGTTTTCGGCCACAAATCCCCTGACACGGACAGCACCGGATCGCCGCTGATTTGGGCCTGGTATCTGAATGAGGTGAAGGGGCAGGATGCCAAAGCGGTTCTGCTGGGCACGCCCAACACCGAAGCGGCGTTTGTGCTGGAACGTTGGGGCTATGAGAGCCCTGAGATCATCGCGGATGTTGCTGATGGTCAGGCTTGCGTTGTGGTGGATACCAACAACCCCGCTGAGCTGCCCGCCAATATCAATGGTGCGGATGTGCAGGCGATCATTGACCATCACAAGCTGGTGGGGGGGCTTGAGACCGCTGGTCCGATTTCCATCACCATTCGCCCGCTGGCTTGCACCGCGACCATCATGCATAATCTGATGGGGCCAAATGCGGGGAAAATGACGGATCCGATCAAGGGCTTGATGCTGAGCTGCATCCTCTCTGACACGCTGGAATTCCGCTCTCCTACCACCACCGAGCAAGACAAGGCGCTGGCTGAAAAGCTCGCCGCTGAGCTGGGCCTGGATCTGAGCGCTTATGCCAGCGAGATGTTTGCCGCCAAATCCGATGTCTCTGCCTTTTCCGATGCCGAGCTGATCCGCATGGACAGTAAAGAATATGAGGTCAGCGGCACCAAATTCCGCGTCTCCGTGCTGGAAACCACCGCGCCAGAAATCCCGCTGGGCCGTAAAGAAAGCCTGATGGCCTCAATGAAAGACGTGGCCGCTGAGGATGGCGTGGATGAGGTATTGCTCTTTATAGTGGATATCTTGCGTGAAGAGGCGACGCTGCTTGTGCCAAATGAGGTTGTGAAAACCGTGGCAGAAAAGAGCTTTGGCGCCACCGTTTCAGGTGATAGCGTGGTCCTGCCGGGTATCATGTCCCGCAAAAAGCAAATCATTCCCAATCTGGCAGTTTAATATGCACATCAAACAAATTGCTCCTCCACTTCTTGCCGCTGTGTTACTGAGCGCATGTAGTGATTTTGAAAACGGACAATACACAACTTCAACCCCAAGCTCCGTGAAAGCGACTGCGCAAGCAACGCAAACCCGCCCACCGGAAGAGATCGAGCTGTTTGCGGCCGCTCCGCCTCAAGCCTACACGGTTCTTGGGCCACTCAAGGTCAACGTCAATAAGCTCACAGCCTTTCATCCCAACCCTACCGTCGCGGATGCCGAGGAACGCTTGCGCCGCGAGGCAGCAAAACTTGGAGCCGATGCTGTGATCAATGTTTCGATTGGCGAGGTGCGTGTCACAGGAATGAGCTGGGGCGCCCGTAGAGCAACCGGAACCGCGATTAAGTTCTAATCTTTGTGAGGGGTGAAAATGTCTCAAATTATCACGCAGCTTGCCGAGATTTCCGCGCGCTATGACACTCTGCTCGTGGACCTTTGGGGCTGCGTGCATAATGGGGTTGTCGCCTTTCCGGGTGCCATCAAGGCCCTGCAAGAGTATCGCGCGGGCGGGGGCTGCGTTGCGCTGCTGACCAATGCCCCGCGCGCCCATGGCCCTGTTGCGCGGCAAATCGAAAAGCTGGGCGTGCCCAAGGGTGCTTATGATACAATCGTGACCTCTGGCGATTCCGCACGCGCAGCTATGTTCCAAGGGATTGTGGGGCAAAAGCTCTGGTTCATCGGTCAGCCCCATGATCTGTCTTTCTTTGAGCCTTTAGAGATCATCGAAGACCCGGTGGAGATCACCCGCGTCGAATTGGACGAGGCAAACGGCATCATCTGCACCGGCCCCTTTGATCCCATGGCCGATCCTCAAGAGATGCGCGGACAATTCCTGCTGGCGCGCGAAAAGGGGCTGGGCATGATCTGTGCCAATCCTGATATCGTGGTGGACCGGGGCGAGAGCCGCGAATGGTGCGCCGGCGCGCTGGCGAAACTTTATGCCGAGATGGGCGGCACCACACATTATTTTGGAAAGCCCCATCCGCCGATTTATGATCTGGCCTATCGCACCCTCGCAGCGATGGGGCGCAAAGTGGATAAATCCAAGATCCTGGCGATTGGCGACGGGGCCCTGACGGATATTCCCGGCGCGATGGGCGAGGATCTTGATTCGCTCTTCATCACCGGCGGGCTCGCAGCCGCAGAGACGGGAACCAAGATCCAACCGGATCCAGACCTGCTAAGCAGCTATCTGACTCGCGAAGCGATCTCCCCCACTTATTCCATAGGGTTCCTGCGCTAACCGCCCCCCCATCCGCCTATTTTGTCGCAGCCCGCCTTTGTGCGGGCTTTTTTCCTTGCTTTTCTGCACCTGCGAAGTAATAAAGTTTCAACAGCCACGAGGGCCACATGCAAATTATTACCGGAGAAACTGAAATGCTGGACAATCTCCCCCGCGGAACGATCTGCATCGAAGATATCGAGATGGGCATGTCCCGCTATCTGCAAAAGGTGATCACAGACGAAGATATCGAACTTTTCGCCCGCGTCTCCACCGACCATAACCCGGTGCATCTGGATGATGAATATGCACAGGACACGATCTTTGAGGGCCGCATCGCTCATGGGATGCTTACCGCCGGTTTGATCTCTGCGGTGATCGGAGAGCAGCTCCCCGGCCATGGCACGGTTTATATGTCGCAAAGCCTGAAATTTCTCGCCCCCGTGCGTCCGGGCGATTTGGTGCGCGCCGAAGTGACCGTGACCGATATCGAATTCTCCAAGCGCCGGGTAAAGCTGGATTGCCAATGCACCATTGACGGGAAAAAAGTGCTGATCGGTGAGGCCATGGTGCTCGCCCCATCACGGAAATTCGACTAGCCCCTTGCACGCAGAGCCGCGCATGCTAGTCCTGCGCACATGAAAATTCTGCGCGACTATCATTTTGTGGACCCCGAGGATCGCGGCGCAAGCGTGGCGATCGGCAATTTTGACGGGGTGCATCTGGGCCATCAATCGGTGATCGCGCAAGCGGCGGCGGCCATGCCTGAGGCCCCGCTGGGCGTGCTCACCTTTGAGCCGCATCCCCGTGAATATTTCGCCCCCCATGCCCCCGCCTTTCGTCTGATGGGCTCTGCCGCCCGCGCTTCTCGCCTGCAAAAGCTGGGGGTGCAAAAACTCTATGAGCTGAACTTTAACCAGGCCCTTGCCCAGCTCTCCCCTGAGGCTTTTGCCCATGATGTGCTGTTCCAGGGGCTCGGGCTGCGCCACGTGGTGGTGGGCGCTGATTTCTGCTTTGGCAAAGGGCGCGCGGGCACGACTGCGATGCTGCAAGAGTTCGGTGCACAGATGGGCTTTGGCGTCAGTATCGCGCAGCTGCTTGAACGCTCAGAGACCGTGATCTCCTCCACCGCGATTCGCACCGCGCTCAGCGAGGCCCGTCCGCGCGATGCTGCCGCCATGCTGGGCCATTGGCACCGGATCGAAGGGCCGGTAATCGGGGGGGAACAACGCGGTCGCACCCTGGGCTATCCCACCGCAAATATGGCGCTGGACGGTCTGCACCTGCCCGGTTTCGGTGTCTATGCCGTGCTGGTCGATGTCCTGGATGGGGCGCACCAGGGCAGCTATCACGGCGTGGCCTCATTAGGCATTCGTCCCATGTTCAATGGCGCGCAGCCCAATCTTGAGACCTTTCTCTTTGATTTCACCGGCGATCTATACGGCGCGCAGCTCTCTGTGGGGCTGGTGCAATTCCTGCGCGGGGAGCAAAAATTTGACAGTCTGGATGCGCTTGTGGCCCAAATGGGTCAAGACAGCGCCGCCTCCCGCGAAATTCTCACCGCCCTATGATCCGGTTTTGGGAACGCAAATCGCTAACGCAGCTCAGCCGCGATGAATGGGAATCGCTCTGTGATGGTTGCGGGAAATGCTGCCTCAATAAGTTAGAGGATGAGGAGACCGGGCAAGTCGCCCTCACCCGCGTGGCCTGCCGCTTGCTTGATGATACCACCTGCCGCTGCGCCCATTACGGAAACCGCCACCAATTCATTCCCGAATGCATTGTCCTAACGCCAGAGACGATCGCAGAGCATATGTATTGGCTGCCCCAAACCTGCGCCTACCGCCTGCTCTATGAGGGCGCGCCGCTGCCAGATTGGCATCCGCTGATCACGGGCGATGCAAATTCAGTGCATAGCGCCGGGGTAAGCGTTCAACATTGCACTGTCAGCGAATTTGATATTTCTGATGAGCAGTGGGAAGATCACATCATAGAGGAGCCTGTTTAGATGTTTTTCGCCTCCGACAATGCCGGGCCGGTGCATCCCGCGATCATGAAGGCCCTGAGCGCCGCCAATGAAGGTTACGCCCTGCCATATGGCGCTGATCCGATTATGGACGAGGTGCGCACCCAAATCCGCAAGATCTTCGAGGCCCCCGAGGCAGCAGTCTATCTGGTCGCCACCGGCACGGCCGCCAATAGCATCGCGCTCGCCGCGCTGACCCAGCCTTGGGAAACCGTGTTCTGCTCCCCCGTGGCCCATATCCATGAGGATGAATGCAACGCGCCGGAATTCTATATGGGCGGGGCAAAACTGACCCTTGTGGCTGGCAGCGATAAGATGAGCCCTGATGCTCTGCGCGCCTCGATTTCGGCGGAGGAAACACGCGGTGTGCATGGGCCCCAGCGCGGGCCGGTCTCGATCACCCAAGTCACCGAACGGGGCAGCGTCTATAGCCTGGATGAGCTGAAAGCGCTCTGCGATGTAGCCAAAGAATTCGGGTTGAAAACCCATCTTGATGGCGCGCGCTTTTCAAATGCGCTGGTGGCCCTGGGCTGCACGCCTGCCGAAATGAGTTGGAAACTGGGCATTGATGCACTGAGCTTTGGCGCGACCAAAAACGGCGCGATGGGGGTTGAGGCAGTGATCTTCTTTGACCCTGCAAAGGCATGGGAATTCGAGCTGCGCCGCAAACGGGGCGCGCATCTGTTCTCTAAACATCGCTACCTCTCAGCGCAAATGCGGGCCTATTTGAGCGATGACCTCTGGCTGGACACGGCAAAGCGCGCCAACGCCAATGCCGCCATCCTGCGCGATGGGCTGCTGGCACGGGGCGCTGAAATCATCCATGGGGGCGCCGCCAATATGATCTTCGCCGCCTTCCCCCGCGCCGCCCATCAACGACTGCATGACGCGGGCGCGCAATATTACCTATGGTCAGGGGAACTTGAAGGGGACGACCCCGATGAGATGCTGCAATGCCGCCTCGTCTGTGATTGGTCCATGAACGAGACCGGGCTGGCCGAATTTCTGAGCTATATCTAACAGCGCGCCTACACAAAAACAGGGGAATCGCATGTTCAACTTGACCCGCGCCCCCATCGACCAAAAGCGCGCGTTCGGTGTCAGACCCGACGCCCTGGCGGATGCTATGACCATGCTCAAGGCGGAAATCCCAGCCTAAGTGCATATAACAAAGAGATTATTCGCCTACCGAGAAAATTTGCGACAGAGCCATCCAGGCTCCCCCAGCTGCGTGTTCTGATCCGAAACCCGATTCAAGAGTACGACGGGCACAGAGATTTGCTCGCGAATGTAGCCAAAATGCGCGCAGAAAGCCCTGGTCAGTGCGCCCGGAGAAAAATTTACACAACACATTCAGTGCGTTCTACAAGTATAGTTTGATGAATATATGGTGCCCAGGAGAGGACTCGAACCTCCACGTCCATACGGACACTAGCACCTGAAGCTAGCGCGTCTACCAATTCCGCCACCTGGGCCGGTGTCGTGGGGCGCGTTTAAGGGGAGTGCTGAGTACTGTCAATAGGGGCTGCGCGGATTTGCGGGCTTGTCTGGCAACCTTTTGCGGCCTAGATCCTAACGCAGCACCACAGGAGGCTTTGCATGACAAAACTGGTCACAATTTATGGTGGGTCTGGATTCGTTGGGCGGTATATCGCACGGCGCATGGCGCAGCGAGGTTGGCGCGTTCGGGTTGCGGTACGGCGCCCCAATGAGGCGCTTTTCGTCAAACCTTACGGCGTTGTCGGGCAGGTCGAGCCGGTTTTGTGCAACATCCGCGACGAGGCGTCGGTTGCCGCGGCGATGCGCGGGGCGGACGCGGTCATCAATTGCGTCGGCACCTTTGATAGTTTTGGCAAGAACAATTTCGACGCGGTTCAGGCCCAGGGCGCGGCGCGGATTGCGCGGCTTGCCGCTGAGGCAGGCGTGGCGCGCATGGTGCATATCTCGGCCATAGGCGCAGACGCGGACAGCGATAGTCTTTATGCCCAGTCCAAAGCCGCAGGGGAGGCAGGTGTGCTTGAGCATATGCCAGATGCGATGATCCTGCGCCCTTCCGTTGTTTTTGGCACAGAGGACCAGTTCTTTAACCGTTTTGCCGGGATGAGCCGCTTTGGCCCTGTGCTGCCAGTGGTTGGAGCGGACACATTGTTTCAGCCGGTCTATGTGGATGATCTGGCCCATGCCGCCGAGCTTGGCGCAACCGGTGCCGCGACAGGGGGCATTTACGAGATTGGCGGGCCGGATGTGCATAGCTTTAAGGCGCTTATGCAGATCATGCTCACAGAAATTCGCCGCAACCGCCTGATTTTCAACATCCCCTTTTGGGCTGCGCGCATGATCGGGTTTTTCTCGGATATGGCAAGCATGGCCTCAGGCGGGCTCATTCCGGCACAAATCACCCGCGATCAGGTGCGCAGTTTGCGCCGCGACAATGTGGTGAGCGAAGGGGCCAAGTCACTTGCGGATTTAGGGATTACCCCCACCGCGCTAGAGGCGATTTTACCCGAATATCTCTGGCGCTTCCGCCCGACCGGGCAATATGATGCGATCAAAGAAAGTGCCGGTAATTTGAGGGCATAAAAATCGCGGGAATGATGGACACGTTGCGAGCCCTCTCTCTGTTTCTTTGTGACTGGTATGAATGCGATGAAGCCGCTCTGTCTGGTCTCAAAGAGCACACGCAGCATATCTGCAATCCCGTTCTGCGCGAGTTCTATGAGAGATTTGGCGCGCTGGCAGAGAAAACAAACGCCTTCAGGCATCCCAAGAGCGATTCCGGCCCTTTATCAGCGCAGGACTCCTTTTCTGCGGCCAAGAAAATTCGAGCAGAAAAAGGCAAAGAGGTCTTCTTGGTGGAGAACCAGGGCAATTTTGTCATCGCAGCCAGTGATGATGATTTTGCACATGTCAAAGGCGATTTAGGGGAGGAGAGATTTGTGGATTTTACGGCCACATCTATTCCCCTTACTGAGAGCCTCATTGCCAATGCGTTGCAAGAAACGGTTTTATCGGTGAGTGATCGCTGTTCGAGCCGAACCGCCGTTGAAGAGGCGCGGCTTAGCCATCAGTTGAACGCGGCCACCAAGCTCTATTTGCGAACTGTTCATGATAATGATCCTTACTGCTTTTTCATTACGCCTGACCTGATTGGCATGGGGTTTGGTGCTGAGCCCGATTTCTTCGCAAGCCGGGGGCAATGGCGAAAGCAGCCTACAGGTTAGGATCACACACAGGCCGCGAACTTTGTGTCTGTGCGAGCTCTTTATATTTCCACGGCCCATACCCATCTATGCCGGTATGAAATGGTTTCTTGCATGTGTGATGGTGGCTTTTCCTATGGCTCTACAAGCTGAATGTGTTGTGTTGCTGCATGGGCTGTGGCGAACGGGGGCGTCTATGCGCACTCTGGATCGGGCCTTAACTGAAGAGGGATATCAGACGGTTCGGCCCAGCTATGCATCGACAAAAGCCCCTATTCAGGAGCTTGCGGAGCAGGTGTTGCCAGATGCGGTTGCGCAGTGTCGCGGCGGCCCGGTGCATTTTGTGACCCATTCCATGGGCGGGATTTTGCTGCGGGCATGGCTCGCGGGTCAGCCAAAGGTTGATCTGGGCCGCGTGGTGATGCTGGGGCCGCCCAATAACGGCAGTGAATTGGTGGACAGGCTGAGCCCGCTGCCGCCCTTTCACTGGATCAACGGCCCTGCGGGCATGGAGCTGGGCACGGGTGAGACAGACACGCCGAAATCCCTGCCGCCCTTTGAGGCTGAGCTTGGCGTGATCGCTGGAAGTCTCAGCCTAAACCCCTTTTATTCCGCGCTTATCGACGGGGCGGATGATGGCAAGGTTAGCGTCGCTTCGACCCGTGTTGCGGGCATGACGGACCATATCACGCTGCCGGTTTCGCATACCTTTATGATGCGAAACCGCAAAGTAATCGCCCAGGTAAAGCATTTTCTGAAAGAGGGTGCTTTTGCTCATGAGTGACGGGTTGGTTGGAAAACCGCATAGTCTGTCCCCAAAACGCTCTTAAAACCACTCCTGCGCCGTGGGGGTTTTGCACCCCCACACCCCCGCCCCGTATCAAATAAGGTATTTTTAGCCAAATGAAGGGGGGCGCGGGGTGGGGATATTCCCCCGCGCGGGTGCGGACTTAACTATAGGCATAGACCAGCAAGATAACCCCAAGCACCACGCGGTAGATCACATATGGGGTAAAGCTGACCGAGCGCAGCAGCCGCATCATCAGCACCAGGGCCAGCAGGGCAAAGACAAAGGCAAAGCTTGCGGCGATGGCGGCGGTTTTCATGAGCTCCATATCCGCCTCGGCAATCGCATCCCCGGCCAAAAGCACACCTGAAGCAAGGATCGTTGGGATTGACATCAGCATCGCCAGGCGGGCCGCCCCTTCGCGCCCATAGCCCAAGGCGCGCCCTGCGGTAATGGTGATGCCCGAACGCGAGGTGCCAGGGATCAAGGCCAGCGCTTGCGCCAGCCCCATATAGATCGCATGTTTCAGCGTCCAATCCTCGGCCTTTAGGCTGGCCCCGGCGCGCTTATCCGCCCAATAGAGCACCAGCCCAAAGAGCAGCATGGTCCAACCGATCACTGCAACCGAGCGCATCGCATCGCCCAACCCCGTGACATGCAGAACCAGCCCAAACAGCACCACCGGCACCGTCGCAATCGCCAGATAGAGCGCAAGCCGCGCCCCGCGCGTCTCCACCCGCCCGCGCAAAAGCTGAAACGTGCCGGCAAGAGCCTCTTTCACATCCGCCCAGAAATAGGCAATCACCGCAAAAAGCGTACCCACATGCACCGCCACATCCAGGGCGACACCCTGATCCTGCGAGCCCGTAAGTCCCGGAAGCAAAATCAAATGCCCCGAGGAGGACACCGGCAAAAACTCGGTAATCCCCTGGATGATAGCCAGAATGAGAATGTAAAAGAGGGACATGCTAAGCTCCGCGAATCTCTACGGCTTGCATGTATAGGACGCGCCGTGCAGATGAAATCACGTAAAGGCATTGGCCGATACCCGGAAAACGACATGGAGAGAAGACATGGCAACGCCCAACTCCCCAAGAAATATCGCAAAGATAGGTCGCCTTGCCGCATGGGCCACGCGGTTTTTTATTAGCGCTCAGGTATTTTTGGTGCTGATCATTGCCTATTCTGCCACATTTGACACTCTGCCTCGTTATGATTTGAACCCGAGCATTCCGTTCGGCATGAAAGTAATGTCGACGACCGCTCTCCTCATCCCTTTTGTATATCTTGCGGTCCTCATTACCAACGCTGTATGGCTTGTGCGTGCAGCCCGAAATGCGGCTGAGCTCGACACGAGCGCCCCGAGTTTTGCTGGTGGATGGACCTTGGGATGGTTCTTTATCCCGATCGCTCATCTCTGGATGCCCTTTCGCGCCATCCGATATATGTGGAACGTCTCGGTGAAGGGGGCAGAACATGCTGGGGATGATGCTCCACCGTTTTTCATAATTTGGTGGTTCTGTTGGATATTTCCTCGGATTATTGATATCGCGCCGCTAGGATATCAGTTCACCATGTATGACGTTCTTTCGTTAGCGCTCACCGCAGTTTCTGCTTATCAGTTCCTGCGCATCATCCGCACCGTAACTGATGCGCAGGTTCACGGCGATCAGCATCGTTTGGCGAATGTCTTCGCGTAAGCGGGCATTTGGGATAACGCCATGAATAGTCCACGAAATATCGCGAAAATAGGTCGTCTGGCCGCATGGGCCACGCGGGTCTATCTGATGATAGGTGTCGCCGAACTTATGGTTTTCATCATCTCATTCGCGTCTCATGAGTTGTATATCTCTTTCTTATACTGGGAGAGGATGATCTTGGGTCGGCTGGGCCTCATGCTGGAGGTTGCTGACCTCATCGTGGTTGCCGCTATTTCCGTGCTGATTATCAATGCCGTTTGGCTGGTACGCGCAGCCCGCAATGCGGCTGAGTTCGACCCGCATCCCAAGAGCTTTTCTGGCGGCTGGACCTTGGGATGGTTCTTTATCCCCATAGCCAATCTCTGGATGCCGTTTCGTGCCATCCGATATATGTGGAATGTCTCGATAAAGGGGCCCAGCCATGGCGATGACAAAGCGCCAAGGTTCTTTCTGATTTGGTGGGGCTGCTGGGTGGCTGAACCAGTTGTCGTCCTGGGGACCATAATAACGAGAACAACATTGCTCTTAACCGGCTCCTTAGATGCAGATTTGTGGCTCCACGAGAGCAAACTATTCTACATACTCGAATATCTCCCGATCTTGTTTGACTGCATCGCGACCTATTTCTTCCTCCGCATCATTCGCACCGTAACCGACGCGCAGGTTCATGGCGATCAGCGCCGATTGGCGAATGTGTTTGAGTAAGCGCCCCCAAGCGCTTAGAGTGCTGCGAAAGGTTAAATTAACGAAAGCAATGTTTATGTTCGGCCCATGGCACGCACGCGCAAAATAAAACGGTCCTTTCGCCCCTTTCGCTGGCTTCGTTGGCAGCTGTTTCGGCTGCTCTGTCTGGGCTTTATTCTGGCAACTGCGGCCGTTGTGCTTTGGGCGATTTTCAACCCGCCCCTGACCTATTATATGTATCAAGAGCGCCAGCGCCTGGGCACGATCAAGCAGGACTGGACCCCCCTAGAGGACATCGCCCCCGTTACGGCCCGTTCTGTTGTGGCCGCAGAAGACGCCAATTTTTGCCAGCATTGGGGCTTTGACGTGACGGCCATCCGCAACGCAATTGCAGCGGGGGGCGCGCGCGGGGCCTCGACCCTGACCCAGCAAGTGGTGAAAAATGTCTACCTCTGGCACGGGCGCTCTTGGCTGCGCAAAGCGCTTGAGGCGGGGCTGACCCCGCTAGTCGAAGCGGTTTGGACCAAGCGCCGGATCGTTGAGGTTTACCTGAATGTGGCCGAATTTGATGAGGGCGTGTTCGGTGTTCAGGCGGCGGCGCGTCACTATTTTGGCGTGGATGCGAGCGATTTGAACGCCGTGCAGGCCGCGCGCCTTGCTGCTATCCTGCCCTCGCCCAAACGCCGCTCTGCCGCGCGCCCCTCGGACGCCGTGCGGCGCCGCGCCGCCTCGATTCTGGATGGGGCGGCGACTATCAAAAGAGATGGTCGCGCGGATTGTTTTTCCGATTGAGCGAACAAATAGACCAATCCGTAACCAGTTTCTCTTATTGGCTGCCTCAAGTCACGTAAACTTAGAGCCAAATTGACGCAGAAAATGCACTTGAACAGAAATTCAGCGCGGCATACATCGGTATACAAGCGGGCAGAGGCGAGTCTCAGCCCCCAAAACCGTTGCCACCAGCCAAGTTATGAGAGCAAGCCATGAGCCACTATAGCGATTACCTAGCCGAAATCGAAACCCGCAAGGGCCAAGGTCTTAGCCCCAAACCCATTGACGATGCCGCGCTAACCGCCGAAATCATCGCGCTGATCAAAGACACGGGCAATACGGATCGCAGCGATGCGCTGCATTATTTCATCTATAACACCCTGCCCGGTACCACCAGCGCGGCGGGCGTTAAGGCGGAGTTCCTCAAAGAGATCATCCTGGGCGCGGCCCTGGTTGAAGAAATCACGCCAGATTTCGCCTTTGAGCTGCTCTCTCATATGAAAGGTGGCCCCTCGGTTAAGGTGCTGTTGGATCTGGCCCTTGGCGAAAATACCGATATCGCGGCCCAAGCGGGCACCGTGCTCAAAACCCAAGTTTTCCTTTACGAGGCCGACACAGATCGTCTGAAAGCGGCGCTAGATGCGGGCAACACGGTCGCACGCGAGATCCTGGAAAGCTATGCTGAAGCTGAATTTTTCACCAAACTGCCCGAGATCGACGAAGAGGTGAAAGTCGTCACCTATATCGCCGCCGAGGGGGATATTTCAACCGACCTGCTCTCTCCGGGCAACCAGGCACACTCGCGCGCTGACCGCGAATTGCATGGCAAATGCATGATTTCCGAGGCCGCGCAGAAAGAGATTGAGGCCCTGAAGATCCAGCACCCCGATAAGCGCGTGATGCTGATTGCCGAAAAAGGCACCATGGGCGTTGGCTCCTCGCGCATGTCCGGGGTGAATAACGTGGCGCTCTGGACCGGCAAACAGGCCTCGCCCTATGTGCCTTTCGTGAATTACGCCCCCGTCGTGGCAGGCACCAACGGCATTTCCCCGATCTTTCTGACCACAGTTGGCGTGACCGGAGGCATCGGTGTGGATCTGAAAAACTGGGTGAAAAAGACCGGCGAGGACGGCTCACCCATCCTCAATAATGACGGCCAGCCGATCCTAGAGCAGAAATACTCCGTAGAAACCGGCACCGTTCTAACCATCAACACCAAAGAGAAAAAGCTCTATAACGAGGATGGCTCCAAAGAGCTGGTGGATATGGCCGGCTCTTTCACCCCTCAAAAGCTCGAATTCATGAAGGCGGGCGGGTCTTACGCCATCGTTTTCGGCAAAAAGCTGCAAACATTCGCCTGTGAAGCGCTGGGGGTTGAGCTGAAATCCGCCTTTGCCCCGGCCAAGGAAATCAGCCATGCGGGTCAGGGCCTCACGGCGGTCGAGAAAATCTTTAACACCAATGCGCGCGGCGTCACCCCCGGCAAGGTGCTGCATGCCGGATCTGATGTGCGCGCGGCGGTCAATATCGTCGGCTCGCAAGACACAACCGGGCTGATGACCATGCAAGAACTGGAAGCCATGGCCGCAACCGTGGTCTCTCCAAGCGTGGATGGGGCCTATCAATCGGGCTGTCACACCGCCTCGGTCTGGGATGCAAAAGCGCAAGCCAACACCCCGCGCCTGATGAAATTCATGAATGATTTCGGCCTTGTCACCGGGCGCGACCCCAAGGGCGTTTATCACTCCATGACCGATGTGATTCACAAAGTGCTGAACGATATCACCGTCAGCGATTATGACATCATCATCGGCGGCGATAGCCACACACGCATGTCCAAAGGCGTTGCTTTTGGCGCAGATAGCGGCACCGTCGCGCTGGCGCTTGCGACGGGAGAGGCCTCCATGCCCATCCCCGAATCCGTGAAAGTCACCTTTAAGGGCGAGATGGCCGATTGGATGGATTTCCGCGATGTGGTGCATGCGACCCAAGCCCAGATGCTCGCCCAGCATGGCGATAACGTCTTTCAGGGCCGCGTGATCGAGGTGCATATCGGCACGCTGCTCGCCGACCAGGCCTTTACCTTCACCGATTGGACCGCCGAGATGAAGGCAAAAGCCTCCGTCTGTATCTCCAATGATGAAACGCTGATCGCCTCGCTAGAGCTGGCCAAATCCCGCATCCAGATCATGATGGATAAAGGCATGGAGCATGAAAGCGGCATGTTGCAAAGCCTGCTCGACAAGGCCAATAAGCGCATCGCGCAAATCAGATCCGGCGAAAAACCTGCCCTCGTGCCAGATGAAAACGCCAAATATTTCGCCGAGGTCGTGGTTGATCTGGATGAAATTATCGAGCCCATGATTGCTGACCCAGATGTGCATAACGCAGATATCTCCAAGCGCTACACCCATGACACAATTCGCCCGATCTCCTTCTACAAGGCGGAAAAGAAAGTGGATTTGGGCTTTGTCGGCTCCTGCATGGTGCATAAGGGTGACATCAAAATCGTGGCCCAAATGCTGCGCAACCTTGAGACCGCCAATGGCGCGGTCAGCTTCCAAGCCCCGCTCGTGGTCACCGCGCCGACCTATAACATCATTGATGAGCTGAAAGAGGAAGGCGATTGGGAAATCCTGCAAAAATACGCGGGGTTTGAATTCGATGATACCGCGCCCAAGGAAAAAGCGCGCACCGAATATGACAATATCCTCTATCTCGAACGCCCCGGCTGTAACCTGTGCATGGGCAACCAAGAAAAAGCGGCTAAGGGCGACACGGTCCTCGCCACCTCCACCCGTCTGTTCCAAGGGCGCGTAGTCGCGGATTCAGAGACGAAAAAGGGCGAATCGCTCCTAGGCTCCACCCCCGTTGTTGTGCTCTCCGCGATTTTGGGGCGAACCCCAACGCTAGAAGAGTATAAAACCGCCGTTGAGGGGATCGACCTGACAAAATTTGCCCCGCCCCAGCAAATCCCCGGCACCTCTCGCTCGATGCATTACTAAGAGTATGCCCGGAGCAAGCGCCCCCCTTCATTTGGCCAATAAATACCTTATTTGATACGGGGCGGGGGTGTGGGGGTGCAAAACCCCCACTTTGCTGGGGTTCTTATCGGCGGCGACGTTTGAAATATAGTCCGGCAACAGCCGCGCGGGTTATCCCAGCGCGGCTTTTTGTATTTGGCTCAAGGTTTTGCGCGGGGCAATCGCTTCGGCAGCGATATTGAGATCCAGCACGGCTCCGTTCTCGGATGCCAGAGCGCGCGCAAACGCGGGGGCGAAATCCTCACTGCACTCGACCCGTTCACCATAAAACCCGTAAGCTCTTGCAAGCGCGGCAAAATCCGGGCTCACCATATCGGTGCCACACACCCGCGTTGGATATTCACGTTCCTGATGAGCGCGGATCGTGCCATAAATTCCGTTATTGAGGATCAGCACAATGGGCCGCGCCCCCGCCTGGGCTGAGCTGGCTAGCTCTTGGCAATTCATCTGAAAATCGCCGTCCCCTGCAAAGCAAAGCACGCAGCGTTCGGGATGCACCAGCTTTGCGGCGATCGCGGCGGGCAGCCCATAGCCCATTGCGCCCGATTGCGGGGCGAGCAGGCGCATATCCGGCCCATAAGAAATATGGCGCGAGGGCCAGATCGCAAAATTCCCCGCGCCATTAGTAATAATTGCATCTTCAGGCAGCTTGGCCGTTATCGCTTGCATCACGGCGGCCATATCCACGGGGCTTGGTTGGGGCGGCGCGATCAGGCTGGCCTCATACTCTGCACGGGCCTGCGCGCGCCACGCCTCCCAATCACCAGAAACCGGTGCGAGGGCGCTGGCAAAGGTGTTGGGGCCGGCATGAATGCCCAAGTCTGGCTGGTAAATCTTGCCCAGTTCACCATCTGAGGGGTGCACATGGATCACCGTCTGTTCGGGAACCGGCACGCTGAACGCGCTATAGGCGTCGGTTGTCATCTCACCAAAGCGGATATTGAGAGCCAGGATCGTATCGGCCTCAGTGATGATCCGGCGCACATGCGGCGGCATGCCCACGCCCGCATCGCCTGCATAGACCGGGGAGCGGTTGTTGAATTTGTCCTGAAAACGAAAGGCCGCCAGCACGGGGATATTCGAGCTTTCGGCGAAACGGGTAATCGCTTCGCGTCCGGCCGCGCTCCAAAGATTGCCGCCAAGGATGATCACTGGGCGTTTCGCGGCGCTGAGCAGATCTTGCGCCTCAGCAAGAGCGTCGGTTGTTGGGGCCGGTTCGCTGATCCGGGGTGGGCCAAGAAGCGGGGCTGCATCTGTGGCGGCGCTCAGCATATCTTCTGGCAAAGCAATGACCACGGGGCCAGGACGCCCGGATAGTGCAGTGCTCCAGGCGCGGCTCAGGATTTCGGGAATACGTTCGGTTTGGTCGATCTCTACGGCCCATTTCGCCATGGTGCCAAAAACCGCGCGGTAATCCAGCTCTTGAAACGCCTCGCGCCCTTTTTGATCCGTGGCGACCTGACCCACGAAAAGCAGCATCGGGGCGCTGTCTTGCATAGCCGTGTGCACGCCGATTGACGCATTGGTCGCGCCGGGGCCGCGCGTGACAAAGCAAATCCCAGGCGTGCCAGTGAGCTTGCCATAGGCGGCAGCCATGAAGCTGGCCCCGCCCTCATTGCGGCACAGCGTGAAATCAAGCTGACCAGCCGTATCATGTAGAGCGTCCAGAACAGCCAGATAGCTTTCGCCCGGAACGCCGAAGCTGTGACGTGCGCCCATAGCGATGAGGGAGCGCACCAACAATGCGCCGCCATGTTGCGAATTCATTTGGCCTCTCCCCGCCTTGTAACCTGTACTTGTGGTTGCCTTAGCCGTCGTTTTCGGCACTTTCCTGTGTGCTTTCGGGCTCTTCGCTTGTCGTTTCAGGGCTTTCTTCAGCTTCGGGCTCTGATCCCGCGTCTTCTTGTAGCGCGCCATTGACCCATGTTCCGCTTGCCTCTTGGCCGGTGGCATAGCGCAGGGTGCCCTCGCCTTCGCGGCGGCTATTTACGAAATTGCCCTCATACACATCGCCGTTTTCATAGGTGGCGACGCCCTGTCCGGTGATTTCGCCATTTTGCCACGCGCCCTCATAGGTAAAGCCCGACGGCAGCACGAGCTTGCCGGTGCCGTGGCGCACGCCGTTTTCAAATGTTCCCTCATAAATGGCCCCATCCGGGAATGTGGTGCGGCCCTGGCCGTGGCGTTTACCCTCTTGCCAGCCGCCCTCATAGCGGTAGCCATCTTGATAGGTCATCACCCCTTGCCCGTGATTGCGTGCGTTTTTGAAGCCACCGCGATAGACGATGCCATTGGGATAGGTCACAACACCCTCCCCTTCGATCACGCCCAGAGCCCATGCGCCCTCATAGGTGGCGCCATCAGGATAGGTGATTTTGCCCTGCCCTTCGGGGAGATTATTTTTGACCTCGCCTTCATAGATTGAGCCATCGGGATAGGTAATTTTGCCCTGCCCTTCGCTGTTTCCACCTTTCCAGCTGCCCTCATATTGCCAGCCATCAACGCCGATAAAGCGGCCCTCGCCCTCGCGAAGACCGGCAACAAATTCACCCTCATAGCGATCGCCATTGGTATAGGTTGCCACCCCTTGCCCGGCGCGCTGCCCGGCAGAGAATTGCCCGGTATAGGTCACGCCATCGGCCTGGGTGAGCGTACCTTCGCCCTCGAACTGGTCATCATCCCAGCTGCCCTCGTAAGTGAGCCCATCGGCCAAGGTCAATTTCCCAAGCCCCACGCGCACCCCATTGCGCACCTCGCCCTCGTAAATTGCGCCATCTATATAGGTGATCGTGGCGCGTCCGGTTTGCGCGCCCTCGACCCAATCGCCGTTATATTGTCGCCCACTCGGGGCCATCATCACGCCCGTGCCATGGTGGCGACCGTCCAAAAATCCGCCCTCATAGCGCGCGCCATTGGCATAGACCCGCGTGCCGGTTCCGGTCATGGCCCCATCGGCCCATTCGCCCTCATACGTGCTGCCATCGGGGGCGGTTATCTTGCCCTGCCCATCCGGTTTGCCCTTGGTAAAGCTGCCCTCGTAAACCGAGCCATCGGGAAATTGGGCACGACCTTGACCGCGAATCTCGCCCTCAACCCAGTCGCCACTATATTCATAGCCATTGGGCAGCGTATATGTGCCCTGCCCATGTTGCAGCCCGCCCTTAAAGGTGCCGACATAGACCCCGCCATCATCATATTGTTTGGTTTGCACATCTCCCTGTGCCCAAACGGTTGAGGTCAACAGGATGAGAACCAAGCTAAAGGCGGTCAGCATCAATCGAGGCATGGGTGCTCACTTTCGGCTGCAAAACACTATATAATTATCGTAGGGCAAGGTTCTTCTACTCGCAATGTCTTTCAAAACTCTTTATCCGGCTCTTGTGTTCAACAGGAAACGCTCGAGGCGGCGGGTTTTTTGCAATGCTGGCTTGTTTGTGGGGGCGCGGGCTTTTACATGGCCCTTTATGAAACGCTGGATCCCTTTTTTGAAATCGAACCCGTCGGTGGCTGTGTTGCGCTTGCAGGGGATGATTGCCACTGGTGCGCGCGGCGCGCTGAATGATGTCACGCTTGCGCCTTTGTTGCAGCGTGCTTTTACCAAGGGCAAACCCGATGCGGTGGCGCTGGTGCTGAACTCTCCTGGCGGCAGTCCTGTGCAATCGTCGCTGATTGGGGCGCGGATTCGTCGGCTGGCGGCGGAAAAAGAGGTGCCGGTCTATGCCTTTATCGAGGATGTGGCGGCCTCGGGTGGCTATTGGCTGGCCTCGGCGGCAGATGAGATTTACGGCGATGAGAGCTCTATTGTGGGCTCGATTGGGGTGATTTCGGCCGGGTTTGGCGCGCATGAACTTTTGGGGCGCTATGGGGTGGAGCGGCGCGTTTACACCGCCGGAAAATCCAAATCCATGCTTGATCCTTTCCGGCCAGAAAATCCCGAAGATGTGGCGCGGCTTAAGCGAATCTTAGAAGATCTGCACGATAACTTCATTGGGCATGTAAAGGCGCGGCGCGGGGATAAGCTAAGCGCAGATGTGGATTTATTCACGGGCGAGATATGGCTTGCGGCAAAAGCGAGTGAGCTAGGATTAATTGACGGGATCGGCCATCTGGTTCCGAAGATGAAGGAGATTTTTGGCGAAAAGGTGCAGTTTCGCGACTATAGCACGCGCAAACCCTTGCTGCAAAGGCTGGGGGCACAAATGGTGCAAGAGGCGGCGCAGGGGCTGGAAGAACGTGCGGCCTTTGCCCGGTTTGGGCTGTAGCTATGCTGGCAAAAATTGTTTTTCTATTTCTGGCCTTTATCGCCTTGCTGGGCATTTTGGGCAAGCTGCATTGGATTGGCGGGCCGAGGCTAAAGCAAGTGAAATGCAAGGCGTGCGGGCGCCGCCATTTGGCGCAGCGCCCTTGCAAATGTGGGAACTCGAATGGCTGAGCTTATGCCCTGGCTGCTTTCCGGTCTGGGCCTTTTAATCCTGCTTTTGGCGGGGGATGCGCTGGTGAAGGGCGCGGTGAATCTGTCGCTGCGCCTGGGCGTGCCGGCGCTGATTGTCTCGCTCACGATTGTGGCCTTTGGCACCTCGGCCCCTGAATTGCTCATTGGTGTAAAGGCCGTCCTTGAAGACGCGCCGGGCATCGCTTTGGGCAACGTGGTGGGCTCCAATACCGCCAATATCCTGCTGGTCCTTGGCCTGCCTGCCATAATGGCTGCCATGCATACCTCGCAATGTAACACCCGTAAGACCTATAATTTCATGCTTGCGGCCACACTTTTGTTCATCGCCTTGGCCTTTCGCGGCGTGTTCGATTGGATTGCGGCGCTCACCCTGCTTGGGGCGCTTGGCTATGTGCTCTTTGACGCATTTGCTGAGGCGCGCTCCCATCGCAAAGCGGGGCAAGAAGAGGAAGAGGTTGAGGGCGCGGATCCGGGCCTTTCAGGTCTTGCGATTGGCATTTTCCTACTGCTTGGGCTGATTGGACTGCCCTTGGGCGCGGGGCTACTGGTGGATAATGCCTCAATCATCGCAAAACAATATGGCATCAGCGATGAGGTGATTGGCCTCACTTTGGTGGCGGTGGGCACCTCTTTGCCCGAGCTGGCGACAACCACTATGGCAGCCCTGCGCCGTCAAGCGGATGTGGCTTTGGGAAATGTGATTGGCTCTAATATGTTCAACCTATTGGCCATTATCGGAATCGCTGCGCTGGTCGGGCCAATCCCCGTGGGGGCGCAATTTTTGGCCTTTGATCTTTGGGTCATGCTGGGCGCATCGCTCCTGCTGATCCCTTTTGTTTATCTGGGCCGCGATATTTCTCGTCTTTGGGGCTGGGTTTTGAGCGCGCTTTACCTAGGTTATGTGGCACTGGTGCTCACCTAACCAAAGGCTTTTTTATGACTGAAAAACGCGCGCTCGTAACAGGGTCTGGTGCCCGATTGGGCCAAGCCATGGCATTGCATCTGGCCGAGCAAGGCTATGATGTGGCGGTGCATTATGCGGCCTCCGCGAAAGGGGCCGGCGAAACCGTGGCGCAGATCGAAAAGGCGGGGCAAACGGGCGTCGAGCTCCAGGCCGATCTGCTGGACCCAGAGGCGACGACGCAGCTCTTTACACAGGCCACCGAGGCCCTGGGCGGCCCCATCACCTGTCTGATCAATAACGCGTCGATCTTTGAATATGACACGCTGCACTCTGCCACGATGCAAAGCTGGGATAGGCATATCGGCTCGAACCTGCGTGCCCCGTTTCAACTGACCCAAGCCATGGCGCATCAAGGGCTTGAGAGCCGCACTGACCAAGCCGGAGAGCCGCTGGCAACGGGCCTCGTCATCAATATGATTGACCAGCGCGTGCGCAAATTGACCCCGGAATTTATGACCTACACGATTGCGAAAATGGGGCTCTGGGCCTTTACCCAAACCGCCGCCCAAGCGCTTGCGCCGCAGATCCGCGTCAATGCCATCGGACCCGGCCCCACCTTGCAAGGCGCGCGTCAAAGCACAAAACATTTCACCAATCAGCGCGCAGCAACCGTGCTCAATCGCGGTGCGAATCCCAGCGATATCACCGCCGCGCTCAGCTATTTTCTGAACGCCCCAGCGGTCACTGGCCAGCTGTTATGCGTTGATGGCGGGCAGCATTTGGGTTGGCAGACACCGGACATACTTGGGGTAGAATAGCGCGCGCGCCGCGAGAGTTTTGCACTCTCGCCTAACCCCTTAAAAAGACGTTACAAATCCGTTACTTGCCCTCACCCTCAAGTTGATCCACAGAAAAATATCACTTAATTTCAACGCCTTAAGTATGTGCCTAAAAATTGGGCAATTCAGCGAAGTGGTTAAAAATCAATAACATTTTCGAGATCACGAAGTTTTATCCGCGCAGTTATCCCCAGGAATCGGGGATGTCTTAACCCTTGCACTCACTCGCCATACGAGGCAGCGATTTGAGAATCAATCTATTCCTGGTTGCGCGACGCAAATGCGCCTCAGAACTGTCTCAAAACGGATCACCAATCTACACTCTCTTTCCTTGCAATCTGGTAAATTGTAAGCTCTGCACATGAGTGACACCCCTGACATCAAAACCGGCCATGAGGTCATTGCCGAGGCCCTGAAAACCCTGGATGGCTCGCCCGGCGTCTATCGCATGCTTGATGCTGAAAGCGGCGTGCTTTATGTGGGCAAGGCGCGGCATCTGAAAAACCGGGTCTCCAATTACGCGCGCCCCACCGGCCATAGCCCGCGTATTCAGCGCATGATCTCGCTGACGGCCTCGATGATGTTCCTGACCACGCGCACCGAGGCCGAGGCGCTGCTGCTTGAGCAAAACCTGATTAAGCAGCTCAAACCCAAATTCAACGTGCTTTTGCGCGATGATAAGAGCTTTCCCAATATCCTGGTGAGCAAAGACACCGACTACCCGCAGATCCGCAAACATCGCGGGGCCAAGCGCGACAAGGGCAGCTATTATGGCCCCTTTGCCAGTGCCGGCGCGGTGAATCGCACGTTAAACCAGTTGCAAAAGGCGTTTTTGCTGCGCAATTGCACGGATTCCATGTTCGAAAGCCGCACGCGCCCCTGTTTGCAATATCAAATCAAGCGCTGCTCGGCCCCGTGTGTGCAGCGGATTTCGCAAGAGGATTATGCGCAATCGGTCGAAGATGCGGAGCGGTTTTTGAAAGGCAAGACCAGCGATGTGCAGGCCAAGCTCGCCAAAGAAATGCAAGAGGCCTCTGATGCGATGGAATTCGAGCGCGCGGCTGCGCTGCGGGATCGCATTCGCGCCATGACCTCGGTGCAGACCGCCCAAGGCATCAACCCGCGCACGGTGAGCGAGGCGGATATCATCGCGCTGCATCTGGAGAATGGGCAGGCTTGTGTTCAAGTGTTTTTCATCCGCGCCGGGCAAAATTGGGGCAATCGCGATTTTTATCCCCGCGTGGGTGAATATGTGGATGCGGCCGAGGTGCTGGAGGCGTTTATGGGCCAGTTTTACGACACCAAAGAGCCGCCGCCCCAGATCCTGCTCTCTAATGAAATCGAGAACCCCGATTTGATGAGCCAGGCGCTTAGCGACAAGCTGGGGCGCAAGGTTGAGCTGCTGGTGCCCCAACGCGGCGAAAAGGCCGAGCTGGTTGACAGTGCCCTGCGCAATGCTCGTGAAAGCTTGGGGCGGAAAATGGCGGAGACGGCGACCCAGGCTAAACTGCTGCGCGGGTTGGCTGAGGCGTTTGCGCTGGACGCGCCGCCAGAGCGGATCGAGGTCTATGATAACTCCCATATCCAAGGCACCAATGCGGTGGGCGCAATGATCGTCGCCGGGCCCGAGGGGTTTTTGAAAAGCCAATATCGCAAGTTCAATATCAAGGGTGAAGAGCTGACCCCCGGCGATGATTTCGGCATGATGAAAGAGGTGCTGACCCGCCGCTTTAAGCGCCTTTTGAAAGAGGATCCCGAACGCAAACAGGGGCTTTGGCCCGATCTGCTCTTGATTGATGGCGGCGCGGGACAAGTCAGCGCGGTGGCTCAGATCATGGCAGAGCATGGGGTTGCAGATATCCCGATGGTTGGGGTGGCCAAGGGCGTTGATCGCGATGCGGGCAAAGAAGAGTTTCACCGCATCGGCCAGCGCCCCTTTGCCCTGCGCCATAATGATCCGGTGCTTTATTTCGTACAGCGTCTGCGAGATGAGGCGCACCGTTTCGCCATCGGCACCCACCGCGCCAAACGCGCCAAATCGGTTGGAGCCACCCCGCTAGATGACGTACCCGGCGTCGGCGCCGCCCGCAAACGCGCCCTACTGGCCCATTTCGGCTCTGCCAAAGCGGTCTCACGGGCAAATCTAGCCGATCTCAAGGCCGTCGGCGGCATCTCAGAAGCCCTCGCCGAAAAGATCTACGCGTTTTTCCATGAAAAGGGGTGAGGTCAGGAGCGCTGAACGCAATCACACTCCGGACATCAAGACATCTACTGCCCTTGTGACATGGTCTCCTTGCGGCTCGATCGTCCCAACTCGGCGCAGATGGGCTCTGCGAACGGCCCCAATAAGCCGGGTCGCAAGGATAAAAACTTGCCCATCAAAATCAATCTGCGGGTTGAGAAATCGCACAGCCGGATAACCCTTGAGCAGGGGTATCACGACCACTGACGGGTCAGGCGGGAGCAAGCTGCTTTCCACAACAACCATCAAAATCCCGCGATGCTCGGCCACGTCAAAGCGCGTCAGCTCCGCCATGACGATGCACCCGGCGATGTCAAAATTTCTGCCAAGGGGTGGCCGTTTTTCTCGTGCCATCGCGATTGCGCGGCAAAGGCTTCGGCATTCTCTGATAGCCACTTTTCGCGGCGCGCCTCCGCTACAGCCTGCAAAAGCGCCTTTTCAGCAACTGCCGAAACATTGACCCCAAGCTCTTTCGCGCCATCAAGGGCCGCAACGTCCAGTGTTAGGGATGTCTTGCGCTTTGCTGCGATCTGCATACTGATATCTCCGGCCAAGTATACCGCAAAAATATACCGCAACACCATCGCCCGTCAAGCCTACAGTTTTGCCCCGGCCACAGCTCATTGCTGCCCAGGGTCACGCATTAAGGTAGTCAGACGTCACGGGCCCGTATTATCGACGGTCTGAGCGGTGCCAAACGCTCAGTCAGAAGCCTCAATCCATCTCGTCCGACACACGGCCCTCGTCCCGACTTATGGTGTTCGGTCGGTCTTTGGGCCGCATGATTTTGCAATTGCACGCCTCTTGTGCCAGATCCGGGTTAAGGCGGCGTAAGGTCTGCGTGCGCTGCGTTAACCTTTGCCCCACAAAACCCGGTCCAGGGACACAGCCCCGCCGCCGCGTGCGAGCAAGAACAGAAAGAGGAACACCCAAAACGCCCGTTGATCGAGGATCAGCGCATCAGAAGCGGTGTCAAACCACGCGCCAAGTGCTGCCCCATGGCCGATAATATCCGTCAGGCTTTGCACAATCACAAAGCCGATCATGCCTAACGCGGCGGCGCGGGTATAAAGCCCAATGACCAAGAGCACCGGCAGCACAAACTCCGCCCAGGTGCCCGCCAGGATCACCGCCTTTTGAAACAGGCTGGCTTGGGTGACGTCATAGCCCAGCGACTCCGCCCCTTTGGGGAAGATCTGCGCAAAAGCGTTAAAGCTGGGGTTAAACAGGCTCGCAATCCCATCGGGAATTTTGGTGAGCCCTGAATTCCAGAAATACATGAACAGCACGGCAGCAAAGATAAACCGCGCCAGCAGTGGCAGGATCTGCATCAAGCTTGGCTCAAGCCGGGCAAGCAGCGTCTCGGGTAGGGCAAAGAGGGCACGCATCATCTTAATCTCCGAGTCTATGGATCGCGCCACTGGAAATCAGCAGCGCCAAAACTTGTGTAGGATCAAAGCCCGGCGCGGCCTCAAGGGCTTGCCCAAGGCTTTGACCACCCAAGAGCGCCGCGATAAAGGCACCGCCCCCTGCGGGCAAAAGATGCGGTTCAGGGTCAAATTCTGGGCGCAAAATCAGCACATCCTCTGCCTGCATCACCGGTTTTGGCGCGCCGGGCTGCATATTATAGGCCCAGATCGCATGAACCGGCCAATCGGAGCGCAAGAGCCGCGGCGACGGAGCCACCCCAAGCGTGCGCGCCATCAACTGCTCAGGATCAAGCGCGGCGAGAGCCTCGGGCGCAATAGGCGCTGCGTCCGGTGCATGGTAGCTTTCGCGCAGCAGCAGCTCCAGTCGGGCGATATCGGGCAGATAGCCAAGGTTTTTGGTAGGCTCAAAACCCATCAAAAATTCAGGCATCTCAGCGCCATAGAACATCATCAGCGGCGAACTTGGTGGATGGGTTTGCGCAAAAGCGCGCGCCAGCACGGTGAAATTCTCGCCCCCCAGCAGCTTTTCAAGCACCGGAAAACTGCTTTTTAAGGCCTCGATCAGCGAAACCATCACATTGTTGCGATAGACATTGAACCGCCGCCCGGCCGGATTGCCGCGACCATCGCTTAGCCCCTTGGGCCAAGGCGCGTTTGGCGAAAGCAAAGCTTGGGTGAACTCAGTTTGCGACACCGCCATTGCTCAAGCCACCAGATCCAGCACATGCGCCGCGCGCGCTGCTTCGGCCTCCAAAACCGGCCAGCTGGGCACATCATTATCCCATTCAATCAGTGTCGGGCGCGCCCCGCCCTTTTGCACCGTATAGGCGTAAAGCGTCCAAACCGGATCCGCCACCGTGCGCCCATGGCTGTCAATGAGCAGCGGCGCACCGTGATCATCGGCCTCTACGTCATGACCGCCCAAATGGATCTCACCCACCAGATCTAGCGGGAAGGCATCAATATAGGCATAGGCATCCATACCCAAATTGGTCGCGCTGACAAAGACATTATTCACATCCAGCAACAGCCCACAGCCAGCGCGCGCGGCGACCTCCCTCAGAAAATCAACCTCTGCAAAACTGCTCTCATCGAAATGCAGATAAGACGAAGGGTTCTCCAGCAGCATGCGCCGCCCAAGATAGGTCTGCACCTCGTCAATATGATCAACAACACGGGCCAGAGTGGCCTCGGTATAGGGCAAGGGCAGTAGATCGTTCAAAAAGCTGGTGTCATGGGTAGACCAGGCCAAATGCTCAGAAAAGCTGGCCGGGTTCACCCAATCACATAGGGTCTTCAATCGCGCCAGATGCGCGGGGTCAAGCCGCCCCTCCCCGCCAATGGACAGGCCAACCCCATGCACAGAAATCGGAAATCGCTCGGCCAAATGGCGCAGCTGCGCAATCGGGCGCCCGCCCCCACCCATGTAATTCTCGGCATGAATCTCAAACCATTCAGCCGCGCCGGGATTTGCCTCAATATCTGCAAAATGCTCAGCCTTATAGCCAAGACCGGGGGCAATGGGCAAAGGGGCGGGGCTTTGATCAAACATGATAAATTCCTAAATTGTGGGCCTGCCCCCTCTTGTGGGGTGAGGGAGCAGGCATTTGCCTTATGCGGGCAGATCGCGGTCCAGGGGCTCAAGGGAGCCTTTGCGCATGGTGCCATCTTCTGCGGCAGGCAGCTCAATATCCATGCAGGTGCCGGCCTCAACCAAGGACCACGCGTTGCCTTGATAATCCACTGTGGAGGTGCCTGCACATGTGGTGCCCGCGCCCGCCCCACAATCATTCTTCCCGGCCAGAGAAACGCCGTAGCATTTTTCCTTAGCCGCCGCGTGAGAGCTGGTAGCAATACCAGTTGTCAGAGCTGCTGCAACGGCACTGGCGATAACGAGTGATTTGCTTGTGGTCTTCATGATGTCTCTCCTTGGTTTGACATGGTTGCGTTTCGTGTAATGAACTTAGAAACGGTTTCTCCCCCGGTCTAGCGGCCAGCATGGTTAATGACATGAACGTCAGCACCCGTGACAAAAGATTTCAGCGAACCACAATTAAATTCAACAAAAACATTGGCATAACAACAAATAACAGCGCCGTGAGCGCCCCGTTATCGTAAAAATTGTAACAAAACCGCAGCCCGTTTCGATGCCCAAACAACCAAAAATTGCGCCCACCCCACTGACAAGAAAAAAGGGCAGCCGCTGAAAAACGACCGCCTCTTCATTTGGCTAAAAATACCTTGCGGGGGTGTGGGGGTGCAAAACCCCCACCTTCCCGAACCCGCATTTGGCTCAGGTGTTTGTCCTTAGAAAACCACGACCGAGCGGATGCTTTCCCCCGCATGCATCAGATCAAAGCCTTTGTTGATATCCTCCAAGGCCATGGTGTGGGTGATCATCGGATCAATCTCGATTTTGCCCTCCATATACCAATCCACAATCTTGGGCACATCTGTGCGCCCGCGCGCGCCGCCAAAGGCGGTGCCGCGCCAAGAGCGGCCTGTGACCAGCTGGAAAGGCCGGGTAGAGATTTCCGCGCCGGCAGGCGCGACACCGATGATAATGCTCTCGCCCCAGCCCTTATGCGCCGATTCCAGCGCATCGCGCATCACTTGCACATTGCCCGTCGCATCAAAGGTATAATCCGCACCGCCCTTGGTGAGATCCACTAGATAGGGCACCAAATCGCCTTCAACCTCTTTGGGATTCACAAAATCGGTCATACCAAAATGTGTGGCCATCTCGACCTTATCGGGGTTCAAATCAACGCCCACAATCTGATCGGCTCCCGCCAGGCGCAGCCCTTGAATGACGTTCAAGCCAATGCCGCCCAGGCCAAAAACAATCGCGCGCGAGCCAATCTCGACCTTGGCCGTGTTAATCACCGCCCCAATCCCTGTGGTCACACCGCAGCCGATATAGCAAATCTTGTCAAAAGGCGCATCCTGCCGCACCTTGGCCAAGGCAATCTCAGGCAGGACCGTGTGATTGGAAAAGGTCGAGCAGCCCATGTAATGCAGGATCGGCGTGCCATCGAGCATGGAAAAGCGCGACGTCCCATCCGGCATCAATCCTTGCCCTTGCGTGCTGCGAATAGCTTGGCACAGATTGGTTTTGGGATGCAGGCAATATTCGCATTCCCGGCATTCCGGCGTGTAAAGCGGGATCACATGATCACCCGGTTTCAGGCTGCTCACGCCCTCGCCCACTTCAAGCACAATGCCCGCCCCCTCATGGCCCAAAATCGCCGGGAACAGCCCCTCGGGATCTGCACCGGACAGCGTGAACTCATCCGTATGACAAATGCCCGTCGCTTTGATTTCGACCAGAACCTCTCCGGCCTTGGGGCCATCCAGGTTTACATCCATAATTTCCAGGGGTTTGCCGGCCTCTAAAGCCACCGCAGCGCGCGTTCGCATGAATTGGATCCTCCTTAGGTTATGGGCCAACACTCAAGCACCCATAGGCATAATGCAAGCCTGGAAAACCTACCCGCTTAAGTAAAATTGCGCGCAAGAAAGCCGCTGGGATTAACTGCTTTGTGAGCGAAAATAGGCACATTCATGGACGCAAAGACAGAATGTCAGGAACCCCGATGCATATTTCAGAAGCTCAGAATTCAGCCCCCAATCACATAGCGCCAGCCGCGCCGAAAACCACCGCAAGCGAGGCCGATTTTATGGATGCGATTCAAGCGGCGGACCAAGACGCCGCTCTTGAAAAGGCTCGGCAGGAATTTCTCGACGCCATGCAGGCCTTGGATCCAAAATCAGGCACCAAGCTACAGCGTATTCGCAAAGCCAAAGACTACGTCCGTTACTTGGTTGGCGACCTGCAAGAGCAGCTGCGTGCCCTGAAAGCCGCGCGTGATACTGGAAACGATTTGAAAATCACATTTGAAGCGAAGGAAAGCAGCATGGCTCTGACCCAGCAGGAAACGGCGGAGCTAGAGGAGCTAAAGGATACTATCCTGCCAAGTCTAGAAGCAAAAATAAAGATGATTGAGCAGAAAATTCAAACGCTTATGGAACAATTCCAAAAGCAAAACGCCAAGGATTCAGGCTATTTAACCCATGAATTTTTGACCACTCTGGCCTTGCAAGCAGAGACAATCACTTCAAACAAGGACCAAGGTTTTGCCGCATGAATTTCGCAATTTTGTCGAAATGATTCAGGTTTTCGAAAGGATTCGCAGGGCATCTTAACCACAGTTCCATCAGATCCGATCGCTGCCATTTTCAGGAGGCCCCATGCGCCAATCCTCTCTTGCATCCCAAAATGAAACCCTGTCTGCCCCCAAAACATTAAGCCAATTGACCAAAGATATTCTGCGCGGGCAAGTGAAAGATGTGACCGTTTTGCTGCGCGCGCGCTCCGGCCCGGTGACGAAAGCGGAGCTGGAAGAGTTAACGCGCGAGATTCGCAAACTCGACCGCCCCCCGCTGCCCGCGACCGGGCGCACGCCCAATCCTGACCAGATCTTGGCAGAAATTCGCCAATTTGGGCGGCGGCGGCAAATCTTGGCTGATTATCGCATGATCCTGCATGAAATTCGCATCCTGCAACATCGCCAAGACATGCTGAAACGCACGCAAGAGCAGCTGACAGTCCTGCGCGCTGACCTGCCCCATACCCCGCCCGAGCGCATGCCCAGCTTAGAATACCGGATAAATGTGCTCAGCGAGGCGCTCACGCGGGACACAGAGGTGCTGCAAGAAACAAAATCCCGGCTCAAAGAGCTCTGCCCGCTCTCGCTGGAGGAGGTGCAAGAGATGATCAAACCCGATGGGGCCGGCTGAAACGTCGATTAAAAATCCAGGTTCTCTACACTCAGGGCGTTTTGCTGGATGAACTCGCGGCGCGGCTCCACCACATCGCCCATTAGCTTGGTAAAGAGATCATCGGCCTCGGCCATGTCATCCACCTGCACTTGCAGCAGCGTTCGGGCATCCGGGTCAAGCGTTGTCTCCCAAAGCTGATCGGGGTTCATTTCGCCCAGCCCCTTATAGCGTTGCAGGGTCAGCCCGCGCTCGCCCTCATCAAGGATCGCAGCCAACAGATCAAGCGGGCCGTGGATGGTTTGGCTGCGCTCTTTGCGCTCAAGCGTTGCGGGCGTGCCATAAACCTCTTGCAGGTTCTGCGTGAATTGCCCGGTGCGCCGCGCCTCACCAGAGCGCAGCATGGGCCCATCCAGCGTGCGCAGCTCTTCGACGCCGCGCAAAATCCGGCTGAGCCGCATGCCGTGATCCTGCGTGATCCGCCCGCGCCAGCCACGCTCATATTCCAGCGCAATCAGGTTCAGCCGATCCGCCACCCGATCCGCCGTGCCTTGCAAATCCGCATCCACCGCGCCGGGCACAAAGGCCCCAGCAATGGCGGCTTGCTCCAAAATATGGCGCGGATAATGTGTCGGGAAGGCCTCGAGCACGCGTTTAAGCTGGCGCGCCTCATCCACCACACGCACCAGATCGGGGCCCGCCATTTCCGCCCCCGAGCCCAAGCGCAACCGCGCGCCTTGCACACCTTGGTTCACCAGATAATCATCAAGCGCAGGCTGGTCTTTCAAATAGACCTCTGATTTGCCCCTTGCGACCTTAAAGAGCGGGGGCTGCGCGATATAAAGATAGCCGCCCTCAATCAGCTGCGGCATTTGGCGATAGAAGAAGGTCAACAGCAGCGTGCGGATATGCGCCCCATCCACATCGGCATCGGTCATGATCACGATTTTGTGATAGCGCAGCTTATTGATGTTAAACTCATCCCGGCCAATGCCGGTGCCAAGCGCCATCACCAGATTGCCAATCTCTTGGGACGAGAGCATGCGATCAAAGCGCGCGCGCTCCACATTCAGGATTTTCCCGCGAAGCGGCAGGATCGCTTGGGTACGTCGGTCGCGCCCGGTTTGCGCTGAGCCGCCCGCGCTATCGCCCTCCACCAGGAACAGTTCAGCCTGGGCAGGGTCTTTTTCCGAGCAATCCTTGAGCTTTCCCGCCAGGTAATTCACATCCATCGCGGTTTTGCGCCGGGTCAGCTCGCGGGCTTTGCGCGCCGCCTCCCGTGCCAGGGCCGCCTCAATGATTTTGCCGACGATCATCTTGGCCATGCCCGGATTTTCCTCGAACCACTCAGAGAGCTTTTCACCAAGCAAGCCCTCAACCGCTGGGCGCACCTCTGAGCTTACCAGTTTATCCTTGGTTTGAGAGGAGAATTTCGGGTCCGGCACTTTGACCGAGAGCACGCAAGTCAGCCCCTCGCGCGCATCATCGCCGGTAAAGGTGACTTTCTCTTTCTTGGCAATCCCGCTGGCACTGGCATAGCGTTGCAGCACACGGGTTAAAGCGCCGCGAAAACCCGCCAAATGGGTGCCGCCATCGCGCTGGGGGATGTTATTGGTAAATGGCAGCACATTCTCATGGTAGCTGTCATTCCACCACAGCGCCGCCTCGATCCCAATCTCGTCCTTTTCGCCGGTGACATAGATCGGCTCCGGCATCAGGCCGGTTTTGGAGCGGTCGAGATATTTCACAAATTCCTTTACGCCGCCCTCATAGAACAGCTCAGAGCGCATCGGTTCGGTAGGGCGTTCATCTTCGAGAATAATGCGCACGCCGGAATTGAGAAAGGCCAGCTCGCGCAGGCGCCGTTCCAGCACGTCAAAGGAGTATTCCAGGTTCGAAAATGTGCCGGTAGAGGCCAAGAACCGCACTTCGGTCCCGGTCTCGCCGCCCGCATCGCCGATGACCTCAAGATGTTTGACAGTCTCGCCATGTTCAAAGCGGGCCACATGCACCTTGCCATCGCGCCAGATTTTCAGCTCCAGCCAAACCGAAAGCGCGTTCACGACCGAGACCCCAACCCCGTGCAGACCGCCCGAGACCTTGTAGGAATTGCTGTCAAACTTACCACCCGCATGCAGCTGGGTCATGATGACTTCGGCGGCGGAAACGCCCTCTTCGGCATGCATCCCCACCGGAATCCCGCGCCCATTATCGCGCACCGATACGCTGCTATCGGCGTGAATTTTCACATGCACATAATCGGCATGACCCGCGAGCGCCTCGTCAATCCCGTTATCAACGACCTCATAGACCATATGGTGCAAACCGCTGCCATCATCAGTGTCCCCGATATACATGCCAGGGCGCTTGCGGACCGCCTCTAAGCCTTTGAGAACTTTGATGGAATCTGCGCTATAGTCATCTGAGTTTTGGGGCGTGTCAGCCATAAGGTCGCCTTGTGGTTATTTTATGCTACTTTTAGAGGTTTTTTGTAGGATTGTCACGCAAGATACACAATATTTTGTATATAGCGGCGAGGTTTAGCGGGGCGCATCTTAGGTGAAGGGGAGCACGAGCCCAACCACGATCAACAGCCCTCCAGCTAGCAGGTTCATGCGGCGTATCGCTTTGGGCGAAGAGATCACAGCGCGCACCCGATCGATCAGCAAAGCCATCGCGATATTACCAAAAAACGGGATCAAAAGGCTGAGCAAACAGATCACGGCTATATCGGTCACGGTGACCGCAGAGAGATCAAAGAAGCCCGGCAGCACGCCCATATAGAACAGGATCGCTTTGGGATTGCCCAAGATCGCGGCGAGCCCGGCGAGAAACCCCGCAAGCATTCCGGGGCGCGTTAGACGGCTATCGGTGTTGATTTTCTTATCGGCATTGCGAATGACGCTATAGCCGAGCCAGAGGAAAAACGCACAGGCCACCCAGCGCAGGATCGTCAGCGCGCTCTCATATTCCGTTGTGATCCAAGCCAGCCCCAAAATCGCGAGCAGCGGCCAGACCACATCCCCAATGGCAACCCCTAGGGCAAGGGGCCAAGCACTTTGAAAACCGCCCGAAACCGCGCGCGCCACCAGTGCCAGCCAGACCGGCCCCGGAGTGAGAAACAAAATCAGCAGCGCGGCCGAATAAAGGCTGAGATCAAGGGCAGAGAGGGTCATTCAGGGGATAGTTCCATATGCAGGCGATTTGCGGTTTTTAATAGCCGTGGCTTATCGGTCTTGGGTGCCTGCTCTAACCAGTCTTTCGCCTGCAATACCTCCTCTTGCACCAGCGCATCTAGCACCGGCTCCGAGGCTTGCTCTTGTGCCCTTTCCTTCACCGCCATTTTGCGTTCCGTCAACCGGTCCAGGGCGTCGCTCTGCGCGGCAGAGAGATCACATCCCGCGCGCAGCTTTGCCATATTCATCGGCGGCACGGCAGTCTCATTCAGGCGCATAAAGCGCAGGGCAAGCGCGGGCCTTAGCACATAGAAATACCGCTTGATGCGCACGCCGCCATCTGGCCCTTTCATCCGCTCTTTTTGCCGATGCAAGAGCGAGAGGTAATGCCAAGTGACCGATTTGCGATCCAGCGCGGCCCCAGCAAATTCCATCAACGCAGAGACTGCATCGGGATCACAGATATAGGTGATGGGCGATTGCAGCCATTCGGCAATCACAGCATTGGAGCCCATGGCAAGGGTCAGCGCTTTGGACAGCTCCCAGCCGGAAATATCCAGCTCATCATCAATCGGGCGCTCGATCACATCGCGTTTCCTTCCAAGGGCATAATGCCAGTCTTTGGGGCGTGCATAGACAAAGCGCACATCATAATCGCTATCGGGCGAATGAAACCCCCAGGCGCGTGAGCCGCTTTCAATGGCAAAGAGGATCTTTACGTTTTCCTCATGCGCTATGTCTTTCAAACGCTCGCAAATCAGATCCCGCATTGGGGCAGAGACAGGGTTACTCATATGCATTTCACCTCCGATACGCCATTCATGTCGCTGACCTCCATAAACTGTGCGCGCCGGCCAAGGCTATCGAAAAGCTCTGCGCCCGTTCCCGTCATCCAGGCCTGCGCGCCCAGGGCGCAAATCTCATCATAAAGCGCGGCGCGGCGGGTTTCGTCCAGATGGGCAGAGACTTCATCCAGCAAAAGCAGCGGCGGGGTGCCAAGATCCTGCGACAGGGCGCGGGCATTGGCGAGGATCAATGAAATCAGCAGGGCTTTTTGTTCGCCCGTTGAGCAGTCCTGCGCGGGCATGGATTTTGCGGCATAGATCGCCTGCAAATCCGCCCGATGTGGCCCGATCAGTGAGCGCCCCGCAGCAATGTCTTGGCGACGCGAGCTCGCGAGCGCTTCGGCAAAACCCTCAATGCTTTGCGGCATTTCACTCTCTTTATGCATAAGGGTCAGCGTCGCGGCTGGAAAGGCGGTTTGCGCCCCCTCTTGTGCGCGCGCGATGCGGGCCAAAGCGGAGCGCCGCGCTGCATCTATGTCCGCCCCGGAGCGCGCCATTTGTGCCTCTAGCGCACTATACCAATGGGCGTCCGTAACCCCATCTTTGAGCAACCGATTGCGCTGGGTCATGGCTTTGGCATAGGTCAAACTGCGCTCGGCATGGTTTGGATCAAAGCTGAGCACGCAGCGATCCAGAAACTTGCGCCGCCCCTCTGCCCCTTCGATCCAGAGCCGGTCCATCGCAGGCACCATCCAAATCACCGGCAGTACTGCGCCCAAAGCGGTTTGCGTCGCCGCTTTTCCGTCTATGCGGGTTTGACGCGATGCACCGGATTGGCAAAGGGTTTCAACCTCGCGGATCTGCCCCGCCGCCTCGATTTCGGCGGAGATTTTCCAACCCAGATCCTCGGGATGGCGCATCATCACATCGACCTTGGCCCCGCGCAGCCCGCGCCCTGGTGACAGCAGCGAAAGCGCCTCAAGCACATTGGTCTTACCGCTCCCGTTCGGGCCAAAAATGGCAACGGGGCGCGCGTCTATCTCAAGGGAGAGAGATTTGTAGGATCGGAAATGGGACAGCTGCAACTGCCGCAGAAAAGAGCTCACAACCCGCACCCATTTCGCAAAAGCTCACACGCGCATGGGCATGACGACATAGACCGCGCTTGGATCATTGCCCTCGCGCATCAAGGCCGGATCACCCGAAGCGCTGAACATGAACACCGCGTTTTCGCGATCCACTTGGCTGGCAATTTCAAGCAGGTATTTCGCGTTGAACCCGATTTCCAGCTTTTCATCGCCATAGGCAGCGGCCAGCTCTTCTTCGGCATTGCCGCTGTCTGGCGCATTGACAGACACCACCAAGCGATCTTCTTCCATGGACATTTTCACCGCACGCGAGCGCTCAGAACTGACAGTGGCGACCCGGTCCACGGCAGAGGCGAAATCCGCAGCATCCACTTCCAGCTTGCGATCATTTCCGGTTGGAATCACGCGGGTATAATCGGGGAACGTGCCGTCGATCACTTTGGAGGTCAGCGTGATATTGGGGGTTGCAAAGCGCAGCTTGGTCTCGCTGACGGATACGGCGATGTCCATCTCATCATCATCCAGAAGCTTGCGCAGCTCGCCCACGGTTTTGCGTGGCACGATCACGCCCGGCATCTCAACCGCCTCAAGAGGCAAATCCGCATCAATCCGCGCGAGGCGATGCCCATCGGTGGCCACACAGCGCAGCACTTGCATGCCATCTGCTTGAGCCACATGCATATAGACGCCGTTAAGGTAATAGCGGGTTTCATCATTTGAAATGGCGAATTTCGATTTGTCAAAGAGACGCCGCAGCACCTGCGCCTTAGCCGTGAAATTTGAACTATATTCCGCAGAGGCCATCACCGGGAAATCTTCTTTGGGCAAAGTGGCAAGCGAGAAATTCGAGCGCCCCGCCTCAACCGTTAGCCGCCCAGATGTATTATCGGCGGTCAGGGTCACCTGCGCCCCATCGGGCAGTTTGCGGATAATCTCATGAAAGGTTGTGGCCGCAACGGTCGTCGCCCCGGCTTTTTCAACCAGCGCTGGGGCTTTGTCGATCACCTCGATATCCAGATCCGTCGCTCGAAAGGTCACATCTGAGCCGTCGGCTTCGATCAGAATATTGCCGAGAATCGGAATTGTGTTGCGCCGCTCCACAACGGATTGGGCTTGAGAGACGGCCTTAAGCAGTGCCGCACGTTCTATGCTGAGTTTCATTGGCCTCTCCGATCACCAATTCTCTGGGATGCACAGCGTAACCGACTGAAATGCACGCACAAGTGTTTTTTCAGCAGAAAATCGCTTAGGCTTCAAGGGCGCGGCGCAAAAGCTCTAAATCTTCGGCGATTTGTCCGTCCGATTGCTTGAGCTCTTCGATACGCTTCACCCCATGCATGACCGTTGTGTGATCGCGCCCGCCAAAGCGCCGCCCGATCTCGGGCAAAGAGCGCGAGGTCAATTGCTTGGCGAGATACATCGCGATCTGGCGCGGGCGCGCATAGGAGCGCAGGCGCTTGGGGCCGATCATATCGCTGAGGCGGATATTGTAATGCTCGGACACCTTGCGCTGGATTTCTTCCACGGTGATCTTGCGGTCGGTGGCGCGCAAAACATCGGCCAAGCAGTCCTGCGTCAGCTCCATGGTAATCTCACGCCCCACCAGCGAGGCAAAGGCAAAGAGCCGGGTTAAAGCGCCCTCAAGCACACGCACATTGGTGGAAATGCGATGCGCCAGGAATTCCAGCACCCCATCATTGAGACGCAAATCGGGATAGGTGAGCCGTTGCTGCTCGACCTTGGATTGCAGGATTCCGAGACGCAGCTCATAATCGGTAGGATGCAAATCCACCACCAGGCCGCATTGCAGGCGCGATTTCACCCGATCTTCCAGGCCGGTGATCTCACCCGGCGCACGGTCAGCGGAAATGATGATCTGCTTTTGCTGATCCACCAGCGCATTAAAGGTGTGAAAGAACTCTTCTTGCGTGCTGTCTTTCCCGGCGATGAACTGCACATCATCCACCATAAGCACATCGACCGAGCGGAAAATCTCTTTGAAATCCATCATCTTACGGTCCCGCAGCGCTTGCACAAAGCGATACATGAACTGCTCGGCGGACAAATAAAGGACGCTCATATCGGGGCGGCGCGCTTGTAGTTCCCAGGCAATCGCGTGCATCAGGTGGGTTTTACCAAGCCCCACACCGCCATAAAGAAACAGCGGGTTAAAAGTGACCGGGCCACCTTCGGCCACACGTTTTGCAGCGGCATGGGCCAGCTCGTTGGGTTTGCCCACCACAAAGGCATCAAAGGTAAAGCGACTGTCCAGCGGTGCCGGATTAAGCGCCGACATAACAGACGCGCGCGGCGCAGGCGCAGCGGTCTGAGGCTTTGGGGTCGGGCGCGCATCCGCATTGGCCGCCACGGTGAATTTCAGACGGCGCACATCCGGGTCACCAGAATGCAGCTCGTGCAGAATCAAATCCGCGAAATTCTGGCTGACATAATTGCCCAAAAAGCTGGTCGGTACATCAAACGTTGCAACCCCATCCGAGAGGCCTCGAAACTCAAGAGGCTCAATCCAGGTTGTATAGTTATTTTGACCGACGGCTTTGAGCAGCTTCTGCCGCATCTCGCCCCACTGTTCATTCGTCATGTGTCGTCTCGTCGCTTTGTCCCAAATCAATGCCCGACACAGCCGGACACCAACACGCCGTTACTCTCGCCAGCAAAGCAGCCTACCGTCCCACGGGTAAGCACGTTGCCAGCAAGGACTCCCACCCTCGCCATTTCCTGGACGGTCAGACCAGGTGGTAAACACCCAAATGACCAAATCTTGTGCGTTGACGCACAAACCGCTGTTTTCTTTCACCTTTACGCAAAAGAGTGAGCTATCAACCAAATGGTTCACATCTCCAGCGGACCTGCCCCCTAGAGCCCGTCTCCGAGTCTCTGGCAAGAAATTAGCAATATTGTTTACCGCTCATCAACAAATCTTCAAACTTGACTCTGGTTTTGTGGCAAAAGAATCTCAGTGATGAGCTTGCAACACAGCACAAAAAAGGGCGCTGCACCCACGCAACGCCCTTAAAAATTTGGCGATTATTCTCGTTATGAGAGTGCTTTGACCCGCGCACTCAACCGCGACATTTTTCGCGCAGCTGTGTTCTTGTGATACACGCCTTTGGTCACACCGCGCATCAACTCTGGCTGAGCTGCGCGTAAAGCCGCTGTTGCCGCTTCTTTATCCCCGGATGTGATGGCCTCTTCTACTTTGCGCAGAAAGGTGCGAATCCGAGAGCGGCGGGCTTTATTGACGGCAAAACGCTTTTCGTTCTGACGCGCGCGTTTCTTAGCCTGAGGTGTATTTGCCATGGTTTACGAGTATCCTTTGTGATTTGCATATATGCGCAATGCCCAAAGGCCACCGGATCTAAGGTCCGATATACTCTTGCCTAAGCGGGCACCACGCGCATGTCTGGCGCGCCCTATAGACGGGCGGCGCATGGATTGCAAGGGAAATTACTTATCGCGGAACTGCGCTTGCCGCTTTTCCATGAAAGCGCCCATGCCTTCTTTTTGATCTTCGGTCGCAAAAAGCGAATGGAACAGGCGGCGTTCCATCAGCAAGCCTTCGGCCAGGGGCACCTCAAAGGAGCGATTCACCGCCTCTTTTGCTGTGCGCACTGCGATCATGGATTTCTCAGCGATCTTTTGCGCCGCGCTCATGGTCTCTTCCATCAGCTTTTTGGCCGGAACAACGCGCGAGACAAGACCAGCGCGATCAGCCTCCTCAGCATCCATAAAGCGGCCCGTCAGGTTCATATCCATCGCCTTGGATTTGCCCACCGCGCGCGTCAGACGCTGCGAGCCGCCCATACCTGCAATCACACCGAGGTTAATCTCGGGCTGGCCGAATTTGGCCGTGTCCGATGCGATAATAAAGTCACAGGCCATCGCCAGCTCGCACCCGCCGCCAAGCGCATATCCCGACACAGCCGCAATTATGGGCTTGCGGACCTGAGCAATCCGATTGGCCGCATCCGCAAAGAGGTTCACCCCATGCACCTGTGCAAAGCTCATTTCTGACATTTCTTTGATATCAGCCCCAGCCGCAAAAGCCTTTTCAGAGCCCGTGACCACCATGCAGCGCACTGAATCATTGGCATCTGCCGCCTCAAGTGCTGTCATCAGCTCGTCCAGCAACTGCTGATTGAGCGCATTCAACGCATCCGGGCGGTTTAGCTTAATCAGACAGATGTGATCTTCAATATCAACGATGATCGTCTCAAAGGCCATAGGAACAGCTCTTTTGCAGTTGTCATGAGGCTCAAATCCTTACCATGCATCTGGGACGGGTCAAGCTATCTTTGGCAGCTTGGGCAATAGAAACTAGAACGACCCGATTGTGTGATGCGCGCTATTGTGGCTTTGCACCCTTGGGTCCGGCAGGGTTCGCCCTCGCGGCCATAGACATCAAATCGATGCTGGAAATAGCCAAGCTCCCCATCGGCTTGGCGAAAATCTTTCAAAGAAGATCCCCCCGCCGCAATCGCTTCGCTTAGAACATCACGGATAATCGGAACCAGGGCCGCAACGCGCGTTTTTGCTAGGCGCCCGGCTTTTTGGCTGGGCAAGATTTTGCCACGAAATAACGCCTCGCAGACATAAATATTACCGAGACCGGCGATGATTCTCTGATCCAGCAAGGCCGATTTTACAGGGGTATTCTTGCCCTCAAACGCCTGGGTCAGATAATCGGCGGAAAACCCATTACCCAAAGGCTCCGGCCCCAACACCGCAAGCAGCTTATGGCTCTCTTGATCTGCGGTTGTCATCAAATCCATCGCCCCAAAGCGCCGTGCATCGTTAAAGGTGATGCGGGCCCCGTTCTCCATATGCAACACCACATGGTCATGCTTTTGCGGCGCGGGGTGATCATGCACAAATTGTCCCAAAGGATCGCCCGAAATCAGCATCCGCCCCGACATGCCAAGATGGATCAAGAGGGTCTCACCAGAGCTTAAATCCGCAAGAATATATTTTGAGCGCCGCCGCAGGGCCAGCACACGCGCGCCCGTCAGCCGCTCTGCCATCTGGGGCGGAAAGGGCCAGCGCAGATCAGGTCGATTGATATCCGCCTGGGCGATCCGCTCCCCAAGCATCGCAGGCTCAAGCCCACGGCGCACAGTTTCAACTTCAGGTAATTCAGGCATGAAAGACCCTATATCAGCTCAAGGGGTTGGAAAATAGGGCCATCATCCGTTTGTGCGAAATAGGCCCGAATGCCAAAAACCTGCGCCATTCGCTCAAGCGTAAGCACCTCGGCGGGCGTGCCATCCGCGACGATCTCTCCTTTGCAAAGCAAGATAAGCCGGGTGCAATGACGCGAGGCAAGCCCCAGATCATGCAGCGAAACAATCACACTGCGCCCGCCCCGCGCAAGGTTCGCGAAACTCTGCATGGTCGAAATTTGATGGGCCGGATCCAGCCCCGCAACCGGCTCATCCGCCAGGATCAACGGCGTATCCTGGGCCAAAGCGCGGGCAATGAGCACCCGCGCTTGCTCACCCCCTGATAGCTGGGTTGCGATGCGTTCGCGAAAACCGTCCAGATCCAGCGCGGCCAGGGCTGCATCCACCTTATCCTTGTCGGCTTGCGTCGGGCGCTGCCCCGCGGACATATGCGGAAGCCGCCCCAGCATCACCAATGTCTCAACGCTCACGGGCCAGGCGATTTCATGGTTTTGGGGCAGCCAGGCCGCAAGGCGGGCGCGCTTATCGGCTGGCATTTGCGCCAGAGTGCTTATGCCCTCAGCCGCGATGAGCCCCAGACAGGCACGCATCAATGTGGATTTCCCTGCCCCGTTCGGCCCCAAAAGCCCCACGCATTCACCCGCGCCGACCTCAAAGGACACATCGCGCAAAACAGGGCGCTTGCGTAAATTCACTGAAAGATTTTGCACGGATAACAGGCTCATCCCAGTTGCCTGCGCGTTTTATAGATCAAGTGCAAAAATAAAGGCGCACCCACAAGGGCTGTCACAACGCCCAGTTTCAGATCGCGCTCGGGCAAGATCACCCGCACCAAAATATCCGCCGCAAGCACCATAATTGCCCCGCCAAGGGCAGAGGCCCATAACAGGCGTGAGGGCTGCGCGCCGACCAGAGGCCGCAGGATATGGGGCACTACAAGGCCAACAAATCCGATGGTTCCCGCAACTGCGGTGCCTGCCCCGACCACGCAAGCGGTACCAAAAACCAAGAACAGGCGCAGGCGCGAAAGGCGTATGCCAAGCGCAGAGGCAGCGTCCTCACCCAAGGTCAGCGCATCCAGCCCGCGCCCCAGGCTGAGCAAAACAGCCAAGCCAACTGCCATAAAAGGGACGGCGATCCAGACATGGCTCATAGAGCGATCCGCCAGCGAGCCCATCATCCAGAACACGATTTCACTGGCCGCATAAGGGTTGGGCGAGAGGTTCAGCACCAGTGAAATCAGGGCGGAGGCCAGGGCAGAGATGGCGATCCCGGCCAAGATCAGCGTCAGCGAACTACCGCGTGGCCCGGCCAAAGCAATGACCAAGAGCACCCCAATCACCGCCCCGATAAGCGCCATGGCAGGCAAGGCAAAGGCAACACTGGCCGCAAGCCCGGTTTGAATGGCCAGAACCGCGCCAAGGGCCGCTGAGCTGGACACGCCAATCAACCCAGGTTCGGCCAAGGGGTTGCGCAGATAGCCTTGCATGGCCGCACCGGCGAGCCCGAGGCTGCCCCCAACCATCACCGCCAGCAAAGCGCGGGGCAGGCGAATTTCCCGCATCACCAGCGTAGCGGGGCCATCGCCGCCAAAGAGAAGCGCGTAAAGGCTCTCAAGCGGAGTGATTTGCGCCGGGCCCACGCAGAGCGCTATGCCAAAGAGCAGTGTCAAAAAAGCGAGCAAGGCGGCAGCAAGGCGCGTCATCCCCTACGGCTCCACAATTTCAGCGCGCAAAGCCCCAAGGCTCTCAATCGCGCGCAGCACATGGGGCGTGCCGCAAACCCAATCCCGGTCGGTTATCGCGCCGCTTGCACGCCCCTCCCGCAGTTTTTGCACGACAGGATGGTCCAAAATTTCCTCTGAGCGCGAGGCCCCCCGATAGCGTCGCCCAAGGATCAGTGCATCAGGATCAAGCATCGCAAGCAGCTCTAGGGGCAGAAAACCGCCCATAGCAACACCGGCCTCTACGGCGGCATTGTCAAAGCCAGCCGCGTCTATGATCTGCCCGGACAGGCTGTGCTTGCCCGAGATATAGCCGTTTGCATGGTAAATCGCCGCGCTTGGCCGCGTGTTGCCCGTCATCCGCAATTCGGCAAGGCGGGCATCAAATTCGGCGACCATATCCTCTGCCACGCTCGAACGGCCCAGCAAATCCCCCATCTGCAACAGCCGCGCGCGCACATCCTCAAGGCTATAGGCAGGCTCAAGAACAGCGACCGGAATATCGAGCCGCGCCAGCATATCAAGGGTTGTGCGGGACGAGAAACTGCTGGAGATCACCAGATCGGGTCGCATCAGATAGATCTCTTCGGCGCGCCCATGATTGAGCACATAGCCCGCAGCCTCATCTGCCAGAGCCGAGCTGCGCGGATCTGCCGCCAAATGCGAGACCGAGATAAGCTGACCCGGCCCAGCAAGCATCATCGCCAGCTGATCGGTGCAGAGATTCATAGAGACAACCCGCTTGGGCATCTCTGCCAAAGCCACAGCCCCAGACAAAGCCAGAGCTGCGGCGAAGCTTATGAGTTTAAAATTCAGCACGGATGCCAAAGTAAACAGCGCGGCCCGGCTGGTTAAAGCCACCAGATGTTTCATATTGCTCATCAAGCAAGTTTTCGATGCGCAGATAGGCGGCGGCTGTATCGGTTATGTCGTAAGAGGCACCTGCATTGACCAGAACGTAATCGCCCACCAAATGCCCAGCAGGGGCAAAGGCGCTGGCCTCAACATCCGCAACCGAGCGCAGATTGACATAGCCTGACATCTTATCTGAAAAATCAGCCTCGGCCCCGATCACAAAATCATGGCGCGGTGTTTTGGTCAGGCGTGTTTCGTCAGTCTTTGCATTTGTATAGGTATAGGCCCCGAAAAGGGTTGCGTTTGATCCCAGCATCATCTCGCCTGAGAGCTCAACACCCTTTGAGGTGGTCGTGCCCGGCACCTGATTGTAACAGCCAAAGCCGCTGCCACAGACATTTGAGCCGCCATCAAATCCAATCAGATCGTTGATATTGGTATGGAAAACCGTCGCCTTGACGCTGCCTTGCCCGCCAAAGCCGCGCTCAACACCAATCTCAAAGCTGCGGCTGGTTTCAGGCGTCAGATTTTGATCGCCATAAGGGCCAAAGCGCTCATAAAGCGAGGGCGCGCGATAGCCGGTGCCGAGGACCGAGCGAATGGTCCAATCCTCGCTTGGACGCCAAGCCGCAGCCAAACGCCCCGTGACATGTCCGCCAAAATCGGAATTCTCATCATAGCGCAGCGCCGCAGAGAGATCGAATTGCGCAGAGGGACTAAAGAGCGCCTCAACCTTTGCCGAGGAGGTGCGCCCATCGGCAGACGTGTCGTCGTTGTTGATGCCTTCCTTGATGTGATCGAGGCCGTAATTCAACACAATGCCGCCCGCCAATTCGCTGCTGCCCAAATAAGAGAGCGTTTTGCGCTCGCCCCGGAAATGCCGGGTGAAACCCGTCGGATCATGCCGGTCGATATCAAAGTAGTCATAGCTGAACGTGTGGATCGTCGCCCCGGTCTCGAAGGTCGCATAGACACGCGCCCCGCGCTCTAGGGTGAAATTTTCCCCATCAGACGTGGCAAACCCGTCGATTTCGGTGTCGCTGTCCCGATAGAGCAACGCACCGCCAATTGTCAGTACATCACTGAGGTCGTGGGAGACCGTGAAGGACAAAGAGTTTTGCTGAAACCCGTCCTCTTCCTCGTTATGGGAGCGCGCAGAAATGCCGTCGCTTTCCACATAGCCAAAAGTCGCGGCGATTTCGGTGGTCTCATTGGCAAAGCCGGTGCTCAGAGAGCTTGAATAGGTGCCAAAGCTGCCCAGCTCGATCTGGCCCACACCGGAAAAGCCAAGCTCGCTGGGCCGATATGTGGTCACATCCACCACACCGGCAATCGCCTCGGATCCATAAAGCGCGGATTGCGAGCCCTTCAAAACCTCAATCCGGTCAATCCCTGCGCCCGTGTAGGTGCCAAAGTCGAATTGGTTTTGCACCCCGGACGGGTCAGAGACGTTGATGCCATTGATGCGCATTCCAACATAGCGCGCCGGCAAGCCCCGCACCTGCAGCGTTCCAACGCCGCCCAATCCCCCGTTAGAGGTCAGGCTCACCCCAGGCAAACGCGCCAGGGAATCAAGCACACGGGTGTCGCGCTCAGTGATTTGCGCGCCATTCACCACTTCGATTGAAGAACCTGTTCGGCCCTCTTCAACCGGGCTCAAGCTGCCAGACACGACCAGCAAGCCGAGATCTGTGGGCTGCTCTTGGGCCTGCAAGGCGGTGGCGGCGAGGATGGCGGTTGAAGCCATGAGCATGGAATATCTAGCTGTCATCAGGATTGCTCCCTAAATCCGACCGATTGGGCCGGGGCGTGAAGTGATGCCTGTGAAGAGAAAACCTCCGCAGACGATGAATGAAGTGTCATCGCTACGGATACCCCGTTGCCTTAGATGCGCCCCGCATCCAGACAGGATGATCACCTCGGCAGGTCTCCTGGCTCGCAGATCACAGCTTAGCCGGGCCTTCCCATCACGCCCTCCCTTATCCACGGGGCGCGTCAGTGGCATATCCGGCTTCGCTCACCGCTCACAGTTGCGGGGGCAGCTACAGATTTGGCATAGGCCGCACTGCATTCCCTTTTCATCCGATAGCCCTTTTGGGCCGCTCAGAACCGAAGCAGTCCCCCCTTAGTCGCTGCTCCTCCCATGTCAAGGGGGGCCTGTGGGCGTTCGATGAAATATCTGAGCGGGCGGCAAAATGGAAACAGGGCCTTGATGAATTGCGACAGAACACGTCGCAGCCGAGCATGGGAAGCGCAGAACGCTTGCACTAAGCTTCCGACAGAACACAGGTAGGTGCATCATGCTAGATTCAACACTTCCAGAGCAATTCACTGGCCCCTCTGCTTGGCGCGGCGCGGATATGGCGGGCCAGCCGCAACTCTGGCTGCATCACCTAAGCGGCGCGGAAATCGCGGATTTGGAGCAGGCGGCGCAGAGCTATCTCTCCCTTGGCAAAGATATCGGAGAAATGACCAAGGCGGGTTTCCCCTTGCAAAGCTTCGCAAGCCATCTTGAGGCGCTCAAGGACAAGCTTTTGCATGGGATCGGGTTTGAAGTTTTGCGCGGCCTTCCTATCCAGAGCTATAGCCAAGACATGGCCGCAGCAATTTTCTGCGGGATTGGGGCGCATCTGGGCTCGGCTCGCTCGCAAAATGCGGCAGGGCATATTCTGGGCCATGTGCGAAATATTGGCGCGGATCCCAATGACCCCAATGCACGCATTTACCAGACCAGCGCGCGGCAGAGCTTTCACACCGACAGCGCCGATGTGGTTGGGCTGTTATGTCTGCGCGAAGCTAAGGAGGGGGGCGATTCGCTACTTGTCAGTGCTGAGACGATCTATAATGAAATGCGCGCCCACCGCCCTGATTTGCTGGCCCGTCTGTTTGATCCCATCGCAACCGACCGGCGCGGAGAGGTGCCCCCCGGTATGCAGCCCTTCATGACCATCCCGCCGCTCAGCTGGCAGGACGGGTATCTCACCGTGTTCTATCAGCGCCAATATATTGACTCGGCCCAGCGGTTTGAGGGGGCGATGCGTCTGAGCGCAGCGCATGTTGCGGCGCTTGATCTCTTTGACACCCTCGCCAATGACCCGGACCTGCATCTGAGAATGCGGCTCCAGCCTGGAGATATGCAATTTGTCTATAATCACGGGCAGCTGCATGACCGCACGGGATTTACTGACTGGCCTGACCCGGAAAAGCGGCGGCATCTGTTTCGGCTATGGCTCTCGCTGACGGGGGATCGCCCCCTGCCCGAATGTTTTACGCAGCGCTATGGATCAATCGAAATCGGCAATCGCGGCGGGATTATCACCAAGAACACGGTGTTGCACGCACCGCTGGATTAGCCCTGCAGGACGGGAAACCAATCTTCGCGCAAGCGCTGGCCAGGTTGCATCTTGTGACCTGGAAAGGGGGGCGAGGTTGGGCCTGGACGGTCCACATAGCGGGCATCCTCGCCCACAAGTCGCAGCGAAAAGGCGCGCCGCCGCGTTGCCGCGTCATTGCCGCGCGCCCCATGCAGGCAGCGGAAATTGAACGCGACCGCATCGCCGGGCTCTAGCGCCCATTCCTTGATTTCCATGCCCTCTGCCTCAGGGTCGGGAATGGGCATGTAATCCCCCACAAAGAATGCTTCCTCTGAGGCCCAGCGGGTGGGCAGCACGTCTTTTTCCCAAAGGTGAGAGCCCGCCACACAGCGCAAGCTCGCCTCGCGCACCGGATCAAGCGGCACCCAAAAGCTGATCGTGTGCTGGCCTGACACGAAATAATAGGGCCCATCGGAATGCCAAGGCGTCGCCATTGAGGTGCCCGGCTCTTTCACCAGCACATGATCGTGAAACATCTGCACTCGGCCAGAGCCCATAAGCGCGCCAGCTGCGGCTGCGATTTGCGGATCACGCGCGGCCGCTTCAAATTCAGGAATACGCTGCCAATTGCAATAATCGTCGAAAAAGCGCCCGGTCTCGCCCTCTTTGTGATTCTCAGAGGCATAGGGGCCGGGCTCTGCCATATTCTTTGCAACGCCAGCGCGCAGCGCATCTACATGGCTCGCAAACAGGCCGGGGATCATCACAACCCCGTCGCGCTGATACGCAGTGATTTGCTCTTGTGTGATCACGTCCACTTAGGTGCGGCGCAGGCGAATGACCACATCGACCGAGGCAATCTCGGCACCCGCAGGTGCATCGGGCAGCTTGGAAATGATCAGATCCTCAGACGGGGCATCGGTCAGCGCGCCCTCATCTTCCCAGTAAAAATGCGGGTGATCATGGGTATTTGTGTCGAAATAGCTCTTGGAGCCATCCACAGTCACCTCTTGCATCAGCCCAGCCTCACAAAAGGCCCGCAAGGTGTTATAGACCGTGGCCAATGATACTGTCTCGCCGTTCGACTTTGCCGCCGCATAGAGGCTTTCCGCCGTCACATGACGATGATTGCCATCCCCCACCAGGAGTGATGCCAAGCTTACCCGTTGGCGGGTCGGACGCAGGCCAGCTGAGGATAGCCACTCAGAGCCCACTTCATGCGGCGTTTGGTGCATAATCATCTCTTTCACTCAATATCACCCGAATATATGCGCAAAACGGCTTGATTTCAATATCTATTGCACTGCGTCACTCTGCGTGCGTGCACCGCAATTTGTCCCAGATAGAATTCTACAGAGAACGCGTGTGACAAGAGACCCCAGCAATGCCATTACATCTTGAACCGATCAGATAGTTCGATAGTTACACAAAAATGATCCTGCGTTTCTTCTCCGTTTTGCTTTGCACGGTGCTGCTCATTACAGCGGCCGCAGCGGGTGTTGCGCGTGGACAGGGCGAGGCGGCAGGCAAGGCTGTGCTTTGCACGGGGCATGGGACAGTGATCGTCTATGTCAATGCAGAGGGTCAGCCCGTAAGCCCGCCTGAGCTGTGCCCGGACGCTGCCCAAGCCCTTCTGTCCGCCAATACACTCCCTGCGCAGCTGCACGGTTTTCAGGGCATCGAGATTACCGCATTCTTCCAACCGCTTATGCGCCAGGTTCGCCGTTTTGATCTGATCGAAACCAGCGCGCGGGGGCCGCCTTTGGTGTGAATAAGCCTCAACTCTTATACACATTCAAAGGATGACAGACATGACTTTCAAATTTCTGGCCAGTACAGCCATTGCAACCCTTGTTTCCCTGCCAGCTCTTGCGAGCGATATCATGATCAAAGACGCCTATGCACGCAGCGGGCCACGATCAGGGGCGGCGTTCTTCACGATTATGAACCACGCCGACACAGATGACCGGCTGATCGCAGCCACCAGCGATGCGGCCCCGCGCGTTGAGCTGCACACCCACATCATGGAAAACGGAATCGCCAAAATGCGCGAAGTTGAGGGTGGCTTTCCCATTCCCGCCCATGGCGCACATGATCTCGCGCGCGGCGGGGATCATGTGATGTTCATGGGACTGAAAGCGCCCTTTGAGCAAGGCAGCACCATCACCGTGACCCTGACCTTTGAGCAAGCGGGCGATATGGTGATCGAAATCCCTGTGGATAATGCCCGCCAAGGCAAAATGGCCGGACATGGGCATAACAATTAGGCGCTGAGCACCTCTCGCACCCACGCGGGCACGACCTCACTCGCCGCACCTATTCGGTGTTGGTCAAACAGGCGTGCCCCCTCTGAGGGCTCTAAATTTAGCTCCAGCGTGCGGGCCCCCAGGCCCCGCGCCACTTGCACAAAATTAGCTGCCGGATAGACATTTCCCGATGTGCCGATGGAAACAAACAGATCCGCCTCCCCCAGCGCCGCCTCAATCGCATCCACCCCATACGGGATCTCGCCGAACCACACCACATCCGGCCGCGCCTCAGGCGCTGCGCATTTTGGACAGGCCTGCCCCACCTGCATCTGCAAATCCGCCGGCCAGCGATGCCCGCAACTGCCGCAAAGCGCCTGATCAAGCTGGCCATGCATATGCAGCACATGGCGCGATCCGGCTTTTTCATGCAGCCCATCCACGTTTTGCGTGACAATCAGCACATCGCCATCATGCTTTGCCTCCAGCTCAGCCAGGGCATAATGGGCCGCATTGGGCACAGCCTCAGCGGCTTGGACGCGGCGCGCATTGTAAAAATCCACCACCAATTGCGGGTTGCGCGCAAAGCCTTCGGGCGTGGCGACATCTTCGATCTTATGCTGCACCCAAAGCCCATCTGCATCGCGAAACGTGCCCAGCCCGCTTTCGGCAGAAATTCCCGCTCCGGTTAAAATAACTATATTGGTCATAGCCTACTGTTTTTCCCCACGGTTCAGTGTATCACGGCTTGAGATTAGTATGGGACGTTTTTTCATGTTTGGGCAAGACACGCCAATTTTTTCCTTCACCGGCCCATTTGGGGTGCGCGTTGAGGTGGGAGGATCAATTTTCATCCTGCTGCTGCTCTTTGTGGGGATAGGATCCTCGCCGCTCTACGGGTTGATAATTTTTGGCCTGATTATGCTGGCGATCTTCCTGCACGAACTCGGCCATGCCTGGGGCGCGCTGGTGCAAGGGGTGCGGGTGGACCGGATTATGATCTATGGCGGCGGGGGCTTTTGCCAACATGCCAGCACGGGCCGCTATAAATCCGAGTTCATCGTCGCCATGGGCCCAATCGTGAACCTGGGCCTCTGGGCCATAGCTTCGCTGATCGCCGGCATGATGGAACCCTCACTGGCCCGTGGTTTGATCCGCAGCTTCGCCACCATCAATCTCTTTTTGGCGATCCTGAACATGGTTCCGGTGCAACCGCTTGACGGAGGTAAATTGCTGCATCTGGGCTTGCTGAGGATCTTGCGGCCGCGCGAAGCAATGCAAGTGGCGGGCGGCATTGGCCTGGTGCTCGCTATTTTGTGGATCCCGACCATGGTCTGGCTCTTCCTTAAGTTGGGCTTCGTGCTACTGTTTTTCCCACCGATTGCGGCCCACTGGCGTATGGTCAAAGGGGAATTTCCCTGACGCCAGCAAAGAGAGGCTTCAAATGACGCATCAAGATCTATCTGTTCTCGTATCCATTATTGTCCTTGTGCTCGCGTTGATTGCTTGGGCGATTTGGGACATGAAACGCAAAAGCCAACGGCACAAAAGCCTGCGAAAAGAGAAAGACGCAAACGGGCGTGATATCTATGTATGGACGGCCCTAAACGGATCAGAGACGCAATCTTACACAGATCCCGCAAAGCCGGGCGGCGAATGGCACTCAGAGGGTGGCTTTGGTGCCGGGGGAGATTCAGGGGATGGCGGCGGCGGGGATTGAGCAGGCAGCATATGAGCAAAGCAACCTTAGATGTAGACAAAATACTTGAGAGCCTAAAGCCCGATACCGGCATACCAGGAACTCTCACAACGTCCTTTTTCTATAAGAACGTGCCCGTTACGCTTCGCATAGACCCGGAGGAGACGATTGAAGACGCCCTTCAGGCCGCGCGCAACGTGCTGTTAAGGTTAACAGATCTTGAACAGGCCGCCAGGGGAATTGCCGCAAGAGATCTGCTCAAGACCTATAATGAAAACTGGCGTTCCTATTATGAAATGCAAGAGGATGGCAGCTACATCGACGTCGAAAATCCCCCGCTAAATTCATCTCAATTCCAAGCTGCGATGTCCCTCACCGCGCTCTGTGTGACTGGCCCGCCTGATCTTACGTTTTACTATTGCGATGGCGATATGTTCGCCGGCCACAGCATCGTCGTCACCGCCCCCGGAGGGGCAGACTTCACAGATGCCTATGCGGAAATCATGGGGTAAATCCTGCCCTGAACGAGTGACCTTTGCGCGACGCGCCCCCTTCATTTGGCTAAAAATACCTTGCGGGGGTGTGGGGGTGCAAAACCCCCACGGCGCAGACCTGCGGGATTTCCCGCCACCGGCTACGTCTCACCGCCCCCTAATCTTCTAGCACCTCAAACTCTCCTTTAAGCCAGGGCAGCGCCGCGATGGCTGGATCGATCATTTGCATTTGCACCAAATCGCGCAGCATGCGGGCGATCTCTTGGGGCACGGAGCCCGCCCAACCAGCCCCGGCATAAAGCATAATCTCGCGTGCGAACGGGGCCATGGGCAGCGGGTGCACATCTAAATCGGCATGAAACCGGCCCGCGCGCATATAGCCCAAAGGCGTTGTAATCGCCCAGCCAATCCCGCGCGCCACCATGGCCATCAGCGCCAGATGCGCGCCCACCTCAAAGCGGGTTTCAAATTGCGGCTCAAGCCGCGCCATTTGGCTTTCGATCTGCTGCGCAATCACTTGGCTGCTATCATAGCGCAAAAATGGCGCGCAGCGCAGCGCCGCAAAATCGCTTGGTGCCCCGCCGAGCATCCCCTTGGGCACCACCAGCACGAAAGGATCGCGCACCAGCGGATAGGCCGTCACACCGGCGGGCGTCGCCCCGAGCGCAGCAGCCACCCCAAGATGCAGCTCCTTCGCCTCAAGCTGTGTCATAATTTGGTGGCTGGGGGCGGTGATCAGTCGAAACTGGCTGCGCGACAGGCTCTTGGCCAAAAGCGTGACAAGGCGCGGCGTGATCTCATTGTCAAAATCATCAATCAGTCCCAGCGACAGCGATTGGATATGCGCCAAATCCACCACAGTCAGCTCGGTCTGCCCGAGCCGCAGCTGCGCTAGCGCCGCATCCACCCGTGCCCGAAAACTCTGACCCGCAGGGGTGAGCTGCATGGGTCGTTTGCTATGATCCACCAGCGGCGCGCCCAAAGCCGTTTCAAGCTTTTTCAGCTGCTGGCTTACCGCAGGCTGCGAGAGCCCCGTGGCCTGCGCCGCTTGCGCAACCGAGCCCGAATTTGCCAGCGCCTCAAAAATCTCAAGCGCGCGCAGAGTTACACCTTTATGGATCATAGCCGCTGATGTTGCACAATTTCGCCGCGCAGGAAAGGCAGATGATTTACGCTTTGCACGGCGCCCTCTCGGCTCTAAGCTTGTCGGCAAAGGGGAGAGGCACATGGTCAAAATCGCAACATCCGCCTATGCATTAAGCCCGCTGAGCTCATGGGCAGAATATGAGGACAAGATCGCAGATTGGGTCGCGCGCGCGGCGAAAGAGGGCTCTGATCTGCTCGTCTTTCCAGAATATGCGGCGATGGAGCTGGCGACACTGGCAGGGCCGCAAACAGCGAGCGATTTAGAGGCCGCCTCCCATGCCGTGTCCGAGCGTTTGCCAGAGGCCGATACGCTGCACCGCAAACTGGCGCGTGAATTTCAGGTGCATATCCTGGCCGGCAGCGCGCCTTGTTTTGATGCGTCCGTGCATGCAAGCCGCCCCGTGAACCGCGCCCGTCTCTTTACCCCAAGCGGTGAGATGGGCGTGCAGGACAAGCAAATCATGACCCGCTTTGAAGCCGAGATCTGGGATGTGGTGCCCGGCGGTCCCTTGCGCCTGTTTGACACCAGCCTTGGGAAAATCGGCATCTTGATCTGCTATGACAGCGAATTCCCCTTGCTGGGGCGGGCACTATCCGAGGCCGATATCATCTTGGTACCGTCCGTAACCGAGGCGCTTTGCGGCCATACCCGCGTGTGCATCGGCTCACGGGCGCGCGCGCTTGAGCAGCAATGCATCACGGCCATGTCATCATTGGTGGGCACCGCCCATTGGACCGAGGCCGTGGATGTGTCCGTGGGACGGGGCGGCATTTTTGCCCCGCCCGATAAAGGCTTTCCTGAAACCGGCATCATCGCCCAAGGCGACCTGAACGTGCCCGCCTGGACCTATGGCGAGGTGGATTTGGCCCAAATTCACCATGTGCGCCAAGATGGGGGCGTGCTCAACCGCCGTGATTGGGCCGGCCAAGAGCGCAGCGGACCAGAGCCCGAGCGCGTCACATTAACCACGCAAATGGAACCTGCATAAGTTAACACTTGAAAAACACCCCCAACTGCCGCATGTACCACTCGTCCGTTGTTCCAGGCGGGCGATATGTAAAGGAGAGACCATGGCCAAGGAAGAACTGCTCGAATTTCCTGGTGTCGTAAAGGAACTCCTGCCGAATGCGACATTCCGGGTCGAGCTGGAGAACGGCCATGAGATCATCGCACATACGGCAGGAAAGATGCGCAAGAACCGAATCCGGGTGCTTGCGGGCGACAAAGTGCAGGTGGAAATGACCCCCTATGATCTGACTAAGGGCCGGATCAATTACCGCTTCAAATAATCCGAAACTGATTCTCGGCTCTGGCTCGCCGCGGCGGTTAGAGCTTTTGGCGCAGATCGGGATTGTGCCCGATGCGGTGCGCCCTCCCGATATTGATGAAGATCCCCGCAAGGGAGAGCTGCCCCGCCCCTATTGCAACCGCATCTCGCGCGAAAAGCTCGCCGCGGTGCAGGCGGACCCGGATGATATCGTGCTCTGCGCCGATACCACCGTTGCGATGGGTCGCCGTATCTTGGGCAAGCCGGAAAATATCGCCGAGGCCGAAGCCTTTTTGCGTGCTATGTCCGGGCGGCGTCACCGGGTGATTACCGCCGTGTGCGTGCGGCGCGGCGCGCAAGTGTGGCAAAAAGATGTGGTCAGCCAGGTGAAAATGAAACAGCTATCAGACGCGGAAATCGCCCGCTATCTCGCCACAGGTGACTGGCAGGGCAAAGCGGGCGGCTGGGGTATTCAAGGGCCCGCAGCGGCCTTTATTCCTTGGATATCTGGCTCTTTCTCCGCGATTGTCGGCCTGCCTCTGCATGAGAGCGCAAACCTGCTGCAAGCGGCTGGCTATCGGTGGCAGACGTGAAGGGCCGTCAGGTTATCCTGGGCCAGCATAAAGGGCGCGATGGGGCGGCTTTGCTGGTGGATGGCGTGCTGCAAGATTTGCTGCTGGACCATGATGCCCCCCGCCCCGGCACCATCTACCGCGCCCGCGCCGATCGCCCCGTCAAAGGTCAGGGAGGTATGTTCCTGCACACGCCCGATGGCTCGGCTTTCCTGCGCGGCGTGAAAGGGCTCGCCCCCGGCGATCAGCTTTTAGTGCAAGTGGCTGGCCATGCAGAGCGCGGCAAGGCTATCCCCGTGACCGCCAAGCTCCTGTTCAAAAGCCGCTATGTGATCGTGACGCCAGAGGCCCCCGGCATCAACATCTCGCGCGCAATCAAAGATGAAGAAGAACGCCTGCGCATCCGCGCGAGTGCCGAAACAGAAAATGCCGAGACCTCGGGCTATGGGCTGATTCTGCGCTCCTCCTGCCAAAATGCCCCCGATGAGGCGATCACCGAAGACGTTGAGGCGATGATCGACATGGCCCGCGCGATTCTCTCCGACGAGGGCCGCGATGTGGAAAAACTGCTGGAAGGCCCCGACCCGGCCGAGCTGGCCTGGCGCGAATGGGCCACCGGGGACATCATCGAAGAGCCCCTGGGTGAATATGTCTCGCAGGCCCGCAAAGCCACGCAAAACCTGCCCAGCGGCGGCTCCATGTCTGTTGAGGCCACCCGCGCCGTGGTCGCTGTCGATATCAATACCGGAGGGGATACCTCGCCCGCAGCCGGCCTGAAAGCCAATCTCGCCGCCGCAAAAGAACTGCCCCGCCAGCTGCGCCTCAAAGGGCTTGGCGGACAAGTGGTGGTAGATTTCGCCCCCATGCCCAAGAAAGACCGGCGAACCCTGGAAAACGCCCTGCGCGCCGCGCTGAAATCCGATGAGGTGGAAACCAGCATGATCGGCTGGACCCAGATGGGCCTCTTTGAGCTCAGCCGCAAACGCGCCCGCGTTCCACTTGCGGAGATCCTATCATGAGCTGCCCCATCTGCGCCGCCGAGAGTGACACCAAATACCGCCCCTTCTGCTGCAAACGCTGCGCCGATATAGATCTGGGCCGCTGGATAAGCGGCACCTACGCCCTACCCTCAGAAGAGCCTGCAGAGGCGGACGAGCTTTTTCACGAATATAGCGCGCCCCAAACACTGAACTGAGTGCCCGCATCCTATCCGCTCGCGCCCCAAATCAGTTGATGCTCCCAACGTTCTGGAAATCCCGCAGAAGATAAACCCACCTGCGGCGGTAATTCCGCACCCAAAACCATATCTCGCACACGTAAGTGCCATTCTGTGCGCGGATGAAAGCATCTTAGCAAGTAAGCCATAACGACGAGAGCCCCGTAGAGTTTCTGCGTAGGCGCAGCGCCTTTAGCTTTTCTGTCTCTGAGATGTTGGAATTCTCCAAAATCCGACCCTTTTGGGAGGCCAGGGCTATTGGTCAAGTTCTTGTTCCACACGCGAGAATGGTGCGCGCAGTCATTTCGCAGATCATTGAGCGCATTAACCCAACTTTCCAAAGTCTTTGATTGTAAGTTGGGGTGAATTCGCGCAGCTATTGCGTCTTTGTGTTTATCTTGCAGATGCTGGAGAATAAACGTCATGTTCCCCCAATCCCATGTGCCAGCCTCAACCCAGATTGGCGGATCCCCAAGATAATTTCTCCGAAAATGTTTTGCATAGTCCGCTTTTGATCTTCGGAAAGCCTCGCCCAGCTTTTCAGTGAACCGTTCAATGGGGGTGTCCCCATCGGCGTCTCGCTCTCTAACACTCGGTTTGTATGAGCGCAGATCGCGATGCCCATGCATATTTATCGCGCCGAGAACATCAACGATGTAAGCGCGGATTGCTATCTCGATGCGCTCGATAGCGTCCGTGATCTCAAGGCGTATACGTTTATCCCAAAGATAGAATTGAACAACGTGGTCAAAGCTGGTCCCCGCACGAAACCGATCACATCGAACCTTATTTCCGCTTTGGGGCAAAGTGCAAAAATCGCGAAACGGATAGTAGAACGCACTTAAACGATAGTAGCCAATTCTCTCAACCAGGCGGCGCGCATAGTCTCTATCAGGGATGGTCATGCCACGAGATGCCATCAAATCAAGACATTCATCGACAGTAGAATAGCGCTTAGGATACGGGAGCCTAGCCAAAACATCTATCTTTAAATAAGAAGACCGGGCTGTAACAAGAACACAAGGTCAAGCCAGGGAGCGCCGGTCATAATGCAAGATATTCCTAGTATTCATGGCTCCCAAAGTCAAGATTTTTGTTCGCTCTCAGCGAAAGTAGCAACGTTTTAGTATCAAACACGAATTTAACAATTCCCGCAACGCGCCCGGTTTGGCTGCGTTTATGAGACACATAAGAAATAGCATGCTCCACATACCAGGAAATTTTCCACTTTTCATTTACCTTTCCCTCGGTATAACTGTCCCCATGAGGATGACCCAACATATCGCTGCTGCGCGTCTTTGCGCCCTGGGTCTGCTATGCCTATCGCGCCTCTGAGCGTGCCCTGCGGGTGCGTCCGCTCAGAGGAGGCCTGATCGCACCCAAGAGATTCGCACTCAAGAGACAGGCCAGGACATTGGCGAGAACACGAGATATACCCATGACAAACGATCCGAACCGCGTGCTCATTTTTGACACCACCTTGCGCGATGGCGAACAATCCCCCGGCGCGACCATGACCCATGACGAAAAGCTGGAGATTGCCCAGCTGCTTGATGAGATGGGCGTCGATATTATCGAGGCAGGCTTTCCCATCGCTTCTGAGGGCGATTTTGCCGCCGTTTCTCAGATCGCCGAGCGCAGCCAGAACGCCACCATTTGCGGGCTGGCGCGGGCGCAGCTTCCCGATATTGACCGCTGTTGGGAGGCGGTGAAGCACGCGAAATCCCCACGCATTCACACCTTTATCGGCACCTCGCCGCTGCACCGCGCCATTCCGAATCTGACCATGGATGAGATGGCGGATCGGATTGCTGAAACGGTTTCCCATGCCCGTAATCTGTGTGACAATGTGCAATGGTCGCCCATGGATGCCACCCGCACAGAATGGGACTATCTCAAGCGTGTCTGCACTATTGCCATTGCCAGCGGCGCCACCACGATCAACATTCCCGACACGGTGGGTTATACCGCGCCGCGTGAAAGCGCTCAGCTCATTGCCCGGCTGATCGAAGAGGTCGAGGGCGGGCGCGATGTGATCTGGGCCACCCATTGCCATAATGATCTGGGCATGGCGACAGCGAACTCTTTGGCAGCCGTTGAAGCAGGCGCACGGCAGATCGAATGCACGATCAATGGCCTGGGCGAGCGCGCGGGCAATACCGCTCTGGAAGAGGTGGTGATGGCCCTGAAAGTGCGCAATGACATCATGCCCTTTCACACCGAAATCGATAGCAAAAAGATCATGCATATCTCGCGGCGCGTTTCCACCGTGTCGGGCTTTCCGGTGCAATTTAACAAGGCGATTGTGGGCAAAAACGCCTTTGCACATGAAAGCGGCATTCACCAAGATGGCATGCTGAAAAACGCCGAAACCTTTGAAATCATGCGCCCCGAAGATGTGGGACTGGCAGGCACATCGCTGCCTCTGGGCAAGCATTCGGGCCGCGCCGCGCTGCGCGCCAAGTTGAATGATCTGGGCTTTGAGCTCGGGGATAATCAGCTTAAAGACGTGTTCGTGCGCTTTAAAGAACTGGCGGATCGCAAGAAAGAGGTCTTTGACGATGACCTGATTGCGTTGATGCGGGACGCGGCCGCCGAGGATCAAGCCGAGCATCTCAAGATCAAATCCCTGAGAGTTGTCTGCGGCACGCAGGGGCCTCAGCAAGCAGAACTGGTGCTGGAAATCGACGGGGCGGATCATAGCGTCACCGCAACCGGGGATGGTCCGGTGGATGCGACCTTTAACGCGGTGAAAGCCCTGTTCAAACACACAGCGCGGTTGCAGCTTTATCAGGTACATGCGGTGACAGCGGGCACAGATGCCCAAGCCACGGTGAGCGTGCGCCTTGAAGAGGACGGAAAGACCGCCACGGGCCAGTCGGCGGATACAGACACGGTTGTGGCCTCGGCTAAGGCCTATGTGAACGCGCTCAACCGCCTGATCATCCGCCGCGAAACCACAGATGTGGGCTATGACACCAAAACGGTGAATTACAAAGACGCAGGCTGACACGGCACCAAGCGCGAATTTTGGCACCGTGGGGGTTTTGCACCCCCACACCCCCGCAAGGTATTTTTAGCCAAATGAAGGGGGCGCGATTGCGGATAAGCCAGATAAAGCCAAAAAACCCCGCAGGCTGTAGCTTGCGGGGCCGGATAGGAATGCTCAAGAAATCAAGCGGCGGCTTGCGCTTTCTTGATCTCTTTCTTGACTTTCAGAGCTGTTGCGCTGAGCTCAGCGTCTTTGGCCTTCATCAAAAACGCATCCAGACCACCGCGGTGATCCACAGAGCGCAGAGCATGGGCAGAGATGCGCAGCTTGACGCCACGGCCCAGCGTTTCAGATTGCAAGGTCACGTCATTCAGGTTTGGCAGAAAGCGACGCTTGGTTTTGTTATTCGCATGGCTGACATTGTTGCCAGTCATTGGGCCTTTGCCGGTCAGTTCGCACACACGCGACATGGGATCATCCTCGTCTTGGTTCTGGCGCACTACTGCGGCCAATAAATAAAGCAAGGCCTGCGCCCCGCTCTAGAATCTCGTTCGGGCCTGATAGGCAAGCGGGGCTCATTCGTCAAGGGCTAATGGGATCGGCAAGCGGGGCCTTAAAGATAAAATCCCTCATACGCTTGATGATCACTAGGCGCGTTCTTTGATCTGAACTGGACCTAATCAACCATAGAGCCAGTGCGAGATGTAAGATGAGACTTCTAATCACGATTGCCCTTATACTGGCTTGGGGCTCGGCCCAGGCCAAAGACTATAATGTTGGTATTCAGCGCATTGCGACAGAGGTCGCAGGGGCTGAGGTTGCAATCGGGGTTTTCTATCCAACGCAGGAAGAAGCTGTTGAGACCAGCTTTGGCCCTTGGACAATTTTAGCCGCTAGAAATCACGATCCTCAGACCCAAAGAGCTCTCAGCTGCAATTGACGCCATTTTAAAAGACGCAAAATTCGGTCCAAATATCAATCCCGAGAGAATTGGCGCATTCGGGTTCTCGCTTGGGGGCTTCACGACACTTGCCGCTGCGGGCGGGCGGATTGATTACACGAAAGTCGCGCTCCATTGTGCGAAGGCCGAAAACGATCCAGAGTTTTGCATCGGCGAGGAGGGCGGCGCAGAGCTCCCCTTATGGCTGCGCACAAAGCGCATTGCGTATTCCCTGCCCCGTGTCGATTTGGCTCAAGACGTGTTTGATCCACGGATAAAGGCGGTTGTGGCCGCTGCGCCGGTCGGGCTGCTTTTTGATGACCTATCGCGCGTTCAAACCCCCGTCCTGTTGATCCGCGCCGGAGCCGATCAAGCGCTGCGCTTTCCATATCATGCTGAGAATGTTCATAATCTGCTGCCTGGAGCGCATCGATATGACGTGATTGAAGGGCTGCATCACTATGCGTTTCTCTCGCCATTTCCCAGCAAAATTGCATACAGCGTTGGCGAGCCGGCCCAAGATCCAGATGGGTTCGATCGGGCGGCGTTTCTGGCTGAGACAAACTTAACGATCGCCGCGTTTTTCAAAGAGGCGCTTAAGCCGTAATCTTTGCGCAGCTTACGGGCTCTTGATGCGCAACCGATCCAAAACCGCCTCTGCGGCGGCTGTGGGGGTTTGGGTGCCTGTGGCGACTGCCGCGCCCATCTCATCCAATAGAGCGCGCCCTTGCGGGGTCATCAGCGGGGCCAGCAGCGCTTGACGCACGTCTTCGCTGAGCCAATAGCGGGCTTGTAGAGCGCGGGTTTGCTCCCACACGCCCGTCTGCCGCCGCCAGCTCGCCAGCTCCTGCATCGCCTCCCAGGCCTGCTCCAGCCCGCCCTCAGCCAGGGCCGAGACCATCATTGCCTTGGGGAAGCTTTCAGGATCTTGCGCCCGTTTACGCATGAGCCGCAGCGCGCCGGAATAATCGGCACAGGTGCGCATCGCCGCCGGTTTCAGATCGCCATCAGCCTTATTGACCAGGATCATATCGGCCATTTCCATAATGCCGCGCTTGACCCCTTGCAGCTCATCCCCGCCCGCAGGCGCGATCAAAAGCACAAACAAGTCACTCAGCTGCGCCGCCACGGTTTCAGACTGGCCCACGCCCACGGTTTCGATCAGCACAACATCAAAGCCCGCCGCTTCGCACAGTGCCACCGCCTCACGGGTGCGCCGCCCGACGCCGCCCAAATGGCTTTGCGAGGGCGAGGGGCGAATAAAGGCCCCCTTATGTCGTGATAGCCGGTCCATGCGGGTCTTATCACCCAAGATCGAGCCCCCGGTGCGCGCCGAAGAGGGATCAATCGCCAGCACTGCGACCTTGAGCCCTTGCTCCACCAGCATCATGCCAAAGCTTTCAATAAAGGTGGATTTGCCCACCCCCGGCGTGCCCGAAAGCGCAATGCGCATCGCTTGGCACTCGCGCGGCAGGTTTTCCAGCAATTGCGTCGCCTGCTGCCGGTGATCCGCGCGCGCGCTCTCAACCAGGGTAATCGCCCGCGCCAGGGCCCGCCGCTCGCCTTTTATCAGGCGCTCTTTGAGATCGTCTAACTTCATGCCCCGCTCATGCCTTGATATCGCGCCAAGGGCAAGCGGCGGTTTTCCTGCGCGCCAATTTGCGCTAGAAGGCCCCGCATGGCTTATCCCATCCAAGAGATCCTTGAGCAAATCGCGGGCGTGCTCACCCAGACGGGGCGCGCTGTGGTGCAGGCGCCTCCGGGTGCGGGCAAGACGACGCTGGTGCCACTGCATTTGCTGCCCCATATCGCGGGGCGTATCGTGATGCTTGAGCCCCGCCGCTTGGCCGCGCGTATGGCCGCCGCCCGCATTGCGCAGCTGCATGGCAGCCCGCTTGGCGATGTGGTGGGCTACAGCATGCGCGGGGAGAGCAAAACCAGCGCCCAGACCCGGATCGAAGTGGTCACGCAAGGCATTCTCACCCGCCGCCTTCAAAGCGATCCTGAGCTGAGCGGCGTGGGGCTGGTGATCTTTGATGAGTTTCACGAACGCTCGCTGATCTCTGATCTGGGGCTGGCTTTGTGCCTGGAAAGCGCCAGTATCTTGCGCGAGGATCTCAAGCTTTTAGTGATGTCCGCGACCTTGGATGCTGGCCCCGTGGCCGAACTGATGAGCGCACCGGTGCTCACCTCTGAGGGGCGCAGCTACCCCGTTGAGATCCGGCATCTGGAAAAGCCTGCCGCCAAGCGATGGGAGCCGGTGCTGCATGCTCTGATCCAAAGCGCTGTGGCTGAGACGACGGGTGGTGTGCTGGTGTTCCTACCCGGTGAGCCAGAAATTCGCCGCACGCTCGCCGCGCTGTCCTTGCCCAAAGAGTGTCAGGTGATGCCGCTTTATGGGGCGCTTCCCTTTGCCGAGCAGCAACGTGCCACCAAGCCGCTTGAGGCGGGGCGCAAGATCGTTCTGGCCACCTCGATTGCAGAAACCTCGCTGACCATACCTGATATTAAAGTGGTGATTGATGCAGGTTTTGCCCGGCGGGCTCGGTTCAATCCAAGCTCTGGCATGTCCCAGCTGATCACCGAAAAAGCCGCCAAGGCTGAGGCTGATCAACGTGCAGGGCGCGCAGGGCGTGTTGGGCCCGGAATTTGCTATCGGCTCTGGACCAAGGGCGAAGAGGGCGCGCGCCGTGCCTTCCCCCCGGCAGAGATTGAAACGGCGGATCTGGCCCCGATGGCTTTGGAGCTTGCGGCTTGGGGCAGTGCGCCGGGTGAGCTGTCCTTGCTGAGCCAGCCCAATGCCGGGACCTATAGCGAGGCGCAAAATCTGCTCACCATGCTTGGCGCTCTGGATGAAAGCAAACGCATCACCGCCCATGGGCGCGCGCTTGCCAAGCTGCCGCTACATCCGCGCCTTGCGCATATGCTGAGCGTGGCAGGGCCGGACGCGGCGATGCTGGCGGCGCTTTTGTCTGACCGTGATCCTTTGCGCGCGGCGGGCTCTGATTTACTGGCGCGGCTCAAGGCTCTGGCAGGCGGTGACAAGGCCCCCGCGCTCAGCCGTATTCGCGTTGAGGCCAAGCGGCTGGCAAAGCTCGCCCCAAAGGGCAAAACCCTGGATGATCCGGCGGAAATGGCGGCGCTGGCCTATCCTGATCGCATTGGCTTGCGCCGCACAGGGGAGGCCCCGCATTATCTGCTCTCCGGCGGGCGGGGCGCGCAGTTTGAACCCGACGATGCGCTTGGGGGGCAGCGCTTGATTGTGGCAACAGATTTGGATGGGGAGGGCCGCAACGCCCGCATTCGTCAAGCTATTCTGATCGCTGAAAGCAGTCTGCGCGCGCTGTTCGAGGATCAAATCAAATGGCATCATATCTGCGAGTGGTCCCGCCGCGAGGGGCGCGTTCGTGCGCGCAAACAAGAACGTTTCGGCGCGATTGCCCTACAAGATCAAATCTGGAAAGACGCCCCGGATGCGGAGATTGCTGCGGCCTTTCTGGATGGGGTGCGCCAGTTGGGCCTGCGCTTTTCTCCGGCGGCAGAGCGGCTGAGGGCGCGGGTGGGGCTGGCAAGCGAGTTGGATCTGCCGGATATGTCGGAGGCGGCTTTGCTGGAGAGCCTAGAGGAGTGGCTGCTGCCGCATGTTTTTGGACTGCGCAGTAAAGAGGATTGGAAGGGGTTTGATCTGCTCCCCGCCCTGCAAGCCATGCTCGATTGGTCGCAAACTCAAGCGCTGGACAAGGCCGTTCCACCCAGCTTTGTCACGCCGATGGGTCGAAAGATCCCCATTGATTACAGCGGCGAGCGCCCCAAGATCGAGCTACGCTTGCAAGAGATGTTTGGCGTGACGCAGCACCCAATGGTCTCGGGCACGCCGCTCATTGTTTCGCTGCTCTCCCCTGCGGGCCGCCCGGTTCAGGTCACCCAAGATCTGCCCGCCTTTTGGAAAACCAGCTACGCGGATGTGCGCAAAGACATGCGCGGGCGCTATCCCAAACATCCCTGGCCCGAAGATCCAACCCAAAGCGCCCCGACCTTGCGCGCAAAGCCGCGCGGGACGTGATTAGAAAGGTCGCAGCAAGACGATACCCGCAAATATCCTGTCCACGCGCAGCGCTGGACGCGGTTGCCAATGTTTGCGCCACCGGTTCGAGCAACCATTGGCGACAGCCTCCCCCGGGAGGGCGCATTGCGGGGCTAGCTATAATCGGTTAGGTTTCAAAGGATTGAGATGTGGCAAGCCATAGAGATTGAGGAGCGCCCACCCAGGCTCGGGTGCGTCCAGCTATAGCAACATCGGTGCAAGTTGCGTTTTGCAGTGATTTTTCAAAATGGCAGGCGTCTGCGGCGTGAGAGGGTCAGCGCGGTGATCTCAATTGGGTTTGAGGGGAGCGAAAAGATTAAATCGACCCAGGCGCTATCCACGGTCCGTGCGCTCATATCGGCGTAGTAAAGATCGAACTCGGCACAGCGCGCATCGGTCAAATCAAGCGTGATTTGGCGCGTGTTTGGGCCCTGGCGCAGGTTGACGCGGGCGTAGGTTTCTCCTGCGGCTTCCGCCTCAAAATCGAGCTGTAGAATGTGCTGCGAGGTCAGCCCTTTCGCCCCATTCTCGGGCAGATCCATCACCACAGAGACAAAGCTGCCTGTAAAATCCGCACAACTCACGCAAAGCGGCGGAGCGGCGCGCACCTGCCCTGCCCCGCCATCATGGTGCAGCGAAATTAAAGGCGTGAGGCGCGTCTGAGCATCATCACACAGCAAGGGCTGAGCCAAAAGCAGGTCATCGGGCGCAAGCGGGTGCCAGGCCCAATCGCTGCTTTTGGGGATCATTGGGCCTCGCGCCGGTTCACCTCGGCCACTTGGCGCGAGAGCAGCGCAAGGAGCTGAGCCCCCTGCCGCCCGGCCATTGGGCCACCCTCTGGACCAAAGGCGGAGAGTTGCACCATATAATCGCCCGTGCTCGTCAAACCACGCCAATGCCGCGCATCGGTGCCAGTCGGGGTTTTCCCGTGAATCAGCACCGCGCGGAACGAGCCATGAGAGACCGCCCGGATATAGGTTTCGCCCTCACGGATCATCTGTGGCAGGGCCTGCTCAATCGACACCCCCTCTGGCATCGGCGCAACCGATACAGTCAAAAGCCCCAAGGCGCCCTTGCGCGATGCCGCGCCTCCAAGCGTGTCACACCGCGCCATCAGCGCAAAGTTCCGGCGCAAGGAAATTGGATCCACACAATAGCCCGTGGGCGGCTCTACAAAGAGCGCACCGCCCATCAAGGTTGCCGCCTTAAACGCATCACTTTCGTTCCCCGTCGGCATCTCGCATGCAGACAGGGCCAAAAGCGCCAGGGCAAGAGCGGACCGCTTAAAGGTCCATATAGTCATGTTTTTCCGCCTGGCCGCCCGGATGGGTGACCGCGCCCTTATAGGTTGCGCCAACAAGCTGTGCGTATTTCCAAAGCGCACCGGAGGCATAGATCGTCTCACGCGGACCGGCCCAGGCGGCTTTGCGCGCGGTAAGCTCGTCATCGCTCAGATCCACGGAAAGTTCCCCATTGATCGCATCAATCGTGATGATATCGCCATTTTGCAGCAACGCGATGGGCCCGCCGTGATAGGCCTCTGGTCCCACATGGCCGACGCAAAATCCGCGCGTTGCGCCAGAAAAGCGCCCATCGGTGATCAGCGCGACCTTTTTGCCCATGCCTTGCCCGGACAGAGCCGCCGTGGTTGCCAGCATCTCGCGCATGCCAGGACCACCTGCAGGGCCTTCATTGCGGATCACGATCACTTCGCCCTCTTCATAGGCCCGGTTTTGCACGGCCTCAAAAGCGTCTTGCTCGCACTCAAACACACGGGCCGGGCCGACAAAGCGCTGGTGCTGCGTTTCAATGCCCGCCACTTTCACAATCGCGCCCTCGGGAGCCAGATTGCCTTTCAGCCCCACAACACCGCCGGTCTTGGTCAGCGGGTTTGAGACCGGGTGGATCACTTTGCCATCTGCCTCTAGCTCGATCTTGTCCAGCTCTTCGCCGATGGAATAGCCCGAAGCGGTCATGCAATCCTCATGGATCAGCCCCGCTTTGCGCAGCTCTTTCATCACCACATAGACGCCGCCCACCTCATAGAGATCTTTGGCCACATATTGCCCGCCGGGTTTCAGATCGACGAAATAAGGCGTGTCGCGGAAGATCTCGCAAACATCATCCAAGAAAAACTCAATCCCCGCCTCATGCGCCATGGCAGGCAGGTGCAGACCGGCATTGGTGGACCCGCCGGTGCAGGCCACAACGCGCGCGGCATTGATAAAGGCCTCACGCGTGCAGATATCGCGGGCGCGGATGTTTTTCTCGATCAGGTTCATCACGGCGGCGCCAGAGGCTTCGGCATATTGATCGCGGCTCTCATAGGGCGCGGGCGCACCGGAGGAGTTAGGGATCGCAAGGCCAATCGCCTCAGAAACACAGGCCATCGTGTTCGCGGTGAACTGGCCCCCGCAGGCCCCGGCAGAAGGGCAAGCGACACGTTCCAGCACATCCAGCGCCTTATCGGACATGGTGCCGTTTTGGTGACGCCCAACCGCCTCGAACATATCCTGCACGGTCAGATCGCGGCTGGCGAAATCGGCAGGCACTTCGGGATTGTTGGGCGCTTTGCCCGGCAGGATCGAGCCGCCATAAAGGAAAACAGAGGGCACATTCAGACGGATCATCGCCATCATCATGCCGGGCAAGGATTTATCGCAGCCCGCAAGCCCCACAAGCGCATCATAGCAATGCCCGCGCATGGTCAGCTCGACCGTGTCGGCAATGGCTTCGCGGCTGGCAAGGGAAGAGCGCATGCCCTCATGGCCCATCGCAATCCCATCGGTCACCGTGATGGTTGTAAACTCACGCGGCGTGCCAAAGGCGGATTTCACACCCATCTTCACCGCCTGAGCCTGACGGTTCAGCGAAATGTTACAGGGCGCGGCCTCATTCCAGCAGGTCGCAACACCAACAAGCGGCTGGTGGATCTCATCCTCGGTCATGCCCATGGCATAATAATAAGAGCGATGCGGCGCGCGCTCTGGACCTTCGGTCACGTGACGGCTGGGTAATTTCGACTTATCGTAGTGCTTTTTCAGCATAATAATCTCCCCGGAATTCTTCCCTTTCGCATATCGAAGGCCAAGCGGGCTCGCAAGGGCAGAAAATGGTGGGTGGAATCTTGGCTTGAGTTGGCAAGCAAAACGATCAGTTTATTTAGGAGCCACACTGTCCCCAGCTGCTGTTTTGGACACATACGCTTTGGAGCCATAGAGATAACGCCCGACAACGTAAGTTAGGCCGAAGATGCTGGCCGTTGTTGTAGTGACAACCGCGATAAATTCTTCTGTCTTGAGAGTGAATGGGATGAAGTCAAAACCTTGAGCCAAGACAACTATTACAAGCAGAAGTGTCCACCCCCAACCGACTCGCTTTGCAAACTTGCGAAAATCTTCTTTGCCCTCAATATCCAGACTATAGTCATGGTTTTCCAACGCATCGCGCGTATCTGTCTCCGAGACATGGGCTAGAGGGTGCTCAAAATGCCATTCTTCCTCTGGGCCGCTTGGGGTTTCATCAATAAGCCAGCTATCCTCAGGCTGAGATGAATCCTTCTTTTTTGCCCAAAGCCAAAAAGTACGGTCGGATTTCGTCATCGGTTAACTCCGTAAACCTTGGGACAACAAAGTTCTTTTCGACAACTTTTTTGTGCCAAGGCGTTCCAGGCTCGTGGGTCATGTCGGACAATTGAATCCCGGTAAAATGGCCGTACCTCCCCCAAATCCAATCAATGATTTGGCTTTCGTAATTATCTGACCGCGAAATTGTTTCCGCAGATCTAAATGGACCCACAGATTTGATCTGGTTAGCGAGAATCTGAGAACTGCGATGGGATGCATACGCCGAGTACACTGGCTGGAAAACCGGCCCTAGTTTCCAAACCTGGGGCTTGCTTTGCATCAATGGGGGATCATTGGGGCAAAGCGCAAGCCACCAGCCATAGGCGTAATAGCAAAGCTTCTGGAGCTTCATGTGAGAGATAGTCCCATCTTCCCCAAAACGCTCTACAAACGTGTTTGCCACCTTCACGGACTCGATCGAATGGTCCATCACTCCCCCCTCGCATTTGCAGCATCTTGCGAGATCTTCAAGCAGTGTTGCCTTTGCGGCATGATTGTCCTCCTGACCCAGCAGCTGCAGCAAGCGCGCCTTCACTCGTACTATACACATGGTTTCGACACCGGATACGAAGCATATGTGTCACTAATGTCGCAGTCAAGGCTATGGTCTGTTGGGAATTACCACGAAAAGTGTAAAGCGATCATTAATCAATCATGATCTGAATTTCCAGCCGAAGCATGACCAAGCCGCAGAATTTTCGTTTGACCTCCAACCATTTCCGCGCAACATCGCGCCATGACAGATCGTAGCTCCGCCCCGCTTTTTACGCCCGTTCTTATTGTGGGCTGCCTTATCATGCTGGTCAGCTTTGCGATCCGGGCGTCGTTTGGCGCGTTTCAGATCCCGGTTGCGAGTGAATTTAACTGGCTGCGCACCGATTTCTCGCTGGCGATTGCGATACAGAACCTGGCTTGGGGGGTAGGGCAGCCGATTTTTGGGGCTATTGCCGAAAAGATAGGTGATCGCAAAGCGATTATCCTGGGTGCGCTGGCTTACGCGGCCGGGATGGTGCTGTCGGCTTGGTCCACAACGCCGCTGGAGCATCAGCTTTATGCGTGGCTGGTGGGTTTTGGCATTGCGGGGACAGGCTTTGGCGTGATCTTGGCGGTTGTGGGGCGGGCCTCCTCTGATGCGAACCGCTCTATGTCCCTGGCAATTGCCACTGCCGCAGGTTCTGCCGGGCAAGTGGTGGGTGCGCCTACGGCAGAGTTCCTTCTTTCGATCATGCCCTGGCAATCGGTGTTCTTGGTCTTTGCCGCCGCAATTTTGTGCGCCATGTTCATGCTGCCCTTCATGCGCGCCCCGGCTTCAGCGAGCAAAGCCGAGCTCGAAGAAAGCCTAGGCGCAATCCTGGTCAAAGCCTTCAAAGACCCCTCTTATACGTTGATCTTCCTGGGCTTCTTTTCCTGCGGCTATCAGCTGGCCTTTATGACCGCGCATTTCCAACCCATGATTACCGAGTTCTGCGGCCCCATCGCGGCGGGCTCTTTGCTGGACCGGATCGGCATTTCCAGCACCTCTCAGCTCGGAGCCTATGCGATTGGCCTGATCGGGCTGGCAAATATCGCGGGCACCTTGCTGGCGGGCTGGCTGGGCAAGCATTATTCCAAGAAATATCTGCTGGCGGGGATCTATACGGGCCGCACGATTATCGCCGCTTTGTTCATCCTGTTTCCCATCACGCCAATGACCGTGCTGCTGTTTTCGGTGAGCATGGGCTCGCTTTGGCTGGCGACGGTGCCGCTGACCTCTGGGCTGATCGCGCATATTTATGGGTTGCGCTATATGGGCACGCTCTACGGGATTGTGTTCTTTTCCCATCAGCTTGGCTCGTTCTTAGGCGTGTGGCTGGGCGGGCGGCTTTATGACGTTTACGGAGATTACACGGCTGTGTGGTGGGTTGGCGTAGCGGTAGGAGCATTCTCAGCCCTGGTGCATTTGCCCATCCGCGAAAAGCCCCTGGCCGCGCAACCTGCTTGAGCCTGTGTTTTTGTGACGAAGCGATACCCGCAAATGTCCTGTCCGGTGCGCAGCGCTGGACGCGCCCGACCCTCCCCACGGGCTATGAAGTTCACACATCTATGTTGCAATTGGTGAATGGCTCTGATTCCCTTTCGGAAAATGGAGGGTGTCATGGGTTTGAGCTTAGGCGGTTTCGGGGATCGGCGGCTGGAAAAAGGGGGGCCGATTTGTTGGCGCGGCTTGTGTCGCATGGTGGGCGCGGGGTTCGGGTGCGGCGTCTGGGCGGGGATCGCGCTGGTGAGATCCGCTTCACGCGGTTCCTGCGAAACCCGGCCGTGACGCTGGATGAGATGAGCGCTACGGCTTTCGAACGCGCTCAAGGCGCCTGTAAAGGCCGCGACATTCTGGCGATCCAGGACACCACGGTGACGCAATCCTGTGGGGGAGGTGGCAGTTATTTGCACGCGATGATCGCGGTGGATGCGGGCAGTGGGGCGGTTCTGGGCGCGCTGGATGCGCAGTTCTTGGAACGGACGACGGGCGGCAAGGCGAGCCGCCACAGTCGGGAATTCGCGGACCGCCAGAGCGTGCGCTGGCTGCACGCGACGCAAAAGGCCGGGCAGATGGCGGGCGCGGCACGGGTCACGGTGGTTGCCGACCGAGAGGCCGACATGTTCGAACTCTTCGCTCACCGTCCGGCCCATATAGATCTGCTGGTGCGCGCCATGCATGACCGCGTGCTCGTGGGCGGCGGCAAGCTGGCGGAGCAGATCGCCTCTGGCCCGCGTCTGGGCTATGCGGCGCTCGACTTGCCCGCTCGGCCCGGTCGCGCGGCGCGCCAAGCCCAGCTTTCGGTGCGCTTCGCTCGGCTCGAGCTGCGGCCACCGCGCGAAAACCGCAAAACCTGCCCCAATCCGGTACACATGACCTATGTCGATCTGTGCGAGGAAACCCCGCCGGAGGGGGAAAAACCGCTGCACTGGAGGTTGTTGACCACATTGCCAGTCGACACCGTGGCAGACGCGCTCGATATCGCCGCCCGCTACGCCAAACGTTGGAAAATCGAAGACGTCTTCCGCACAATGAAACGCAAGGGCTTCGATATTGAAAGCCTGCGGATCCGAGATGAAGAGCCCCGCAACCGCCTCGTGCTGGCCTGTTTCATCGCCGCTTGCGTCGTCATGCAAATGACCGGCGAACGCGGCGGACCGGCCCTGCGCCCGATGACGGACGCCTTCGATCCGCAGGACCTGCCACTGCTCGAAGCCACCAGCCGCGATCTCGAGGGCGCAACAGCAAGGCAGAAGAACCCGCATCCGCCAGGAAGCCTCGCCTTCGCCACATGGGTCTGCGCAAGGCTGGGCGGCTGGACCGGCTACTACGGCAAGCCTGGCCCCATTGTCATCCTGCGCGGATGGACAGAGTTCCAAACCCTCAAACACGGCGCTGCCCTCGAAAAAAGCATGATCCCGAGAGGCAATCAAAATGTGTGAATCTGATAGCCCCACGGGAGGGCGCATTGCGGTGTCCGTTAAAAGCGATCCAGTATGAGTGTTTTACCGTATCTCAACCTGTGGCAAGTGCGGAGCGCCCACCCAGGCTCGGGCGCGTCCAGCTTGGGCGACACCTCACTAAGCCCGCCACTTTTCCAGGATATAGCGCGCTGTCATCAGATCGAGATGCGCGCCGCCGCCGTTTTTGAACAGGGTGATTTCCTGGTCATTTTGGCGGGTGAAGGTATCGAGTTCGTAATAATCGGCCCGCAGATCTTGCCGTGTGATCACGCCCGCTTGCAAGGGGATTTCGATCTCTCCGATATGCCCAATCGTGGTGTCATAGCTATCTACAAAGATGCGCGCGCGCTTTAGGGCCCTATCATCCGCCTCGCGCATATCCGGGCGGTAGGCTCCGATCAGGTCAACATGGGTGCCGGGGCTGAGCCAGTCGCCGCGTATCACAGGCTCAAGGCTCATGGTGGCGCAGGTGACGATATCCGCGCGCGCGACCGCTTCGGCCAGATCATCCGCCACCGGCAGGCCCATCTCTTGCGCCTTGGCGCGGGTGCGGTTCCAGACAGTGAATTCAGCATCGGGAAAGGCCGCAGAGTAAGCGCTATGCAGGTTGCGCGCCACGGTGCCTGCCCCCACGATCAGAATCCGCCGACTATCTGGACGCGCAAGACGCCGGGCCGCAAGCAGACTATCCCCGGCAGTTTTCCATTTGGTCACCAGATGAAAATCCAAGATCGCCTCGATCTCGCCGCTCTCATCAGAAAACACATTCACCGCGCCATTGATCATCGGGCGCCCTTTGGCGGGATTGCCCGGCAGCACCGTGGCCGATTTCACCGCCACCCCAAGCCCATCAATCCAAGCTGCGCGCGAGAGCAGCGTATCCTTGCCCCGATAGAGAAATGTATCGCCAATCTCCGCCTTGGGCAGATCATGGCCCGCCGCCAAGGCATCTGTCAGCTCGAGCCAATCCAGCGACGAATCGGCGGCGTCAAAGGAGATATAAGGAATGCTCATGCCGCCTCTGCGTCGCTCAACAGCCCCTCGGCCACAAGCCGATCCGCCCAGCCCTTTGGCCCCTCAAACAAATGGGTGCGCCAGCCGCGCTTGGCGGCCATTTCGATATTATCGCCCCGGTCATCGGTGAAAATCAGATCCGCACCAGAGAGCCCCGAGGCCTGCTCTAGCATCTCATAAATCCGCGCATCGGGCTTGGTAACCTTCATATGACCAGAAATAAAATCCCGATCAAATTCGCGCAGAAACGGGTAATGACTGGCGGCAAAATCATAGCTGCCCACACCAAAATTGGTGAGCGAGAACACCGGCATGCCCTTGGCCTGCAACGCCTTCATCAGCCGCAGCGAGTGATCAATCACCGGCGAGGCCAGCTCGATCCAATGGTCATGCCACATGCGGATCTCATCGCCCCAATCCGGGTTCGCCTCAGCCGTTGCATAGATGGTTTCTTTGAAGGGCGCGCCCCGGTCGATCTGCTCATTCATGTCATGCAAATCAAGCGCGGCAAACATCGCCAAACGCCGCGCCGGGCCAATGGTCTTGTCATAAAAGCGCTCGGGCTGCCATTCAATCAGCACATTGCCAATATCAAATACCACGGCCTTGATTGTCATTTGCTCACCTCGCGAAGCATGCGTTCCAATGCGTCCAGAAAACGGCTGCGATCCGCTTTTGTAAAGCCCTTCCCGCCGCCTTGGCGAAATGGGTCGGCGCTGCGCAGATCGGCCATCAAATCGCGCATGGCAAGCGCCTCGCGCACATTGGCCTGAGTGAGCCGCTCGCCATTATGTTTCAGCACCAGCGCCCCGGTTTCAACAGCGCGTGCCGCCAGTGGGATATCCCCTGTGATCACAACATCGCCCGGCCCGGCGCGCTCAGCAATCCAGATATCGGCCACATCCGGCCCCTCGGGCACCACGACCACCTCAATCAGCGGGTTCTGACTGGGGCGCAGCCCGCCATTGGCGACGAGCTTGACCGGGATTTTGTGCCTTGTCGCAACGCGTTCCACCTCGCCCTTTACCGGGCAGGCATCGGCATCCACATAGATAATGCTCACGCGTAAAGCGCCTCGGCGTGAAAGGCGATATGCTCCTCCATAAAGGTCGAAACAAAGAAATAGCTGTGATCATAACCGGGCTGCAGGCGCAAGCTGGCTTGCTGGCGGCGGGCGGCAATGGCTTCACTCAGGGCCTCTGGTTTCAGCAAATCAATGAACTGATCTTTGGTGCCCGTATCCACCAGGATCGGCCCGTCAAACCCGCGCGCGCGCATCATCAGCGTGGCATCATGGTTTGCCCAAGCCGCCTCATCCGCGCCAAGATAGGCGCTCAGCTGTTTGCGCCCCCAATCGGCGGCTGTCGGGTTGCAGATCGGCGCAAAGGCAGACACCGAGCGGAACCGCCCCGGCAGGCCCATCGCCAAGGTCAAAGCCCCATGCCCGCCCATAGAATGTCCGGTGATAGATTGACGCTCAAGATCCACCGCGAAATTCTCCCCCAAAAGCTGCGGCAGCTCGTCAGCCACATAATCCCACATCTGGAAATGCGCTGCCCAAGGCGCTTGCGTGGCATTCACATAGAACCCCGCGCCCTGGCCCAGATCATAGGCCTCATCATCGGCAACGCCAGCGCCGCGCGGCGAGGTATCGGGAAAGACCAAAGCAATGCCCTGCTCTGCCGCCCAAGCCTGCGCGCCCGCCTTGGTCATGGCGTTTTCATGGGTGCAGGTCAGCCCTGAAAGATACCAGAGCAGCGGCACCGGACCACCCTTAGCCTCGGCGGGCAGGAACAGACCAAATGTCATATCGCAGCCGCAAACCTTAGAGGCATGCGTGTAAACCCCCTGCACCCCATCAAAACAGGTGTTTTCCGATTGAATATCCATCTTTTGCAAGCCTCCCTGATGCCCTTAAGCGCCTGTGTGCCCGCCCGCTTGCCCCAGGTCAACCATTTGTAAACCGCCCCAGCGACACGGTTTCTTCAATCTTTTGCCATAGCTGCGGGTTACCCCTGCGCCTGCAAAAAGAATCGGGTAAATTCAATATGATGAGAGCCTCTCTACTCGCGGCCATTTTGACAGCACCCCCCCTCTCTGCGCTCGCAAGCCTGGGGGAAATTAACGGGCAAATTCACGAATATCAGGCCAGCTTAACCGCTGAACGTGCCCTGCCCGCGGGCCAAGCAAACCTGCACAACGCCGGATTGCCCCTCAGCTACAATGCACTCGGGCGCGCCGGATTTGGCATTGAGGCCACGGATTTTTGCCAAGTGATCCGCGGCACGGGCAGCGCAGGGTTTGATCCAGAGACGGCAGAGCTGGTGCAACATATTCTCGCGTCTGGGCTTTGTGAGTAACCCAAATGGCCTCGTAATTACTCAAAGCTTACCCAACCGGTTACACAGAAGGTTACGACCGTTCTTTCTACTGCTATTGCCGGAATGTCTTTTGTCTGAAAGAATTGCGCAATTGCACAGGAAGGAACACTAGAATGAAAGCCGTCAGCCTTGAAGAGAAACTCCGCCAGTTTTCAACCCATTGGGATCCTCATGTCATAGCAGATTACAATGACAACGAGGTAATGGTAGCAAAGATCAAAGGCGAATATCCCTTTCATAAGCACGATACCACGGATGATTTTTTCCTTGTTTTAGAAGGAGAAATCGAGATGGACATCGAAGGAGAGCCGTCTCGCACAATAAAGGCGGGTGAATTATTCGTAGTTCCCAAAGGGGTTGTTCACCGCCCCAGAGCTGAAAAAGAAGCCAAAATCCTGCTGATCGAGCCCAAAGGGGAACCAAATTCAGGCGATTCTGGGCACGAAGCCGCACCAAAGCCGCACATCTAGAGTGAAAACAGATCAAGTTGGCTCAACGTGGTCGTTTTCTGCTCTAACAAAAAAAAACCGCAACCTACCAAACGCGCCCCCCTTCATTTGGCTAAAAATACCTTGCGGGGGTGTGGGGGTGCAAAACCCCCACGGTGCAGGGGTGGTTTCCAGGTGCCACCGCACGCTCCCCTCACGCAATCTTAACCAATCCCGCGTAGAACTCCTCGCACGAAGCTTCTAAGACGCGCGCTGTCAATGTGGCTGGAGCATGGGCATGTGGAGCCCTACTAAGATCTCTTTCGTCACGATGGCGCGGATAGGAAATGATGAGCAAACGCTGTTTCTCCGCTATTGACACGCGGTGATCATCGAAGTCTGACGGGCCCGTTCCCTGTCCGAACTCACTTTTCCAATTATTGATGTGCAACTCCGGTGGAATTGAGCCACGCGGGGCATTTTGTCGTGGGCTAAAGGTCCGGCAAAACGATACCCGCAAATTTCCTGTCCAGTGCGCATGCGCTGGACGCGCCCGAGCCTCCCCCCGGGAGGGCGCATTGCGGCGCTTGCAAGAAGACCAACCATATCAAATACTTGTAGCGTCTCAAGCCATAGAGAGTACGGAGCGCCCACCCAGGCTCGGGCGCGTCCAGCTTGGGCGAAATCTTCACATGTTGCGTTTTGCACAGCTCTCCCCCGGCGAAAGCTACACCCCAAACAGAGCTGGGTACATCGACGCCACCAAGAGCACGGCCATCACCACATTGAACACCCGCAGCTTTGCCGGAGCCCGAAGCATCCGCGACATGCTCTGTCCAAGCAGTGCCCATGAGCTTACGCAGGGTATGTTGATCGAGGCAAAGACCACGGCCACACTCACGATACTGCCAAAGCTCTGATCGGGCGTGTAAAGTGTAATCAGACCCACAACCATGGTCCAAACCTTTGGGTTCACCCATTGAAATGCTGCCGCTTGCAGAAATGTCATGGGCGTTGCCGCACGCCCCGCCTCAATGAGACCTGTCGGTTGCGTCGCGATTTTCCAGGCCAGCCACAGCAGATAAAGCGCACTTGCCCAGCGCAGGATCTCTTGCGCAGGCGGCCAGCTTTGAAAAATCCCAGCAAGCCCCATCCCCACGCAAAGCAGCATCACAACAAAGCCAATCCCCACGCCCAAAATATGTGGAATCGTGCGCAGAAAGCCGAAATTCACGCCCGAAGTCATCAGCATGATATTATTCGGCCCCGGCGTGATCGAGGAGGCAAAGCAATACAGAGCGAGGGCGGTAAGCAAATCATAAGTCATAGCGGCGAGAATGGGCTAACACCGGCACAATTATCCTGCTATTTCAGCGCTCACCCTTAAATCTGCGCAACAAACTAGGGCTATGGACGAAATCGATCGCAAAATATTGCATGAGCTGTCACGCGACGGGCGGCAATCCAATACCGAGCTGGCCCGGCGGGTCGCGCTTTCGCCCTCTGCCTGTTTGCGCCGGGTGCAAGAGTTGGAGCGCATCGGGGTGATCAAGGGCTACCGTGCGGTGCTGGACGGCGAAAAGATGGGGCGCGGCTTTGTGGCCTATCTTGCGGTGGGCCTGTCTGAGCATTCCAAGAAAACCCAAGAAAGCTTTGAGCGCGCCATGCTCGCTGTCCCGCAGGTCGTGGAATGTCACAATATAACCGGAACCGCAGAATATCTGATGCGCATCGAGGTCGCCGATCTCAAGGCCTATAAAGAGCTGCATACCGAGGTGGTGGGCCAGCACCCCAAAGTGAGTTCCCTGACCTCTTACATCGTCATGGCATCACCAGTGGATCGCCGGGCTTAAAGGGTTTTATAGAGCACAAATGCATCCACATAACCCTGGCTGGGGTGCAGGAAGGCGCCGGGCAGTTGGCCCACGGTTTCAAAGCCTGCACGGTGCCAGATATCCAAGGCGCGGGTGTTGCTCGCAACTACGAAATTATATTGCATGGCGCGAAATCCTGCTGCGCGCGCCGCTTCAAAAGAATGCTGCATCATCGCGCGCGCTACGCCTTTTCCCCTTGCATCTGGGTGGCTGGCATAGCCGCAATTGCACACATGCGCGCCGCCGCCCCCTTGATTGCGCTTAAGGTAATAGGTGCCCAGCACGCGGCCCTCACTCTCTGCCACAAAGGCCCCATGCGAAGCCCCGCGCCAATAGGCAAGGGCCGCATCGCGCGAAATATCTGGATCAATCGAATAGGTGTCACCGGCGCGAAAGACCGGCTCAAGAATGCTCCAAATCGCGGGTGCATCCTCATCAAGAGCTGCGCGAATTGTGATTTGAGACATGGCAATTCCCCCGCTGTTATGCGGAAAACCATCGCCCTAAGAGAGGTCACGAATGCGCCGCGCGAAACGCTCTACAAAATCACATCGCTTATGTCAAAATCGCCGGCATCAAGATGTTGCAGCGCGATTTGCTGGCCATCGGACATATCAATGCGCGTGCCCCAACTGCGTTCAATGACCACGAGCTGAGCAAAGCTGATCCCGTAATCGGACAGATCCAGCCGGTCTTGGCCGTCGGTGAAATCCTGCACGGTGTTAAAGCCGCCGCCTCCGCTTGCATTCATGCGGAATTCAAACACATCTGCTCCGGCTCCGCCTGATGCGGTGTCATTGCCCGGCCCCATAGAGAGCACGTCATCGCCCGCATCGCCCATCATAAAGTCATTGCCACTGCCGCCCCACAGGCTGTCATTGCCGGTGCCGCCGCGAATATCATCCTCGCCATCGCCACCGGTCAGGGTGTCATTGCCTTCATTTCCGTAGACAAAATCATCATCATTGCCCCCGTCGATCACATCATCGCCGATGCCGCCAAAGAGCGCATCATTGCCGCTGCCGCCATCGATCTTGTCATTGCCGCTGCCGCCATTGACATTGGTATCATCCCCCGCGCCAGCATTGATAAAGTCATCGCCATCCCCGCCAATGATCTTATCCACACCGTCCTGGCCATAGAGGAAGTCATTGCCATCAAGCCCATAGATCTGATCATCGCCGCTCTGACCATAAAAGCCATTGCCTTGATCATCCCCAAGCAGCAGATCGTCGTAGTTGGTGGCATAAACCCGCTCAACCCCGGAGACCGTTTGCAGGCTGCCATCTTCAAAGATCATGCGTGCGTTGAAGAGATCCACCGTCAGACCCTCTTCCAGCGTGTTCAGCGCATCTAGCTCGAACGAATCATAGCCAGATCCCGCATAGATGTGATCATCGCCCAGAGAAGCCATAATCGTATCCGCGCCGCTGCCCGCATAGATGATATCTGACCCCTCACCGCCATCAATCACATCCGTGCCGCCCATGGCGTAGATAATGTCATCCCCTTCAAAACCGTAAATCTGATCTGCGCCTTGGGTTCCGTTCAGCACATCGTCCAGCCCGCCCATCTGAAACACCGAGAGCGCGCCGCCCTCATCCCCGGCGCTTACGAAAAAGCTGCGCCCTTCGACAGTGACAAAACTGCCATCACGGCTGCCATCGGTTCCAGGGGCTTCGAGTGTTTGCACCGGCGACAATTGCCCAACGCTAAAAGAGAGCGGATCGGTGTCCAGCTCGAAAACTTCGATGGTGCCCGCATAATAATTGTGCACAGCGACCAAGGTGCCGCCGCCCGCCTCGATCAAGGAGATGCCATTGGCCCCATCCAGTCGCGCTTGTGATGCGATGGTTTGCGTGACTTGCAGATTCGCCCCATCAAAGCGCAAGCCGGTAATCGCATGCGTGCCCTCAAGCCCCACATAGAGATAGGCATTGCCATCAATCTCAGTCGCCTCGATCTGCCAGGGCATATTGAGCGACGAACCCGAAACATAGCTGGTCACAAAGGACAAGACCCCAGAGCGGTCATCGATCTCAAAAATGGAGATCCCATTGTCACCGCGGCCAGCAACCGCCAGATAGTCTGTGCCAGACAGGGAAAAGGCCTTGATCATATGCGGATCTTGCAGAGCGTAGTTCGGGTTTTCGATGTCATAGACATTTTGTACATTGCGCAGTTGGCCTAAGCTCGAAATGGAAAACACGCTTAACCCATCATCCCCGGCACTCCCCGCATAGGCAAAGGTGCCACCGCTGACCGTGACCACCTCCACGCACCACACTTCAAGCAGGTTGAGGATCACACTTTCCGGGTCAAACACGGTGTCCACAGGGGTGAGGTAGGGCGCGGTTGCGCTGGCTTCAAAGAGCGTCAATCCCCCATCATTGCGCCCAGAGACCAGCACAAAGGCGCGCCCCTCAACCTCAACGCTATGAATGGCGAGCGCCCCGTTTAGCGACACCTGATCATCATCTTCGATAAAGCCCAGCGGGGTCAGCTCCCCGTCGCTATCCATACGCAAGACTTGCACCGTATCCGCATCGTGAGAGGTGGCATAAACATAAGTGATCCCGCCCAGCTCAAGCGTTGTAAGATAGCGCACCCCAGCAAGCGAAACCGTTTCGCTCCCAAAGGTTGATCCCACCAAATTCAGGGATAGTCCGTTCACCAACGCCACGAGCATCTCCTTTTAACATGCAGCCAGCTTCTGCGGCATGCGGTTGCGCTCAAGAATGCGCAAACCGGCCCATCGCCCCCAAATCATACGCACCCACCCAAAAATGAGATTTGCCTCGGGAAGATTAATCTTTTGCTAAGGATTCTTGACGAAAATCGGGCATGAATGTGTCGGCAGATGCCACAATTAAATGAAGGTCAGTGCGAGGTAGAAACTACGCGTTGGAAAGAGGCAGATTTTTGGCAGAGCGAGCAGTTGGAGCGCCCAAGCTGAGCTTAATTTTCAAAAACTTGTTTGCAGTTTTCCCGCTGCGGGCGTATCGCGAGTTCCCGCGCCGCGTGCAGGGTGGAAACCATAATCGGCACTTTCCCTTATTGCTCAAGAAACGGGCCTTTCGCCCAAAGCATTCGGGACTTATAAGCTCTTAGATGATCGGCACGAGTCGGTTCGCGGGCGTAGATACGGGCAGAGGCAGTAAAACATGGGACTTTTGGGCAGTTTAGGAGGTCTTTTATCCTCTGACATGGCAATCGACTTGGGCACGGCCAATACCCTGGTTTACGTCAAAGGCCGGGGGATCATTCTCTCTGAGCCTTCTGTTGTTGCCTATCACGTCAAAGACGGCGTCAAGCGGGTTCTTGCCGTTGGTGAGGATGCTAAGCTCATGCTGGGCCGCACCCCCGGTAGTATTGAAGCGATTCGCCCAATGCGTGAAGGGGTGATTGCCGACTTTGATGTCGCCGAAGAGATGATTAAGCATTTTATCCGCAAGGTGCACAGGCGCTCCACCTTTTCCAAGCCCAAGATTATCGTCTGTGTGCCCCATGGGGCCACGCCGGTTGAAAAACGCGCCATCCGCCAATCTGTTCTTTCCGCCGGTGCGCGCCGTGCAGGTCTGATTGCCGAGCCGATTGCAGCTGCGATTGGCGCGGGCATGCCGATCACCGATCCGACCGGGAATATGGTTGTGGATATTGGCGGGGGAACGACCGAGGTTGCGGTTCTCTCGCTTGGGGATATCGTCTATGCGCGCTCGGTGCGCGTCGGGGGCGACCGCATGGATGAGGGCATTATCGCCTATCTGCGCCGCCAACAGAACTTGCTTGTGGGCGAAACCACCGCCGAGCGGATCAAGAAATCCATCGGCACCGCCCGCATGCCCGATGACGGGCGCGGCACCTCCATGCAAATCCGGGGCCGTGATTTGCTGAACGGCGTGCCAAAAGAGATCGAAGTCACTCAGGCGCAGATTGCCGAGGCGCTCAGCGAGCCGGTGCAACAAATCTGCGAAGCGGTGATGACCGCCCTAGAAACCACCCCGCCTGATCTGGCCGCTGACATCGTGGATCGCGGCGTGATGCTCACCGGAGGCGGGGCATTGCTTGGGGATCTGGATTTGGCCTTGCGCGAGCAAACGGGGCTTGCGGTCTCTATCGCCGATGAATCCTTGAACTGTGTGGCCTTGGGCACGGGCCGCGCATTGGAATATGAAAAGCAACTGCGCCACGCGATTGATTATGATAGCTAAATCTCTTGCGCTGACCCCCATCAAGCAGGCATACTGCCCCCTATAAACCGGCAATGCGCTGAGAGATAGACGGCTTGAGCACAGAACGGGGATCATCAGTTGATTATGTAGGGCCGCTTAAACGGTTCATATTGAGCCTGTCCGTCGTCCTATTGCTGGGGATCTTTCTGCTTTGGCGCATTGATAGCCCACGGGTCGAGCGGGTGCGCAACAATATGACCGATGCGCTTGTGCCCAATATGAGCTGGGCCATGGCCCCTGTGACGGGCACGGTGAACCTGTTTCGAGATTTCCAAAGCTACCGCCAGCTTGCCGCGCAAAATGAAGAGCTGCGGCGCGAATTGCGGCGCATGCGCTCTTGGAAAGAGGCCGCACTTCAACTGGAGCAAGAAAATGCGCGCTTGCTGGATCTGAATAATGTGCAGCTTGATGCGCGGCTCACCTATATCACAGGCGTGGTGCTGGCCGATAGCGGATCACCCTTTCGCCAATCTGTGCTTTTGAACATTGGCGAGCGCGACGGCATTCAAGATGGCTGGGCCGCGATGGACGGGATTGGCCTGGTGGGCCGGATCTCTGGCGTGGCAGGCGATACCTCTCGGGTGTTGCTCTTGACCGATGCGAACTCTCGCGTGCCGGCGGTGATCCAACCCTCGGGGCAGCGGGCCATTGTCAGCGGCGATAACACAGCGCGCCCGCCCGTGGACTTTATCGAAGATCGCAATGTGGTGCGCCCCGGTGATCGCATTGTCAGCTCTTCGGATGGTGGTGTCTTCCCGGCGGGTATTTTGATTGGTACATTACAGGCGGAAACAAATGGCCGCCTGCGCGTGCGCCTTGCCGCCGATTATGAGCGGCTCGAGTTTTTGCGGGTTTTGCGCCATTCGGGCACGCCCCAAGTATCTGATGCCGGAGGGATTATTCGCAATATCTCGCCCTCGCCCGTAGGCCCGCCGCTGGAGGAGATGCAATGACCCGCATCTCGCCCCTGACCCTTGTGCTCAAGATGAACCTGTTCGTCGTGATCTGCATTGTGATCTACCTGGGAAATCTGCTGCCCCTGCAAACCCTGCCGCGCAGCTGGGCCATGCCGGATTTCGTCTTTCTGCTCGCGATGGTTTGGTCCGTGCGGCGCCCTGAATTTGCCCCCCCAGCCCTGCTTGCTGTGGTGTTCTTGCTGGGGGATTTTCTGCTTTCGCGCCCCCCTGGGCTTGGCGCAGCGCTCATGCTGATCGCCTGCGGACATTTGCAGCGACGCTCAAGCCGACTGAACCTAGCCGGGTTTGGCACCGAATGGGGACGTGTTGCGCTACTGATCCTGGGAACCATGGTGCTTGAACGCATCATCCTTGCCATTACCTTTCTACCTATTCCGAACCTCAGCCTCTCTGTCGTGCAGGGCTTTGCGACGATGGCGAGCTATCCCCTTGTTGTTGCCGCCTGCGCGCTATTTCTTGGCATACGCCACCACTCGACCCAGAACACCCTTCGTTAGAAAGATGCCCCATGCGCCGCCAACGCCAAGAGATTGAAGCCACACAGAAGCTCTTGACCCGTCGCACCGCTGTTCTGGGCGGGCTACAGCTTGCCTTTGTGGGCGGGCTCGCCGCCAGGATGCATCAGTTGCAGCTGGACCAGGGCCAGGATTACCGCCTGCTGGCCGAAGAGAACCGGATCAACATTCAGCTGATTGCCCCAGAACGCGGCGAGGTGTTTGACCGCGAAGGCGTGGCGTTGGCGAGCAATGTGCCCTCTTATCGGATTGTCTTTGTGCGCGAAAATGCCGGGGATGTGGATTTGGTGTTCAACCGCCTGCGCGAGCTGGTTGAGCTGGATGAAGACATGGTGCAAGACGCGCTGAAAGACAGCAAGGCCGCGCCCTTTCACAAAGTCACCGTGGCCGAGAATGTCAGCTGGGAGGTGGTGAGCCGTGTTTCCGTGAACGCCCCCGCCCTGCCCGGTATCCAGCCAGAAGTGGGGCTGACACGCTATTACCCGCGCGGCTCTGATTTTGCGCATGTCTTGGGCTATGTGGGGCCGATCTCGGATTTCGATTTGAGCAAGATCGAGAACCCGGACCAGCTCTTGTCAATCCCGCGCTTTCAATTTGGAAAATCCGGCATCGAATCCAATCTGGAGGACAATCTACGCGGTCAAGCGGGCACCAAGCAGGTGGAGGTAAATGCCTCAGGGCGGGTGATGCGTGAACTTTCGCGTGTTGAGGGGATTTCCGGCACGGATTTGCAGCTCACGCTGGACAGCAATTTGCAGAACTACGTACAAGCAAGGCTGGGCGAGGAAAGCGCCAGCGCGGTGGTTATGGATGTGGAGACCGGCGATATCTTGGCTATGACCTCTGCGCCGACCTATGATCCCAACCTCTTTGTGCAGGGGATTTCCTCACGCAATTACAATGCGCTCTTGCATGACGATCACCGCCCGCTGGTGCCAAAGGCGATCCAAGGTTCTTACCCGCCCGGCTCGACCTTTAAGATGATCACCGCTCTGGCCGCTCTCGAAGAGGGGATGATCGGCCCTGAAGACACGGTTTGGTGCCCCGGCTATACCGAAATCGCCGGTCGCCGTGTGCATTGCTGGAAACGCGCCGGGCATGGGCATGTGAACCTGAAAATGTCGCTCGAACAGAGCTGCGATATTTTCTATTATGATCTGGCCGCCAAGGTCGGCATTGAACGGATCTCTGACATGGCGCGGCGTTTTGGGCTTGGCGTGCAGCATGACATCCCGGTGCCTTCGGTCTCTAAGGGGTTGATGCCGACCAAAGATTGGAAATTCCAAACCCATAAAGAAGATTGGATGGTCGGCGATACGGTCAATGCAACCATCGGCCAAGGTTTCCTGCTGGCCTCGCCCCTACAGCTGACGGTGATGACCTCTCGCCTTGCCACGGGCCGCGAGATCAAGCCGCGTCTGGTCAAATCCATTGATGGGCGCGATACCTATGACGGCCCTGCCCCAAGCCTTGGGGTGAGTGAGGCCAATCTGAGCAAAATCCGCAATGGCATGTATGCGGTGGTCAATTCGCGCAAAGGCACGGCGTACCGCTCGCGTGTGATTGATGACGGCGCGCGCATTGCAGGCAAAACCGGCACCTCTCAGGTATTTTCGATCACCGCTGCTGAGCGTGCCTCGGGCGTGCGCAAATGCGCAGATCTGCCCTGGAACCGGCGCGACCATGCGCTATTTGTGAATTTCGCCCCCTATGACAATCCCAAAATCGCGGTGACTGTGGTGGTCGAACATGGCTGTGGCGGCTCTTCGGCAGCAGCGCCCATTGCGCGCGATATTACCTTGCAGGCGCTTTATAAGGGCGCCCCGCCGCTTGAGGCCTACCCGCAGCGCTATCGCGACGGGATTGCAGAGCAGCAAGAGCGTCTCAAAGATGTTCAACCCATGGTGCAAGGGGTTGGCACGCACGGGGGGAAAGTGTGAGTTATCTAGAGCATAACCTCAAATCCGCCCCCACGGGTCTGCGCAAATTTCTTTATGTCAACTGGCTCCTTGTGATCACGCTGAGCGCAATTTGCGGCATCGGCTTCTTGATGCTTTACTCGGTTGCGGGGGGCAATTTGGGCCGCTGGGCAGAGCCGCAAATGCAGCGCTTTGCCCTTGGGATGGTGGGCATGCTTGTGGTTGCCCTGACCCCGATTTGGTTCTGGCGCTCAATGGCGGGGCTGGCTTATGCGGGCTCGATTGTTCTGCTGATCTTGGTCGAGTTCATCGGCACCACCGGCGGCGGCGCGCAGCGCTGGATTGATTTGGGTTTCATGCGTCTGCAACCCTCTGAGCTCACCAAGATCACCCTCGTCATGGTTCTCGCCGCCTATTACGACCGCCTGCCCAGCACCCATGTCTCGCGCCCGTTCTGGGTGATCTTGCCCGTGCTCTTAACCCTGTTGCCCGTTGCCTTCGTGCTGCGTCAACCGGACCTTGGCACCTCGATCCTGCTCATTGCGGCGGGAGGCGGGCTGATGTTTCTGGCGGGCGTGCATTGGGGCTATTTTCTCTCGGTTATTGCCGCTGCGGTCGGGCTGGTGGTCGCCGTGTTCCAAACCCGTGGAACCGAGGCACAATTGCTCAAAGACTACCAATATAAGCGCATCGACATCTTTCTGGACCCCTCCAAAGACCCGCTGCGCGATGGTTACCACATCACTCAATCCAAGATCTCACTCGGGGCCGGGGGCTGGACCGGGCGCGGCTTTATGCAAGGCACTCAATCGCGGCTGAACTTTCTGCCCGAAAAGCACACGGATTTCATCTTTTCCACCCTGGCCGAAGAGTTTGGCTTTGTGGGCGGCATATCCCTGCTCTTGCTTTATAGCCTCGTGATCGTGTTTTGCGTCGCCTCAGCGCTGATCAATAAAGACCGGTTTTCGCATTTGCTCATTCTGGGCATAGCGCTTAATTTCTTTTTGTTCTTTTCGGTAAATATGTCCATGGTTATGGGGCTCGCGCCGGTGGTCGGCGTACCGCTGCCGCTGGTTAGCTATGGAGGTTCTGCGATGCTTGTTCTGTTATTGGCCTTTGGTCTTGTTCAATCCGCCCATGTGCATAGGCCCCGATAATGACGATAAACATCCTCTTCGCCGCAAAATCCGAACGCTGGGATCAATATGAAGCCCCCTTGCGCGAAGCCCTCGCCGAGGCCGGGGTTAAGGCGCATCTGGCAACGGATATCCCAGCCGATCAGGTTGATTACATCATCTATGCGCCCAATAGCGATCTGCGGGATTTCACCCCCTATCGCCGCGCGAAAGCCGTGCTCAATCTCTGGGCGGGGGTCGAGCAGATCGTGGGCAACCCGACATTGACAATCCCGCTGGCGCGCATGGTGGATGCTTCGCTTACCCAAGGTATGGTGGAATGGGTCACGGGCCATGTACTGCGCCATCATTTGGGCATGGATGCACATATCAAAGCCGCGCCAGGGGCATGGCAGCCCAAAGCCCCGCCCGTCGCTTGGGGGCGCAAGATCACCGTTTTGGGTTTGGGGGAGCTGGGCACCGCTTGCGCGCGGTGCCTATCAGCTTTGGGTTTTGACGTGCATGGCTGGGCGCGATCTGCCAAATCCGTGCCAGGGGTGAGCTGCCACACAGATCTGATGCAAAGCCTGCAAGATGCGTCTGGCGTGGTGCTGCTGCTGCCTGACACAGCGGCCACGCAAAACATCCTGAATGACGAAACCTTCGGCGCGCTGCGCGAGGGGGCCTTTGTGCTTAATCCAGGTCGCGGACCGCTTATCGACGATGAGGCTCTGCTACGCGCATTGGATAGCGGGCGCCTGAGCCACGCAACGCTGGATACCTTCCGCATTGAACCACTGCCCCAAGGGCACCCGTTTTGGGCCCATCCCAAGATCACCGTCACGCCCCATATCGCCTCAGAAACCCGCCCCAAATGGTCGGCCAAAACCATCGCCGAGAATGTCCGGCGGGGCGAGGCGGGCGAGCCCTTTCTACATTTGGTCGATAAGGCGAGCGGATATTGACACCAGCGCACCCCACCTAGGAGACATCGTAATGAGATATCTATCGGCTGTTTTCGCCCTATTGCTCCCAAATTTAGCCCTGGCAAATGATTCCGAAGCGGGCTTCACGATGGGCACGCTCGTTTTCAAGTCGAACCCAGATGTGCAGATGATGCGCGAAGATCTGCTCATTTCAATCCCAGACAGCACGATACGCGTGGAGTATGAATACGCGAATAAATCGGGCGAAGACATAGAGCTGTTGATCGGCTTCCCAATTCCCAAGCCCCTTTACGATATGACGGGTCGGCATTTTCCGGTTGAGCAATCGAACTTCGATTTCGCGAATTTCAAAACTTGGGTGAATGGGGAACGCGTTATATGGTGGCCGTTATTTGCAGGGGATCTAGCGCAACAAGAAGCATGTCAAGACCTGTGGTTTCAAAGAAACCGGATTTTCGACGAAGCTGGATATTGTTTTCAAAGTTTTAGCGCCAAGGCCACATTTGACAACACTGACTGCTCTGATACGGAGCACGCTTTGGACACTGAACAAAGCGAATATCTTGCAAGGCTCAAAAAGCAGGAAAGTGATCTAGGGTGTAAAATTGATCTAAACACAGAGTTAAGCAGCCCGCCCTATCTGCATGGCGCGCGCCCAGGATACGAAGAGTTTGCCCATGTGTTCACAACGGTGTTGCGGCGCCAAGTCTTCCCGGCGAATGAGACCGTCACCGTTGTGCATGAATATAAGATAGATTGGGGCAGCGGCGTTCCCCAATCGCTGGGAATTATTGATGGTGGCGCGCGCGAATGCTTCGTGAACCTAAGCGATTTCAAACAGTCAAACGCGAAAACGCTTGAGGCCTACGAAAAAGGCACTCTGGAAAAGCACGCAGCCTTAGATTACATTTTCAGCTCATATATTTTAAGGACGGGCGCAAATTGGAATGGGCCGATTGGCAGGTTCCGCCTAGAGATTGTAAGCCAGCCCAATAGCCTGTTAGAGGTGTGCTTTGAGGGTTTGCAGAAAGTCTCCGATACCTCATTTGTATTTGAAGCGGATGATTTTCTCCCCGCGCAGGATCTGCATTTCACGCAATACAGGCTTAGAAATCAATAGGGGCTGAGCCTAAGCCGCCAGCCCCCGCCCTTTCAGCAGCGCCTCGACCTGGGGCAATTTCCCACGGAAGGCGATGTAGAGATCCGCAGCCTCCACCGAGCCGCCTTTTGACAGAATATGCGTCTCCAGGGCCTTTGCACGGGTCGGATCGAAGGGCCCGCCCGCCTCTTCAAAGCTCTCGAACGCATCGGCATCCATGACCTCGGACCACATATAGGAGTAATAGCCGCTGGAATACCCATCGCCGGCGAAGACATGTGCGAAATGCGGGGTGGCGTGGCGCATGCCGATGCTGCGGGGCATGCCGAGCTCGGCCAGAATTTCGCCTTGGCGCTGCATGGGATCGGCTGGCGCATCCCCTTCGTGAAAGCCCAAATCCACCAGGGCAGAGGCCACATATTCCACCGTCTGAAAGCCCATATCATAGGTGGCCGCCCCGAGCACACGGCTCAGCAAATCCTCGGGCATGGCTTCGCCGCTCTCCGCATGGGTGGCAAAGGCGCGCAGCACTGCGGGCACTTCGAGCCAATGCTCATAAAGCTGGCTGGGCAGCTCCACAAAATCGCGCGCCACAGAGGTTCCCGAGATGCTTTCATAGGTCACATCCGAGAGGATCTGGTGCAGCGCATGGCCAAATTCATGAAACAGCGTGCGCGCATCATCATAGGACAGCAGCGCCGGATCACCTTTGGCAAAATTGCACACATTCACCACGATGGGCGTTTGCGCCTTGGGCCATTTGGCCTGATCGCGCATGGTCGAGCACCAAGCGCCTGAGCGTTTGGAGCCGCGCGCAAAGTAATCCCCGATGAACACCGCGATATGCTGCCCGTTTCGCGTGACCTCCCAGGCGCGGGCGTCTTCGTGATAAAGCGGTACATCCAGAGGCTTAAACGCGAGCCCAAAGAGACGGGTGGCGCAGTCAAACGCGGCCTCGATCATGCGATCCAGTTGGAAATAGGGTTTCACCTCTGCCTCATCCAGATCATGCTCATCGGCCCGGCGCGCCTCGGCGTAATAGCGCCAATCCCAGGGCTCTAGCGCGCCATTGATCCCATCCGCGGCCATGCGGGCCTGCAAGATCGCCTCATCGGCAAGCGCGCGTGCCTTGGCGGGCTCCCACACGGACATGAGCAAATCACGCACATTTTCAGGGCTCCCGGCCATCTCCGTTTCCAGCTTGTAATGCGCGAAATCCGCATAACCGAGCAATTTGGCACGCTCTGCCCGCAGCTGCAAAATCTCAGCGGCAATGGCGCGGTTGTCGGTCTCGCCCCCATTGGCCCCGCGCGCCGCCCAGGCATTATAGGCCGTTTTGCGCAGATCGCGGCGCGGGGAGAATTGCAGAAACGGCACAATCAGCGAGCGTGAAAGCGTGACCACCGGACCGTTTGCGCCCTTTTCCTCTCCAGCGGCGCGGGCGGCGGCGATGACAAATTCGGGCAGGCCCTCAAGATCGTCTTCGCTAAGTGGCATGAACCAGTCGCGCTCATCGGCCAAAAGGTTCTGGGTAAAGGCAGTGCCCAGCTCCGCCAGGCGCGATTTGATCTCTTTCATGCGCGTCTCATCCGCGCCGGTCAGGGCCGCGCCAGAGCGTACATAATCACGAAAGGCCAGCATCAGAACACGGGCCTGTTCATCGCTCAGATCAAGGGTTTCGCGCGCCTGCCAAACGGCCTGCACCCGCGCAAACAGCGCTTTATTGGCGGAAATCTCAGCGAAATGCGCGGCGAGCTTGGGGGAAAATTCCCGCTGCAAGGCGTCGCGCTGCGGATTGCTATCGGCCCCGGCGAGATTGAAGAACACACCAAGCACTTGCTCGAGCTTGCCCCCTGCGGCCTCCAAAGCGCCGATCACATTGTCAAATGTCGGCTCCGCACTATCCTCGGCAATCTGGGTGATTTCGGCCATATGCTCACCCAAAGCGATCTCAACCGCCTCAGAAAAATCATCGTCTGTGATCTGATCAAACGGCGCCAGGCCAAAGGGGGTGGTCCAGTCTTGCAGCAGGATATTGGTCATAAATCTCTCCTTAAGCCGCGCCGCAGGTCTCACAACCCGCACGCCGTTTCAGTGTAATTTTGCGCGTCTCGCCATATAACCCATCATAGATTAACATTTCCCCCCGCAAAGCCTGACCCGCGCCAGTAATCAGCTTAATCGCCTCAAGCGCCATCATGGTGCCAATCACACCGGGAAGCGGGCCAATCACACCTGCCTCAGAGCAAGGCGGGGCAAGCGAGGGGTCAGGGGCCTCAGGGAAAATGCAACGATAGCAGGGGGCGTTTTCAGCGGGGTGATAAACGCTAAGCTGCCCCTCCCACCCTGTCAGCGCGCCCGAAACCAACGGTTTTCCGCAGGCCACAGCGGCTGCATTCACCAGATAGCGCGTCTCGAAATTATCGGTCCCATCCAGAATCACGTCATAGTCTTGGAATAGCTCGCGTGCGCTCTTAGCATCCAGGCGGCGGTGATAGGGGCGGATGGCGACAAAGGGGTTTTGCGCCTGCATCTCTTTTTGGGCAGAGAATACCTTGGGCATGCCAATCGCCGCATCTTTATGGATCACTTGGCGATGCAGATTGGCGCTATCGACCACATCATCATCCACAACGCCTATAGTGCCAATACCCGCCGCCGCAAGATATTGTAGGGCAGGCGCGCCAAGCCCTCCGGCCCCAATCACCAGGACCGAGGCATTTTTCAGCGCCTTTTGCCCCGGCCCGCCGATCTCACGCAGCACGATATGGCGGGCATAGCGGTTTAGCTCCGCCTCCGTGAACGTGCCGGGTTTTGGGGCTTGGGGCGCTTGGCGTTCTTTGGCTTTCTGGGCCAGTTTTCGAAACCCGTAGCGATAGGCGAGAATGCCAGCGATAACGAGCCCCGTGCCCAACCATTCCCCGCGCGAGCCGCCCGTTGCCTCAGCAAGCGGATGACCTATGGGCAAGAAAAGATGCAAGGCAAGCACCGCGACATACAGCACGCCGATCATCAAAAAGCGGGCCTGTATCGGGGCCTGCATCGCCCAGCCCAGCCCCCAAAGACCGGCCGCCAAACCCAAAACGATCAGCATCAGACAGCTCCCGTTGAGCCAAAACCGCCCTGGCCACGCGCGGTTTCATCGAGCTCGGCAGCGGCAACAAAGCTGGCCTGCACCACGGGGGCGATCACCATTTGCGCAATGCGCATGCCGTGCGGGATTGTGAAGGGCCCGCCCCCGCCATTTTGCACGATCACCCCCAAGGGGCCGCGATAATCACTGTCGATCGTACCAGGGGCGTTTGGCAAGGTGATCCCATGTTTCAGCGCAAGGCCGGAGCGAGGGCGGATTTGCACCTCATACCCCAATGGAATGGCAAGGCTCAGACCTGTGGGGATAAGCGCACGCCCGCCGGGATCTAGGGTAACTTCACCCCGCCCCTGCAAATTGGCCCGCAGATCTGCGCCAGCCGCACCAGGGGTTTCATAGCGCGGCAGGCCAAGGCTCTGGTCCGCCCCCTCAAGCCAGCGCATCTGCACGGTGACGCTCATGCAAGCGCCTCAGCGATTTTCGCGGCGAGCTTTTGTGCGACGTCGGTTTTGGACATGCGCGGCCAGGACTCCGATCCCGTCTCAGTGATCAAGGTCACGGCATTCTCCGCGCCGCCCATGATACCCGTTTCGGGGCTCACATCATTGGCCAGGATCCAATCACAGCCCTTGCGCGCACGTTTAGCGGTGGCGTGCTCGATCACGGTTTCGGTCTCGGCAGCAAAGCCAATGACGAGCTCAGGGCGCTGCGGACCCGGCGTTGCGAGGGTTTTCAGGATATCGGGGTTCTCACCAAAACTTAAGCTGGGCAACCCGTCTTTGGTCTTTTTCAGCTTTTGCTCTGCCGCGCCCACAACATGCCAATCGGCAACAGCGGCGGCGCAGATCGCAGCATCCACAGGCAGCGCAGCCTTCACGGCCTCAAGCATCTGGCGCGCGGTTTCGACCTCTGTGATCACAGCCCCATCTGGTCGCGGCGCGCTTGCTGGGCCGGTTACAAAATGCAGCTCAGCCCCAAGAGCCACAAGCGCCTGAGCAATTGCTGTCCCTTGCGCCCCGGATGAGCGGTTGGCGATGTAGCGCACCGGGTCAATCGGCTCATGGGTCGGGCCAGAGGTCACAAGAATACGCTTGCCGCTCAAAGGCCCGGCCTCAAAATGCGCCTCAATCGCGGCGACAATCTCAAGGGGTTCGGCCATCCGACCGGGGCCATATTCACCGCACGCCATATCGCCCTCATTGGGACCAACGAATTGCACCCCATCCCCGCGCAAAGTGCCAAGGTTGCGCTGCGTTGCTCGGTGTTGCCACATACGTACATTCATCGCAGGGGCCATCAGAACCGGCGTGTCGGTGGCCAGCAACAACGTGCTCGCCAAATCCCCCGCCAAACCCTGCGCCGCCTTTGCCATCAGATCCGCGGTGGCCGGGGCGAGCACGATCAAATCCGCCGAGCGGGACAGCTGGATATGGCCCATCTCCGCCTCATCCGTGAGATCAAAAAGATCGCGATAGAGCTTATCGCCGGCCAAAGCAGAGACCGATAGCGGGGTCACAAATTCCTCCGCCGCGCGCGTGAGCACGGGCGTCACAAGGGCCCCGCGCGCGCGCAGCCGCCGAATGAGATCAAGCGATTTATACGCAGCAATCCCGCCGCCAATAATCAAGAGAATACGTTTGCCAGTGATCATGCCCGACACCTAGTGCGATTACACATGGCTCGCAAGGGTCGCGGCGCTTTCTCAAAGGTTCCAGGTAAACCCCGTTGCCTCTTCTGTCGCGCACATCACTTCGGGCCAAGCGCCATTTTCAGCCGATTGCGCCAAGGGGGACAGCGTCATCAGCCAGAACATGCAACGATTACTTGGCCAACTGCGGAAGTTGCGTATTCCTCTATTTCTTCGCTCGACCAACCAAATGGGTTTTCCAATTTCTATCCTCCTATCGGAACCAACATTAAAACTGTCCAAGCAATCTGAATTGCATATAGAAAAATCGGAGGATTTTTGGGCGCCATAGTGCTATACCACCAATATGATTTGTATTTTTTCCTTAACTCCTCATAATCCAATGACTTCTTGAACTTCCAAAAATCCCAAACCCTGAATGCGATGATGGGTAGGAGAGCTGTGAATACATTAAATGGCACCGGCAATATGTCGAACATATATAGTTCTCTCCGTGTGGTTCATGCGATTTAGTGCCTCAAAAGAATGTTTTCGTCATGCAAGTGCGTCATCCGCTCCAAAAACCTATTCAGGTTTGGCTGGATTTTGGTCTTTGTCTTACTTCACCGCGCTGTCTCCTTGGATCAGAATATGGCGCTTTTTCAAAGGTTCCAGGTAAACCCGGTTGCCTTTTCGGAGACATCCCAAAGCTTTGCCATGACGGTCTTGTCATACGCATGGGGATGCAGCGTGCCTTTGCCGACGGGGCCGACGAACTCTAGGCGGCCCGTGGGCCCATAGAGCGCGCGCGGCTCAAGCCCATCCTCGGTCGCGCACATCACTTCGGGCCAAGAGCCATTTTCTGCCGATTGCACGATGGGAGTCCAAGTCATGATCTTGAACATGATCCGTGTCGCAAAGTTGCCGCTGGTTTTGATAAGCGACGTCTTTGACGAGCCGGGGTGACACACATAGACCTGAACCCCGGTCCGTCCCGCCGCCGCGAGCCGATCCTGCAGCTCATAGGCAAACATCATCTGGGCAAGTTTGCTCTGCGAATAGGTCTTGTTCTGATGATAATTCTTGTCCCAATTCATATCATCGAACTGGATGGTTTTGATCCCCATATTGTATCCCAGGCTTGAGACAACCACGATCCGACCCTTTGAGGCCTCAATCTGCTCAAACAGCAAACCGCATAGCAGGAAGTGACCGTAATGATTGGTGCCAAGCATGCTCTCATGCCCATCTATGGTGAGTTTCTGCGTGGGCACTTGCGCGATGGCTGCATTACAGATGAGCGCATCAATGCGGGGAATAGTTTTCAGAACCTCCTGCGCCGCGCCGCGCACGCTGGCAAGCGAGGCAAGATCCATCTCTATGAAACTCACATCTGTCGCATTGCCCAGTTCCTGCTTCAACTCAGCAATTGCCGCTTGTGATTTTTCAATCGAGCGATTCAGCATCACCACCTTCGCGCCCTTTTTCAACAACGTTCGTGCCGCTTGAAAGCCAGTGCCCCCATTGGCCCCGGTAATAAGGTAGGTCTTGCCGCTCTGATCACTCAGGCGCTCCGGGGTCCAGCCATAGGGGCCAAATGTCGTGTCAGGCATTGCATAATTCCTATGAGAGGCGGCGCACCCGATATGTGTTTCTGAGCGCGAATTCATCCCGCATAGCTAGTAGGGCTAAGCTATCCCTGCAAGAGCATCTGGGTTGGCAACCTTCGAAAGTAAAGCAAACAAACTCACCCTAGACATTCCCGCATTAGGTGTGCTTGACAGACAGGAAACCGCGTCGCGAGAAAGGGAGACCAATATGCCAGATGGGCAACCCGTCACAAAACCCGCCTACCAGCCCAGCCGATTGCTGGCCTCGCGCGCCCATAGCGCCATGACCGAGGCGGATTTGGCCACGCAAGAGCGGCTCGCGGCCCTAGACATGCTCAGCGCCGCCGATCTCGGGCTCGCTCCCGGTAGTGACAAGGTGTGGAAAAACCGTTTCCGCTCCGCCGCAAATTATGTGATCCCAAACCTCTTTGACGCCGGGCTCGATCCCAGCGGTTTGAACGCGCTCGAAATAGGCTGCGGGACGGGCGCGAAATCCGTTGCCCTTGCGCCGCTCTTCAAAAGCTATGTTGGGGTGGACCTGTTTTATTCCAGCATCGCCTTTTCAGAACGCGCCGCCGCCAAGATGGGCGTGAGCAACACTGAATTTCACGCGGTCACTGCGGGCGCGATCCGGGATTTTCTCGCCTCGTTCAAGACCAAGTTTGATGTGATTTTCCTGATTGCCGTGGTCGAGCACCTTACCCCCATTGAGCGGGTCGAGACCCTGAAAGCCGCCTTTGAGCTGCTCAATACCGGCGGGGTGATTTATATTGGTGAAACCCCGAACCGTCTGTCGGCGGCAGATCATCACACCTTCTTTCTGCCCTATTTCGACGGGTTGCCGCCAGAGCTTGCAATGCGCGTGCAAGAACACTCACCGCGCAAAGATTATGTGCAGCGCATCGCAAACGCGGTGGACCCGGAGACTGAGCTTTATCGCGTCGGCAAAGGCGTGGGCCACCAAGAATTTGAGCTTGCCCTGCCGCAAGGGAGCCGCTTGCAAGACCACATCCTGCTTGATGGCTTTGATCTTGGGGGGCTCAACACCCATGCCTTGCGCAATTATGAGCCGCTGCGCCTGGAAGAGTTTTCGATCCTGCGCGCCGATCCACGTACCAAATGGCAGCCCCTGCCGCCCTTCTTTGCGCGCCACCTGTTTGAAGGCGTGCTAAGCAAAGAGCCCAAGGCGGGCAAAGCGTTTCGGGGCACCCCCTATTTTGCGCGCCAAGCCCGGCTTGATGGTACGTGGTATAGCCTCAGCCACGCACCGCGCAAAGAAAAGGCGATTTATGGCTTCCCGCGCCTCGTGCTGAATGAGGGACAAGAGATGATCATTCCCATGCCGGTGAACACGCCGGGCCGGGTGCTGCTGGGGGTGGACCGAGAAAGCAATGCTGGCGTGCGGCTCAGCGCGCCGGGCACGGATTGGTCGATAGAGTTTCATGTGGGCGATATCCTCGCCGCGCAGCCACCATTCTGGCATATTCACGCGGTGATCGGCGCAGATGTGCAAACCAGCTTTGAAGAGCTGCGCATCGAAAAAACCAGCGGCCCCGGTGAGCTAACTCTCTTTACCGCAGGGTTTAGGCCGAAAGCCGAGGTGAGCTTGTATTAAGCGGTGATGATCGTAAAATCCGCTACATCCGATAGCCGAACATGAATTGCAGGCGGCTTATATCATCGCCGGGCTTGGAATTGATTGGGGCTGAGATGAAGATGGAGAGCGGCCCGATTTTGCTTTTCCATTCGACACCGATGCCGACAGAGGCGCGCAGATCGCCGCCATCGAAATCCCCGGATGTGGCATAGACATTGCCGACATCAAGATAGGCCAGCCCAAACAGATCATCGCGTCCACCAAGGGGCGCGCGCGCCTCAAGCCCGCCGAACAGCGCCAATTGCCCGCCCGGATAAGCCGGATCTATGCTGCCAGGCACATTTGATTGCGGCCCCAGGCTATTTTCGGCAAAACCGCGCAACGTTCCGGGGCCACCGCCCACAAAGGTGCGAAAGATCGGATAGGGCCCGCTGCCGAGCGTATCGGCGATTTGCAGGGATCCATGGGCACGCAGCTCTCCCCAATCAGAGAGCGGGGTATAATGCGCAACACCCACACCGAGCGTGCTATAGGTGGTGCCCTCGGTGCTGCCGATTTGACCGTTCAGGCTCAGCTCTGTGCCCGAGCGCTGCCATGCGTGTTTCCAATCAGCTTGCACAACCCAATCCCAGCGCAGATCCCCATGCACGTAATAATCCGTGAACTCGTCACCGACTTCGCTGGTATATGTGTCAATATAAGTGGGCAGCGTGGTGGTGTTTTCCATCTTATACTTAGAAATGCCGGCCCCAAAGCTTAAGCCCATCACATCTGTGACACGTCGCCCAAAGGAAATGCCCGCCACTACCTCGCCATAGCCATAATCCCCCGCGCCCACCGCACCTGGATCGACGGAGCGAATCGCCAGGGATAACCGTCGCTCATATGGGCCTTCATAGAAATCTGGATCGGTCAGCGTGGCTGAGAGCGCCCCATATCGGCGGCTCAGGCTGGCCCCGAAATCCAAGCGCTCATCTGTGCCAAACAGCCCCAGGACCGTTATACCAAGAGTGGCAGAAAGCTGATCTGCCTCACCATAATAGATCCCAAAGGAGAGCTCGCCATCCTCACCGATCCCAAGCCGCTCGGGCCCGGATAAATCGCTATCCTGCGCAAACGCAGCAAGCGGAAATATGGCATAAAGAGCTGAGGCAGCCAGAACACCGCAGCGGATCAAACACTCTCGCAAGTTCAACATTTCGTCCTCAAAATCTGATTGTCAAATCAGAGCATACCACAACCAATGGGTGTAGGACTATCTTTGTTTTTGCGACCTCAAATGCGCGCTGATACTATGCGCGGCGCAGCCTCATCATGAGGTAGATATTGTTCTGGGCAAAGACCTCGCGATTGCGAGTTTGCTGGTTGAGACGTTGATCAAGCCTTGCGCGTTTGCGCGCGCTCATTACCATATGCAGAGCTTTTTCAATGGCCCAACGCGCTTTGGGGCGCTTTTGCGACAGTTCTTCATCAACGCGGCGCGTGGCATAGCCCAGCACGTTAAAGAGCCCTTGCTCAATCTCGACCGACGGGGCAGTTGCGGCGGTGATATCCTCTTCGCTCAGCACCTCCAGAGGCCAGCTTGCAAGCTTTTCGCGGAAATGGGCAATAGGATGACCGCCCCCCACAGTGGATGTGCCCGGCGCGATTGCGAAGCTTTCAGAGCGGAAACAATCCGAAATAATGATCTCACCACCGGGTTTGAGCAGATCTAGGCAGCGGGGCACCCCAGCCTCAAGTGGGATATATTGATAGCTTTCGGAAAAGAGGCACAGATCGAAATCACCGGGGCCCTCATAGGCCTCAAACATACATTCATGCACGCTTGCGCCCGGCGCATTGGCGCGGCAGCGTTCGGCCAAGAGCGGCGATGGCACCACAATCACGACCTCATGCCCAAGCGCCAGCAGCTTTTTCGCGGTCTCCCCCGCCCCGCCGCCAATGTCGAGAATGCGCAAAGGCCCCTCGGGCAACAGCTTAAATAGCTTGTCGGTATAGGCCTCTTGGGCGGCGCGCAGATTTGCGGCCGTGACCTCAAGCCCATCCCAAAGCCCGTAGTGCAGGTTCTCTGCGCCGGTCAGCCAGCGCACAAATTGCAGCCCCACATCGAGCCCTATGGCCTGCGTATTGATCTTTTTCTTTCCCATGACGCGGCCTTTACTGGTTACCAACCCGATTGCAAAGCGCTGAAATTTTCACCAAGGGGGACGCCCCTATCATAGATGCGCCTGAAACGCCTTCATCACTTGAGTATAAACATCCCGCTTGAAGGGGACGATTTTGTCGAGCAGTGCATTTGGCGGCATCCAGCACCAATTTGAGAACTCCGGTTCCTCGGTTTCGATATTGATTTGTGCATCGTCACCCAAGAAACGCAGCAGGAACCATTTCTGTTCTTGGCCGCGATAGCGCCCCTTCCAGAGTCGTGGCACCAAGTCATGCGGCAGATCATAGGGCAGCCAACCCTCATTCTCGGCGATGATCTCAACCAGATCGGAGGTGATACCCGTTTCTTCCCAAAGCTCGCGGAGCGCAGCGGCGCGGGGCTCTTCACCCGGATCGACCCCGCCTTGGGGCATTTGCCAGGCTTGGCCATCACCGTCTTTGCGCTGGCCGACCCAAACCTGACCCGCATCGTTTCGAATCATGATGCCCACGCAGGGGCGGTAGGGGAGTTTGGCAATCTCTTCGGGGCTCATGGTTTGTCCTTACTCAGTTGACAAAATGATCGCTTCAACGCGCCGATTTGCCTCGCGCCCCTCAATGGTGAGGTTTGAGGCACGGGGCGCCAGATAGCCCATTCCTTCGGCCACAAGCTGCGCCGGGTCAACCCCATGAGTTTTGATAAGCCGGTTGCGCACAGCCTGCGCGCGCGCTTTGGAGATGCGGATATTTTTTTCCAGCGCGCCAACGCTGTCCGTATGCCCCACAAGCGCGATTTTCAGCTTGGGATTTGCGGCCAGATACCGCGCCAGCTCTGCCAGAATTGCGATATCACCCGCCCTCAGAGCGGTCGCGCCGCTCTCGAACTCGACCCCCTCCAGCACCAAAAACCCCGCGCTTAGCAGATCCGCTTGGGGTTTTGGCACAGGGCTAAGTTCGGGAATATCGGGTGTCTTAAGCGGAGCAGCTTCCGGCAGAGGTGGGGCATCCGCTTGGCGCGCTTGGATAATCTGCACATAGGATTCGTTTTCCTGACTGCTGGTCAAGATCGTTGCAACCGCCTCGGGTGCCTCTAATGGCCCCTTAATATATGTCGTGAATTGGAAATTGCGCAGGTTCACATAGATTGCCGGGGCGGGCAGCACTTCGGTGGCAAAGCGGAAATCGAACCCCCCGCAGGCGCGTGCTGCACAATCCAGCGCCTTGCGATAGCCAAGCTCTGTGAGCTGCTCATGCAAGGGCGCGCTAAGCTGCTCTGGTGTGAGGCCAGCGCCGGGCACGCGCCACGCCTGCTTGTGAACGCGCCCCGTTATCGCCACCTGCGGTACATGGGTGCCATCAAACACAGAGACAGGTGCCCCGTAGCGCGTACCTTGCGAGAGCTCATCTGCGGTCCGGCGCGCCTGGGAGGGCAGCTCGAGCGCAAAAGCGGGTACACTCATAAAAACAAAAAGAACAAATACGCGTAAAATCATCTATGCTGGGCATGGTACTCAAGATTGGGCCGCATATTGGTGCCAGAGGCCACGCGGTTGGTCATGTTGAAAAATCCCGCCACGCTGGCGATGTCGAAAATATCACGCTCTGAAAAACCAACATCGCGCAGGGTTTGGCGATCGCCCTCTTCTACATCCGCGCTGGATTTGGTGAGCTTGGCCGCAAAATCGAGCATGGCCCGCTGGCGCGCATCCAGATCGGCGACCTTGTAATTCATCACCATCATTTCGCCCAAGACGGGATCACCCGAGAGCTCACGCACGGCCGCGCCATGGGCCACAAGGCAGTAAAAGCACTTGTTGATAGACGAGACCACAACGGCGATCATCTCCCGCTCTAGCTTGCTTAGGCCCGAGCCCGCCAGCATCAGATCATTATACATGGCCGTAAAGGCGTTCAGCTTGTCGATATCAAACGCATAGGCGCGCAGCACATTGGGCACCAGACCAAGCTTTTCAGTGCAGATATCAAAATATTTCTGCGTGTCCTCTGGCAGCGGGTCCACTTGGGGCAGGTCCAGGGCGGTTGGTGCGTCTTGTGTCATGTCAGTCCTTCTTTATCCGGTAATGATATTGCCCAACGCGCTGCATCCCAAGGGAAATATAAAGAGCATTTGCTGCGTTATTTTCTTTTGTGCAGAGCACAGACATATGCTGCGCCCCAAGGCCATGCGCCCATTGAGCCGCTTTGCGCATCATCCAAGCAGCAGCCCCTTGGCGACGCTGATGCGGCAGCACCTCAATCGCATGTACCATGCAGATGCCTTCATGGATCGCGGCAAAGGCAACGCCTGCGGGTTTATCTTTGAGACGGCTGAGAATGCCAATCTTGGTCTTGGCGCGCTCCATAACTGCGCGGCGCGCCGGAGTAATCCCACCTTGGGCCCAGATTTCCTCCATAATCGCCAGAGGCTCCCAAACGGCGAAAGCGGTCACGGGGGGGATTTTCACATCAAGCAGCGCATCAATGGGGCAGGAATAAGCGTTCACAGGGTCGATAATTTCATAGCCCCGCGCCGCGAGCGCTGCATCCAGATCGCCCTCCCCGTCGCGGATCATGAAGAGTGGGGTCTGCATCTGGGCCTCAGCCGCTGCAATTTCAGCATCTGCGCTGACTCGCGTGGCCGCACTAACCCGCTTTCCTCCCCCGGCCCCATCGCGCAAAGTCCAACCAGCCTCCTGCCACATGCGGGCTGGGGGCCAGGTCGCTTCACAAACCTCATAAAGATCTTGCACAGAAGGGGTCATAGGGAAAATTCCTCTTTGAGGTTAGACATGGCTTGGGTCAGGCGGGCCTCATCCGGGCCACGGATCACAATCTGCGCCCCATATACCCCGTCCTGCTGAAAGGGATAAGAGCCAAAGGACAGATCGTTATAGCGCCCCGCCAATGCAGCAAGCGGGCCTGCAATATCCCCCTCGCCGCGAAAAATTCGCAAGGATTGGCTCAGCATCGGCGCACCCCCGGTCAGGCTGGGCAACACACTTGCCACCATCGCCTTAAACACAGATGGCACCCCCGCCATCACATGCACATTGTGCAAGGTGAACCCAGGGGCAGCAGAGACCGGGTTTTCGATCAACGACGCACCATCGGGGATGCGGGCCATGCGCAACCGCGCCGCGTTCAGCTCTTTGCCGGTCTCATCATAATGGGCTTGCAAAATCGCGCGGGCATCGGCGCGCACATCTATCTCGGCCCCAAAGGCCGCAGCGATGCACTCAGCAGTGATATCATCATGGGTCGGCCCAATCCCGCCACTGGTAAAGACATGATCAAACGCGCCCGCGAGGTCTTGCGTTGCGCGGATAATCGCCGCCCGCTCATCTGAGACCACACGCACCTCTTTCAGATCAATACCGCGCAAGACCAGCTCACCGGCCAAGTAATGCATATTGGCATCGCGCGTGCGCCCCGAAAGGATCTCGTCCCCAATGACGAGCATCGCAGCAGTTGGGTTGGGCATATGGACCTCCTTGCGCCTTGCTGGCCCGAGGTATAGGCCGAGCGCCATGCGCTTTCAAACCGAACTTATCCCCGCACGGCTCACCCGCCGCTATAAACGCTTTCTCGCAGATTGCACGCTTGAGGATGGGCGCGAGGTAACCGCCCATTGCGCCAATCCCGGCTCAATGAAGGGGCTGGCCGCGCCCGGCACAAAGATCTGGCTGGAACCCAATGACGATCCCAAGAAAAAGCTCAAATTCGCTTGGCGCTTAGTCGAACATGAGAGCGGGCATTTCACTGGCGTTGATACGGGCGCGGCGAACAAAGTGGTGAAAGAGGCTTTGAGCGCGGGCAAAATCCCTGAGCTGGCGCAGTATGAAACCATCCGCGCCGAGGTGAAATATGGCACTGGCAGCCGGGTTGATTTTTTGCTGAGCCAAGAGGGCGCGCCGGATCTTTATCTTGAGGTAAAATCTGTGACCCTATCGCGCACGCCAGGCCTTGCAGAGTTTCCCGATAGCGTCACCGCGCGGGGCACAAAGCACCTGCAAGAGCTGGCAAAGATGGTTGATGCCGGGCACCGCGCCATGATGCTGTATTTGGTGCAGCGCACAGATTGCACCAGAATGCGCCTGGCCGCAGATATTGACCCGACCTATAGCGCGGCGTTTGAGACCGCCCAAAGCGCGGGGGTTGACGTTTTGGCATTGCGCGCCGATATCTCTGCCTCAGAGATCACTGCAGCGCAGAAAATCGAATTTCTTTCGAATGCTTCCAAGGTGATATACGAGGAGAGAGACGGTGCAAAACAAGACAGGCGCACAGCTCACGCGTGATGGTATTCGCATCTATGAGCCGCAAGATTTCGCAGGCATGCACGCGGCCGGCGCGGTTGCGGCCAAGATTCTTGATGATATCGCCCCCCATGTCTATCCCGGCCAAACCACCGCAGCGCTTGATAAGCTGATTGAGGATATGGTGAACGCCGCCGGGGCGACCTCTGCGACGATTGGGTATAAGGGCTATAAACACGCCTCTTGCATTAGCGTGAACAACGTCGTTTGCCACGGCATCCCCGGCGCGCCGATCCCAAAGGGCGATGGCGAAACCATGTCGCGCGATCTGGAAAAGCGCCGCAAGGATGATACGCTGAAAGAGGGAGATATCCTCAACATTGACGTGACCGTGATCGTAGATGGCTGGTTTGGCGATACATCACGCATGTATGTGGCAGGAAAACCAGCCCGCAAAGCCGAACGCTTGATCCAAGTGACCCATGACGCGCTCATGAAAGGCATCGAGGCGGCGCGCCCCGGCAACACCTTTGGCGATATCGGGCACGCGATCCAGAGCTATGTAGAAAGTCACTCTTTCTCAGTGGTGGGCGATTTTTGTGGACATGGGCTGGGCCGCGTCTTTCATGCCCCGCCAAATGTGCTGCATTATGGCAAGCCGGGCACCAAAGCCACGCTGGAAGAGGGTATGTTCTTTACCATTGAACCCATGGTCAATTTAGGACGGGCGGAAACAAGAGTCCTGGCCGATGAGTGGACCGCCGTGACGCGGGACAAAAAACTGTCTGCACAGTTCGAGCATTCTATCGGCATCACCAGCGGTGCGCCCGAGATCTTTACCCTGTCCCCCGGCGGCCTGTTTCACCCGACACAGCCTTAAACCGGCGCGTGATTACGAATAATCAACCATTCTCCTTTACCTCTTCTTAGGTGGTGCCAGAACGGGCCACCTAAAAATAGAGCGTAAACTGAGAGTGATATGGATCGCGTAAACACCTTCGCCTTGTCGAATCCAACGATTCTGCTTGCTTTCGCGCTGATGGCGATCATCGTGATGATGATTTTACCAGTGCCGGCGATCGTGCTGGATGTGGGGCTTGCCGTGTCTTTTGCACTGGCGATTCTCATCTTTACCGTCACGCTCTTTATCGACCGCCCGCTAGATTTCTCGGCCTTTCCGACGATCCTGCTGGCCTCGCTTATGCTGCGCCTGTCGCTGAATGTCTCCTCCACCAAACTCATCATCGGCGAGGGACACACGGGCACAAACGCGGCGGGCGGGGTGATTGAAGGCTTTGCGCAATTCATCATGGGCGGCAGTATTTTCCTGGGGCTCGTGGTATTTTGCGTGCTGCTTATCGTGAATTTCATGGTCATCACCAAAGGCGCGGCGCGGATGGCCGAAGTGGGCGCGCGCTTTGCTTTGGATGGCATGCCCGGCAAACAGCTTGCCATTGACAGCGACATTGCCTCTGGCGCGATCAGCCATGAAGAGGCCAAAGAGCGCCGCAAGCTCGAACAGCAAGAGACCACCTTCTTTGGCTCGCTCGACGGTGCCTCCAAATTCGTCAAAGGCGATGCGATTGCCGGGCTGCTCATCACGCTTTTGAACCTCGTCGCAGGGCTTGTGATGGGCGCGATCGTGCATGGCATGGACTTTGGGCAAGCCTTTGAAACCTATGCGATCCTGACCGTTGGCGATGGGCTGGTTTCACAAATCCCTGCGGTGATTATCTCAATCGCCTCCGCCCTGTTGCTGGCCCGCGGCGGCAATACGGGCACCACGGATCTCGCCATCGTTGATCAGCTCGGTCGCCACCCCGCCGCCTTGTTTGCAGTGGCCGCGCTGATGTTTGTCTTTGCGCTCTTTCCCGGCATGCCGTTCCTGCCCTTTGTGGCCGGGGCCGGGGTTCTAACCGCCTTTGGCTACTGGAAAATGAACCAGCCCGAAGAAGAGGACACCGCCGCAGAAGAAGACCCCGCTGAGCTGCTGCCCAAAGAAAAACCCATCGGCGATCTGCTAGAGCTTGACGATGTGCATGTCGAATTTGCCCCCAACCTGGTGAATATGGTGCTGGATCCTGGCACTGGGCTAGAGACGCGCATTGTGAATATGCGGCGCTATGTGGCTACAAGCTATGGGTTAATTCTGCCAGAGGTGCGGCTATCGGATAATGCAGGCCTTAGCCCCGGCACCTATATCATTCGCGTGCATGGGGTTGAGCTGGCGCGCGGCGATCTGCGCCCGGATCAAATGATGGCCCTGCTACCAGAAAATGCCCCAAATGAGCAGAGCCAAGATCTCACAATCGAGCCGGTCTATGGCGCGCCTGCCAAATGGATCCCGACGAGCGAGAAAGAGCAGGCGGCAGTGGATGGGCTTACCATCGTGACCTCCACTGAAATTCTTGCCACACATCTGCTTGAGACCCTGAAACGCAACCTCTCGCGCTTGCTTACCCTGAAATCTCTGCGCCGCATTCTGCATGAGCTGGCCCATATCAGCGATCCTGTGCGCGCCGAGGCCAATCGCAAGCTGCTGGATGAGTTGATCCCCGATAAGGTGCCCGTTGATGTGCTGCATGCGGTTTTGCGGCTGTTGCTCGAAGAGCAGGTCTCGATCCGCAATATGCCACTGATCCTAGAAGCCATTGCCGAGGCGCGTATGCTGTACGCCACACCTGAGGCGATTTGCGAACATGTCCGCCTGCGCCTTGGCTTCCAACTGATTTCAGAGCTTAAACGCGATGATGGCACGCTGCCGCTGCTGCAGCTCGCGCCGGAATGGGAAGAAACCTTTACCAACTTCACCTTGGGCGATGGCAAGACCAACGGCGATATCGCCCTGCCGCCAGAGCTGTTTAATTCGCTGGCAAATGGGCTCTCCGAAAAAATTCGCGAAGCCAATGACACCGGCATTTTCCCCGCCGTGGTGACCAGCTCGCATCGCCGCCGGTTCTTGAAAACCCTCATGAAAGCCAAGGGGCTGGGCACGCCTGTGCTCTCATTCGAGGAGGTCGGAACCGATGCGCGCCCCTCTTTGGTCGGCGTGGTCGCCGCGTGATTGAGGTCGCGCAAACCAGCCTCGCATTTGCCGGGGACCATTTGATTTATAGCTTTGCGGTCTTCCTGCGCCTCTCTACCTTTCTCTCGCTCATGCCCTCCTTTGGCGAGCACTCCGTGCCTACGCGCATCAAGCTGATGCTGGCTCTGGTCCTGACGGCGGGCGTGACACCGGCACTTAACTTTCCGGCAGAGATGCCGCATGCGCTAATGTTGATCTTTACCGAGATTCTGGCGGGTGGACTCTTGGGGCTGATGGTGCGGCTGTTTATTCTGGCCCTGCAGGTCGCTGGCTCCATCGCCGCGCAAGCCACATCCTTGGCGCAACTTCTGGGCGGCGCCACAACAGAGCCCCTGCCCGCCATAGGTCATGTGCTTGTGATCGGCGGCCTGGCGCTGATCTCGATCCTGGGCCTGCATGTGAAAGCCGTGATGTTCTTTGTACTCAGCTACAGCCTGTTGCCCCTGGGCCTGTTTCCCGATGGCAGTCTGGTTGGCAGTTGGGGCAGCGGGCAAGTCAGCAAGATGTTTTCGCTCGCCTTTTCGATTGCTGCCCCCTTTGTCATCCTCTCGGTGATCTACAACCTGACGCTTGGGGCAATTAACCGCGCCATGCCCCAGCTCATGGTCGCCTTTGTCGGCGCGCCGTTGATCACCGCGGGCGCGCTGGGGCTCTTTGCGCTCTCTGCCCCGTTGATGCTCGCCACCTGGGTTGAGGCTTTTTCCGCATTTTTGGAAAATCCAGGGTAGCGCATGGCCGGTCAAGACGACGATACCGATAAGAGTTTTGAGCCGACGCCTCATAAGATCCAAGAGGCGCGGCGCAAAGGCGATGTTCCCAAATCCCAAGATCTCAACGCCACCGCCGCCTATCTGGGCCTGTTGATCGCGCTCTTGCTCTCGGGCGGCACAACCTTGCCAGATGCGGGCACAGCGTTGATGGTGTTTCTGGATCAATCCGCGCAGATGGCCTTTGAGTTTTCTGACGGGGGCGGCGCAAACGGGTTCAAGCTGGCCTTTTTCGAAGTTCTGCCATTCCTCGCCACGCTTTTTGGCCTGCCGATTTTGTTTGTCCTGCTCTCGGCCATCGGCCAACAAAGTGTCACCTTTGCACCGGACAAAATCGCCCCAAAGCTCAGCCGCATCAACCCAATCAAGAATGCAGGGCAAAAATACGGTATCACCGGGCTGTTTGAATTTGCCAAAAGCACGACAAAACTGATCATTTTCGCAATCTGCCTCGCGCTGTTTATCAGCATTGATCTAGAGCGGATTATCTCAACCTCGATGCTTCAATCCCATCAAGCATTGATGTTCTTGGCCGATATCGGGATGCGGTTTTTGATGGTGGTCATTGCCGTGACGCTGGCGATTGGGGCGATTGATTTTATCTTTCAAATCTTTGACCATCGCCGCAAGCTGCGCATGAGTCACAAAGAAATCAAGGACGAGGTCAAGCAAAACGAGGGCGATCCGCATCTCAAGCAAGAGCGCCAAGCGCGCGGGCGCGAAATCGCGCTAGAGCAGAATATCGCAGATGTTGCCACCGCCAGCGTGGTCATCACCAACCCGACCCATTACGCGGTGGCGCTGCAATGGGATGGCACGCCGGGCACTGCGCCGATTTGTGTGTGCAAAGGCGTGGATGAGGTTGCCAAGGTCATTCGTGAAACCGCCGTGGAAAATGGCGTGCCGCTGCATGCAGATCCTCCCACGGCCCGCGCGCTCTATTCGACCACTCTGATAGGTGAGCAAATCCCGCCCGAGCTGTACCGCGCTGTGGCCACCGCCATCCGTTTTGCCGAAGCGATCCGGCAGAAAGTTAAAGCGCGGGTGTATTAGATGCGCATCAGCCTGGCAGATCTCAAGCAGCTTGAGCGGTTGCGTAGCCTCAAATCCACCACGGCGCTGCAAAAGGAACAAGCCCGCGCCAATGAGCTGCGCGCAGAGATCGAAAAGATCAGGCAGCACCGCAAAAACGGCCATGCAGCGGATTTAGGATTGATGCCGATGCGCGCAATCCGGGGGGACGTTCTTTGGCAGGCTTGGCTAGATCGCACCCAAAGCGAGCTGAATCTGGAACTGGCCAAATCCCTGGCACAGATCGAGTTCCTCTCGCAGCGCGCCCGCAAAGACATCGGCAGGCGCGAGGCGGCAGCGGAGCTGAACACACAGATCACCGCTGCGCAAAGCGAAAAAAAGGCCAAAAAGAGCCAGATCAATCAGCTCGAACTTGGCGTGCTGTGGCGCGCGAAGACGTCCTAGCCCTCTGCTTCGCGCATTCTGACGAACAAATCAGAGGACTAGGCACTTGTTTATCCATCAACTTTCCTCGCAAATTTCGTCGCAATTTGCTTGGGTCGATGGACTAGCCCACCATGCCGATGATCTCATAGGTGCGCTTGAGGATTGGCGCGGTAATTGCGCGGGCTTGGGTTGCGCCGTGGTTCAAGATCCGGTCAATCTCGGCAGGGTCATTCATCAGCCGGGACATTTCCGACGAGATCGGGGCCAATTTCTCCACCGCCAGCTCTGCCAGCATCGGTTTAAATTCGCCAAATTGCTTGCCACCGACGTCACCCAGAACGGCCTCAACAGAACGATCAGACAGCTCCGCATAGATATTAACAAGGTTGCGCGCCTCGGGACGATCCGCGAGCCCCGCTTCCTCGGATGGCAGCGCGTCAGGGTCGGTCTTGGCCTTGCGGATTTTCTTGGCGATCGCATCCGCATCATCGGTCAGGTTAATGCGCGAGGCGTCCGAGGGATCAGATTTCGACATCTTTTTCGAGCCATCACGCAAGGACATTACGCGCGTCGCCGCCCCTTCGATCACTGGCTCAACCACAGGAAAAAACTCCACCCCGTAATCATGGTTGAACTTAATCGCGATATCGCGGGTCAACTCAAGATGCTGCTTTTGATCTTCACCCACCGGCACATGGGTGGCGTGATACACCAAAATATCCGCCGCCATCAAAGCCGGATAAGCAAACAGGCCCAGCGAGACATTCTGCGTATTCTTGCCCGCCTTATCCTTGAACTGCGTCATGCGCTGCATCCAGCCCATGCGCGCGATACAGTTGAAAATCCAGGCCAGTTGCGCATGTTCGGGCACTTGGCTTTGATTGATCAAAATGGACTTTTCCGGCGTGAGCCCCGAGGCAATGAACCCCGCTGCCAGCTCTCGCGTGTTATGGGCCAGCTCTTTGGGATCCAGCAGCTTGGCCGTGATCGCATGCAGATCGACCATGCAATAGACCGTCTCAAAAGAGCCCTCATTTTGCATATCCACAAAGCGCTTGATCGCTCCCAGATAATTGCCAAGCGTCAGCCCGCCCGAGGGTTGAATGCCGGAAAAAACACGGGGGGCAAATTGGGGCTCGGACATCATGAGTTCTCCGGGGATAAGGCGCTGGTGCTTGATGCGCGCATGGCTTACTTGGGCAGCAACGGAGGGTCAAGCAGATGCAAGACAATGATCAGACGCGCGGGCACGATCCCAGCCCAGTAAACCCTTTGCCCGTTCCAGTCGTTGTGCTGGCCATGATTTTCTTTGGCATTGAGCTGGTGTTGCAGCTAGGCGCTGAGGGGCTCATTGGCGGGCCACACGCGATTGGCTGGCGGGTTGAGCTTTTGAACCAATACGGGTTTTTCCCAGAGGTTTTGCAACAAATGATCCAGCGCGGCGAGTTCCCGGCCCAGCATATGTTGCGTTTTGTGAGCTTTCCTTTCGTGCATATCAGCTTTTATCACATGGTCTTTGCCGTGGCGCTTTTACTGGCGATGGGGAAATTTGTCGGCGATATCACCGGGCCGATCTCGGTGATGCTGGTCTATTTCCTGAGCGGCGCGATAGGCGTTGCGCTGCATACATTTATCCCCGGTGTTGACGGGCCGGTTTTTGGCGGTTTGCCTGGGGCCTATGGGCTGATCGGTGCCTTTACCTTTGTCAAATGGGTCAGTGCCAAATTCACCGGGCAGCCACAATTGCCGGCTTTTCGGCTGATTGGCGTACTCGCGGCCATTCAGATTATCTTTGCCATCACCTTCCCCGGCGGTATGGATTTCGTAGCGGATCTCAGCGCGGCTCTGGTGGGTTTTCTTATCGCCCCGCTTTTGTTCCCTGTGCTGCGCCAGCGCATACTCGCCTATTTTCGGGGGCGCTAACGCTTTAGCATGGCCTTTAGCTCAGCCGGTTTAAAGGCCCCGAAAGCGGCAGCGAACCCCGCATAGCTTGCCAGTCCAAACAGCACGAGCGCAGTCAGTGCCAGATAACGCCAACCATCCATGGAAAGCGCGGGCATAAGCAAATGTTGCGCACCGAAAAGCGCGCCGCCCATGGCAAACGAGGCCAGCACAATCCGCCAGATCCGCTGCCAAGCCCGAGCGTCAAGCCGCGCCATTTCTCCCATCGGCCGTGCCCCGCGCGCCAATTGCCAGACCATCAGCCAGCTTGCCGCCGTGGTCGCAAGCGCAGGGCCGATCCAGCCAAGCGTCTCGCCCAGCATGAGCGCCAAGCCAATGGCGAGCACCGCATTCACGACCATCGCCACAAGCGCGTAGCGGAACGGGGATTTGGTGTCTTCTCGTGCGAAATAAAGCGGTTGCAGGATTTTTTGCAGCACGAAAGCAGGCAGGCCAAAGCCATAAATCGCAACCGCAATAGCGACGGACACACTATCGTTGGCCGTAAAAGCGCCCCGCTCAAACATCACCGAAACCAGCGGCAAGGGGATCACCACCAGCGCGATTGAGGCAGGCAGAGTCAGGGCCAAGGAAACTTCGGTTGCCCGTGAAAGCGCCGCACGCGAGCCCGCCGCATCGCCCGCGCCCAGTTTGCGCGACAGGGTTGGCAGCAGAACGACACCCACAGCGATCCCGACCACTCCAAGCGGGAGCTGGTAGAGACGATCCGCCGTGTAAAGCCAAGCGACCGCGCGATCAAAACCCGAGGCGACCTGTTGCCCGACCAGCAAATTCACCTGCACCACCCCGCCTGAAAGCGCGGCAGGCACCGCCAACACAAAGAGCCGCCGCATCTCAGGGGTCAGCTTGGGCAGGCGCAATCGCAAGGCAAACCCGGCGCGCGCCGCCGCAATCCAGACCAGGGCAAGCTGCGCGATGCCTGCAATAGGGATCATCCAGATGAGCGCGCGGGCGATGTCCCCTCCGATCAGCGCCGCGCCAAGCATGGCAGCAACGAGCAGCACATTCAGCAGAACCGGAGCGGCGGCGGCAGCGGCAAAGCGGCCCAAGGCATTCAGCACCCCGGATAAGAGCGCGGCCAGCGAAATAAACAGAATATAGGGAAAGGCGATGCGGCCAAATTCAACCGAAAGCGCAAATTGCTCTTGCCCCGCAAACCCTGCCGCGATGCCATAAATCAGCCAAGGCATGAGGGCCATAGCAATCAATGTCAGCGCGATCAGGACCGTGGCGAGCACCGCCATTGCCTCTTCCGCAAAGGCCTTGGCATCACTGCCCTCCTCCAGCTTTTTGGAAAAGAGCGGAATGAAGGCCATGTTAAACGCGCCCTCCGCAAAGAAGCGGCGGAACATATTGGGCAGGCGAAAGGCCACCACATAGGCTTCATAAAGCGGGCCGGTGCCCAGATAGGCGGTAATCAGGATATCACGGGCAAAGCCAAGAATACGGCTCGCCAGGGTCCAAAACCCCACCGTGAAAAAGCCCGAGATCATGCGAATGGGTTTCATGGGCCGCGTTTAGGGCCTGGGACGGCAAATGCCAAGGGCATCGCCGCCCGATGTGGCTCAGGCGATCTTACAAGAGTAGATCGCTACTATCAAATTGCGCCAAAGACATGTCGTCGAGATACAAAGCATCACCGCCGCCAAAGTCGATGCGCAAAGCGCTCCCCGTATCGGTGGCCATCGCGGCTACATCCATAAAGCTGGCAAATCCAAAGAAGGTGAGGTCAATCAGGTCGATCCCATCCTCAAAGTCACGGATCCGGTCAAAACCACCCGTACCATTGTCAAAGAAATCAAAGACAAACACGTCTTCATGCCCGTCTGATGTTGCTCCGCCAGAGCCGCCAAAGAGCACATCATCGCCAGACCCGCCAACAAGCGTATCTCTGCCGTTATTGCCGATCACATAATCATCGCCAGCGCCGCCTGAAACCATGTCGTGAGAGCCACCGCCCCTTAGGTCGTCGGCCCCATCTCCCCCGAACAATACATCATTGCCGATATTCCCGCGCAGCCGGTCGTCGCCAGCGCCGCCGCTGATAAGGTCAGCGTCGCGACCGCCATAGATATAATCTATACCGTCACCGCCGTTGATCATGTCATCGCCAGCTAATCCGACGATTGTGTCACTGCCAGCGCCGCCAAAGATTTGATCCATATCTGCACCGGCGATGATCCGATCGTTACCATCATCCCCCGCTATCGTATCGTTGCCGCCCTTACCTTTGAGGACATCATTGCCTGCGCCGCCGCTGATCTCATTGGCGGCGCTGCCTCCAACGATGCGGTCATTGAAATTCGTGCCACGCACATTCTCAAAGCCGTTGATCGCTTCTCGTCCTTGCGCGCCGCGGAATTGGCCCCATTCCAGGTAGACACCAACGCCCACGCTTTCATTGCTGGTATCAAGCCAATCCACGCCAGATCCTGCATCCAAGAGATCACGCCCATCGCCGCTAAAGATCGTATCATCCCCATCGCCGCCTAGGATCGTGTCATTGCCAGCCCCGGCATCCATCACGTCAGCTTCGGCTGTTCCGCTCAGCCGATCATCCCCATCACTTGGCGTGGTCGACGCGATGCCCGCAGCGTTGAGAACCTGCTGCAGAGTATATGTGCCATCGGTAAAGCGAATCTCTTCGACATTGTTCAGCTGCGCGTCGAGCACCCCACGAAAGGCGGATTCTATGACAAAGGCATCGGCCGTTCCCGAAACCGTGTGCTGATTGAGGAACTGGTTCAGGGTTAGGCCACGTTCCAGGGTCTCTCGGATTGGGCGAATATAAAAGGTGCGATCAAGTTGCAGCTGGTCAATCCCATCACCCCCGTTAAACGTGACAAAACTATCCCCGCCATCATGGCGAAATATGTTGTCAAAGCCATTGCCTTCGACATGGACTTCATCAAAATTATTGCCGCGCACCGCTTCGATGTCACTGCCAGAGAGCGTGTTTATGATTGTTGCCGGATCCATGAGATCACTGCGCACGGTGACAGTCAGCTCACTCTCGCCGCCGGCTGCGAAATCGACATAAAGATCATTGCCATCCGTGCCTGACAGCGCCAGGGTGTCTTGCCCGACCCCGCCGTCAAGCGTTGCGTTGATCCCTCTGGTCAGCAGCCAATCATCGCCTTCGCCGCCATCGACCACTGCACCCTCAGCTTCGGTATAAAAATCATCATCCCCTGCGCCCAGATCAATTTCAGTCAGCGCCGAGGCCCCGGAATACGAACCTGCCCCCCCATTGACCGTGTCATTCTCGGTGATCGTCACATTTGGCAGCGTATCGAGAGAGATGGTTTGACCAGGACCAAAAACATCGTCTGGCGAGATATTTGCATAGGTCGGTGCTTGGTTGGAAAATGCCAGGTAGTCGGCTGCGGTGTTCAGGGGGGGCAGTGGATCCCCGCCAAGCTGAAACCGAAGACTAAAACTTTCTGCATAATCGCTGTCGGAGTCGGTATTTTCGCCGACCATCGCCATCAGAAATTGGCCGACGCGCTGGGTGCCATTGTCATCCCAAGTCAAGTCCATGACAAAAAAGCTCGTGACCTCAAAAGCCACACCGCCCCAATGCTGGTCTGTATCAAATGACACCGAATAGATATCTGTGGCATCGAAAATAGTGGGGTTAATGTCAAAGCCTAAATCCATAGGAATGGAATAGGTGAGCGTCGACACGCCGGGGGCCATAACAAAACTGATATTGGCGGGCCGTACAACGACTTCGCCGCGGCCGTCGGCTCCGGTATCAATATAATTTCCAGTAAGCGTGTAGGTCGTCATAATCTTCTCCACTCGTACGGTACAAACAACGCTTTGACACAGGCGCTTAGGTCACAACACCTTGGGAACGGTAGTTGTTTGCCGGTCGGGGGAGAAGAAAATTCTTGTTAAAATTGTATAATTGACAATTAACGCGAGCGCTCTACTTGGGCCGCTTATCGACGATCCGCACCGCCTTGCCCTCAGAGCGCGCCACGCCGCCAACAGGGCGGATATCGACCACAACGCTCACCCCGATAGACTGCTTAATCAACGCCTTAAGCGCCGCGCCCGCCGCCCCCGCATTCACCGAAGCATCTGCCTGCTCGCACAGAACAGTCATTTGGTCCATGCGGTCCGGCTTGGTTAATTCAACCTGGAAATGCGGCGCGAGCCCAGGCACTTGCATTAAGCATTCTTCGATCTGGGTTGGGAACACATTCACCCCGCGCAGAATCATCATATCGTCAGAGCGCCCGGTGACTTTTTCCATCCGCCGCATGGAGCGCGCTGTGCCGGGCAAGAGCCGCGTTAAATCACGGGTGCGGTAGCGAATGATCGGGAAAGCCTCTTTGGTCAAGGAGGTAAAGACCAGCTCGCCCAGCTCGCCATCGGGCAGCACTTCGCCGGTTTCCGGGTCAATGATCTCGGGGTAGAAATGATCTTCCCAAATATGCAGACCATCCTTGGTCTCAACACATTCCTGACTGACGCCCGGCCCCATGATTTCCGAAAGCCCATAAATATCAACCGCATGCATATCAAAGGCCTGCTCGATCTCAACGCGCATCGCGTTGGTCCAAGGCTCAGCTCCGAAAATCCCAACCTCTAGCTTGGTGCTGCGCGGATCAATCCCTTGGGCATTGAATTCATCCAAGATCGAGAGCGCATAAGAGGGCGTGACCGTCATCCCCTTAGCGCCAAAATCCGTGATCAGGCGCACTTGGCGCGGGGTCATGCCACCGGAGATTGGCACCGTCGTCAGCCCCAGCTTATCCGCGCCCAGGTGAATCCCGAGCCCGCCGGTAAAGAGCCCATAGCCATAGGCATTATGCAACAAATCCCCAGGCCGTAGCCCCGCCGCACGCAGCGAACGCGCCACAACGCTGCCCCAGGTCTCAAGGTCATTCTTGGTATATCCCACCACCGTCGGCTGGCCCGTTGTACCCGAAGAGCCATGTATCCGCGCCACTTGGCTTTGCGGCACCGCAAACATGCCAAAGGGGTAATTGTCGCGCAAATCTTGCTTTACCGTGAACGGGAATTTGCTCAGATCCTCAAGCGTGTTCAAATCACTCGGATGCACCCCGGCGCCGTCAAAACTTGCCTTATAATGCGGCACATTTTCATACGCATGGGCCAAAGACCATTTCATCCGCTCCAGTTGCAGCGCGGCGATTTCATCCCGAGAAGCGATCTCAATCGCGTCCAAACTCTCTTTTGCAGGGGTGAGATCTTTCATGTGGTGTCCTCCCGAAACACAGTCCCTTTTATCGTACGTGACAGCCCCCGCATCAGGGCCACCACGCGGTTATCCGCGCCATAAACCGTCACATCATAAGTGCCAGAGCGGCCGGTGCGCGACACCTCCACCGCCTCGGCCCGCAGCTCCTCGCCCAGATTGCCCGCGCTGACATAGGTAATCTGGTTCTGCTGCGCGACGGTGATCTGGTTGTAACTATTGCACGCAAAAGCAAAGGCGCTATCGGCCAGCGTAAAGATAAACCCGCCATGCGCAATCCCATGCCCGTTCACCATATCAGCGCGCACAGGCATCAACAGCACCGCACGCCCTGGCGCAATCGCTTTGATCTGCATCCCCAAAGCTTTGGAGGCGGGATCATTGTCCCACATGGTCTGGGCGGATTTTTCTGCGATCTCTTGCGGCGTCATAGATGTTTCAAATTTTCCAAAGTTTGCGCCCGTTTTGTTACGTAAATTTTGCCGCTCGGCAAGATACTTGATCGCTTAAGGCTTGCTTTGGCCGAAATTTGGCGCAAACCTGAGGCTATGAATATGCAAATCCCGACCCCCTCCAACCTGCGCGAGCTGCCCAATCCGGTTGTCGCCTTTCATCGCACTGAACTCTCGGTGATCCTATCGCTTTATGGCCGAATGGTCGCTGCCGGAGAGTGGCGCGATTACGGGATTTCCTCGCTCAAAGATGTGGCCGTGTTCTCTGTGTTCCGGCGCACCGCAGAGCAGCCACTCTACCGGATCGAAAAACGTCCCAAACTGCGGGGCAAGCAAGGCATGTATGCGGTGATCGGCATGGATGGTCAAATCCTGCGCCGGGGCCAAGATCTGAAAACCGTGCTGCGCGTGCTAGAGCGCAAGCTCATCAGGGCGGTAGACTAAAGCCGCTTATGCGCCAATAGGGGGCCATCGCCCTGGGCCTCAATCCTGCTCAGAGCCTCCCCGATAGGCTCAAAGGCCACGCACATATGATGGGCATTGGCATGGATCAGCGTATTCGCGTCATAGACCAGTGCCACATGCCCTTTCCAAAACATCACATCATTGCGGCGGGGCTGCGTGCCGGGCGGCAAATCCGTACCAAGCTGCGCCATTTGCTGATCACTATCACCCTGGCAAGCCAGTCCCGCGCCCTGCAGAGCGATCTGCACCAGCCCCGAGCAATCAATGCCAAACGCCGAATTGCCGCCCCAAAGATAGGGCGTGCCAATCAGCTTTTCCGCCGTTGCTGCAAGATCGGGCAATGCCCTTTCAACCGGGGCTAAATGCGCTGCGATCGCATAAAACCCGTCATGGGTACGTGCATATTTCCCCTCAATTCCTGTGATGCATAGCAGCGCGCCAAGGGAAATAGCCAATGGATTGGGCGCTTTAAAATCAGGTTCTTTGAACAAAAAGCTCGCGCGCGTCGTAACCCGATGGGTCGGCTCGGCCCAGGTGGACAGATCGACAGGGGAGACATATCCCACATAGCCAGAGGTCTCATCCCGGCTCAGCCCTTGCGCCTCCTCAAGTTGGCGCACCGGGTGCCCATAGAGAATTTGCCGATCTGTGGCAGGGCTTTCAAAGCGCAAACGCAGCCGTGCCACCGGGTTTGCGACACGCTTCAACTCCCCATCCGTAAAGCGATCGGCCTGCACCTGCCCACGCAGCGCGCTATGGGCGATGGAACCGTTGCTAAAGAGATCCCGGCGCACAGCCATCAAAAGCCAAGCATTTCTGGCAGCGCCTCAAGCACCGCGCGCGCCCCTTGCCCCACCCCGCCTTTGGGCCTTGCTGGGGCAGGCTTTGGGTTCCAACCATAGATATCAAAATGCATATAGGAGCTTTGCGCAACGAAGCGACGCAAGAACAAAGCGGCGGTGATCGACCCCGCAAACCCGCCCGCAGGCGCGTTGTCTAGATCGGCGATACCGGGCTCAATCATCGCCTCATAGGGGGCATGAAACGGCATGCGCCACACAGGATCCGCGATTCGCGTTGCCGCCTGGCTGAGAGCCGCCACATGCGCATCGTCATCACTATAAAACGGTGCCAAATCCGACCCAAGCGCCACCCGCGCCGCGCCGGTTAGGGTTGCCATTGAAAGCACAAGATCGGGTTTTTCTTCATCCGCCAAAGCCAGAGCATCGGCAAGAACCAAACGCCCCTCCGCATCGGTGTTATTGACCTCGACCGTGAGCCCATTGCGCGCGGTTAGGATATCTCCGGGGCGGAAGGCATTGCCGGAAACTGAGTTTTCAACAGCCGGGATCAACACCCGCAGCTGCACCGGCACGTCCAGCGACATGATCATCTGCGCCAGCCCCAGAACCATGGCCGCGCCGCCCATATCCTTTTTCATCAGGCCCATCGAACTGCCCGGCTTCAAGTTCAGCCCGCCGGTGTCAAAACACACGCCTTTGCCAACCAGGGTGAGCTTGGGCCCAGCATCGCCCCAGTGCAGATCAATCAGACGCGGTGCGCGGGAAGAGGCACGGCCCACCGCATGGATCATTGGGAAATTCTGATCGAGCAGATCTTGGCCCTTGATTACAGACATCTGAGCACCAAACGCATCTGCCAGCCTGCGCGCTGCGGCCTCCAGCTCAGCAGGGCCCATATCCGATGAGGGGGTGTTGATCAGATCGCGGGTCAGCGCCTCTGCGGCGGCGATTTTTTCCAGCTCTTGGGCAAGGCCGGGCTCTTGGGGCGGGGCGAGCTGCGCTTTGGGGCATGGGTTTTTCGCATAGCGATCAAAGCGATAACCGGCCAGCAACCAGCCAAGATATTCCTGCTTGCGCGCATCCCCCGAAAGGCTTGAAACCAAATGATACACCCCGCCGGGCAGCTTGGCGCGCGCCGCCCCAAGTGCAAAGCGTGCGCGGCTGCGCTCTTTGTCGGACCCGGTGCCCACAAGCGCCGCTTGCAGCGCGCCAGAGCTATCGGGGAGAACCAAAACCTGTCCAAATTTCGCCGCAAAGCCATTCACCTGTGCCCAGGCCTGCGCAGCCCCGCCTAGCTGTGAAAGCGTTTCTTGCGCCTGAGCCGGGCTCACAAGATGCAATGGGATCGAAGTTTCCGACGAAAGTTCAGGCGACAGGTCAAACGTGGCGAAGGTCAAAGACATCATGTGGCTTTCATCAAAAGCGAATTCGGGCAGTTTCCAGCCACACTACCCATAAGCGCGCGCCGCGCAAGGGCCCCAATCAGATCGACAAATCCTGCAATTCCCACATCGCCAGCAGCGATTTTTCCCCCACCTGCAAGAGACGGCACATGGTCGCTGCGGTTGCTATTTCATCGCCCTGATCAATTGTCGTGCAGACATCATTGGCCACAAGCGCGAGTTTTTGCATGCCAATCTGCTCGGCAATGCCAATAAGCGCCCGCGTGCTTTTGCGCAGATCCACGCCATCCTCATGGCGGAATTGTCGCTCCAAATGGCTGAGCCTGAGCGCAAGCTCCTCCATTGCGCGGCGCAACACATCATCTGCGCCCACAGCCCCAAGCTGGGAATAAAGCGCCCCCAATTGATCATGGTCTAGGTTTGCTGGTTCGTCCAAGACGAGATGGCAAATTGACATCGTTACGTACTCACCACTTATAAAATAATACTTTTATTCTCACTCCAATTTGCAATCTGCCCTATAAACCCTTCCCAAATCCTTTCTAGATCAAATTTTCTGCTCTCAAATACATCGAAAATCTTATGGATTGTTGTGTATGCAAGCCTGGAGCGCATCGCAAATACCGCAAGATTTTCAACGCGTTCACCCCGCAAGCTCAAGAGTTTGCGCCCAGATTTTTTCGTCGAGCTGAACATGAGCGGCAGGGATTTTTCCTTGGCCTGGCATACGCGCCCCGGCATCTGCTTGCACGGCCTGGCCCAGGGCTTTGATCTGCTCGGCAAATTCTGCCGTGCCCGGATCAATCAGGATATAGAATTGGCCCAGGTCATGGGGCGCTCCCGTCGGCGCTTTGAGCGGTTTCACATCGCGGCTAAAGGTGCCCCCGGTTAGACCCGCGGCGAGGATTTCGACCATGAGCCCAAAGCCCCAGCCTTTATAGCCTGCCTCCATCCCGCCTAAAGAGACGAGCGATCCGCTCAGGGCGGCCTCTGGGTCTGTGGTTGCGCGCCCATTCGCATCGACGGCCCAGCCTTCGGGGATCGATTCCCCTGCCGCTTTGGCCATGGTGATCTTACCCAGAGCAACGGTTGTGGTGGATTGATCGAATTGCATCGCCACACCGCCTGCCCCATCTGGGACGGAAAATGCCATCGGATTGGTGCCGATCACGCGGGTTTTCCCGCCCGGAGGCGCCACGATAGGCGAAGCATTGGTAAAGCCCAAAGCGATCAAACCCGCCTTGGCGATTTGCTCGGTAAAGTAACCCAGCGAGGTGCAGGTATGCGCATGGCAGATCGAAAGCCGCGCGATGCCTTGGCTTTTCGCCGCTGCAACCGCTTGGTCCAGCCCCGCCGCAAAGGCCGGTTGTGCAAAGCCAAAGCCTGCATCGACCTCGATCATTGCGGGCTTTGGGGTGCTCACGCGCGGCTCTACGGTGCCATTCACGCGGCCCGATTTCAGCTGAAGACAGTAGCTTTCCAAATAGTAAAGCCCACAAATCTTATTGCCCACGCTTTCCGCCTTTGCCACCGCATCGGCCACATGGGCCGCTTGCATCTCTCCTGCGCCATGGGCCAAAAGCGCTTTTGTTGTCACCGCACGAATCTCATCCACGGAAATTTCAGGCATGGCTTACCTCTTTGATTTGGCCCGCTTCAAGATAGAGCATGCGATCCATCCGCGCCGCAAGGTCCAGGTTATGGGTTGCAATGAGCGCGCTTAGGCCGGTTTCGCGCGCGACCTCAAGCAGCAGTGCAAACAGGGCTTCGGCGGTGTTGGGGTCCAGATTCCCCGTCGGCTCATCGGCCAAAAGCAGCGAGGGCTCATTGGCAAGCGCACGGCAAAAGGCAACGCGCTGTTGCTCGCCGCCAGAGAGCTCTGCGGGGCGATGGTTCATGCGCCCCCCAAGCCCAAGCCGCTGCAGCAAGCTTTCTGCGCGAGACTGAGCAGAGCTTTTGCGCACCCCATTGGCAAGCTGGGGCAGAACGATATTCTCAACGGCTGAGAATTCAGGCAGCAAATGGTGGAACTGATAGACAAACCCAATCTCAGAGCGGCGCGCGGCGGTGCGTTCGGTATCCCCTGCCTGCGAGAGATCCACGCCATTTACGCTCACAGCGCCGCTATCGCAGGTATCAAGCAGCCCAGCCACATGCAGCAATGTCGATTTTCCCGCACCAGAGGGCGCCACAAGCGCGACAACCTCGCCCGGATCCAGAGACAGTGAAATCTCACGCAGAACCGGCACCTCATTGCGTTTGCCTGCATTATAGGTCTTGGAGACCGCGTTCAACTCAAGCACAAAATCACTCATAACGCAGCGCCTCCACAGGGCTCATTCGGGCGGCGCGGCGCGCGGGAAAGAGCGTGATCACAAAGGACAAACCGAGGCTTAGAGCCATGGCAATCAGGACATCACCCAGGCGCAGAACGGCGGGCGGAAACAAGAACCCTTGTGCCTCTAGCGCGGATTTGCCCTGCCCCGTTATCAGATCGAGCAGCCCGTAGACATGTTCGATATTGAGCGCAAAGACCACGCCAAGGATCGTGCCGAGGATCGTGCCAATGGTGCCCGTGCTGGCCCCCACCAGGAAAAACACGCGCAGAACCGAGCCTTGCGTCAGCCCCATGGTGCGCAAAATCCCAATATCGCGGCCCTTGTTTTTCACCAGCATAATCAGGCCTGAAACGATATTCATACTCGCAATCAGCACCAAAATGCCCAAGAGGATGAAAATCGCATTATCTTGCAAGGCAAGCGCGCGCAGATAGCCGCCCGAACGCTCGCGCCAGGTCCAACTATAGGCGCGCGGGCCGGCGGCTTCGACCAGATCACGCACATAGCTTTCGATGTCATCTGGGTTTTCGACCATGACCTCTAGCTGATCGGCCACCCCATCACGATCCAAAAACAGCTGCCCCGCGCTTAGCGGCAGGTAGGCGCGGGTGGCGTCGATGAAGTTCTGACCGGATCGGAAGATGTAAACCACTTCATAGACCGAGATGCGCGGGCGCACGCCAAAGGGGGTTTTGGCCCCGCTCGGGTTGATGATCTTGACCTTATCGCCGACGCGGACCCCCAGATCATTGGCCAGGCTCCAGCCCAAGGCCACACCATCTTCAAGGCGCTGTAAATCCCCTGAGGCGCGGTTTGGCGCGGCAACAGAGCTGCGCCGCATCAGATCCTCAAGCGTGATGCCATACAGCTCAAGCGGTGCGCTTTTCTCGCCAAAGGTGGCAATCATTCGGCCCCGCACCACGGGCGCAACATCCAGCACGCCCGCAACCTGCCGCACCTGCTCTGCGACATTGGCATAATCGGGAATCGTGCGCGTGGGAGTTTCTGCCGCCTGATCATAGTCAAAATAGATCTCGACATGCGCATTGGCCCCAAGGATCGTGCGCAACGTCTCTTCGCGCAGGCCCGTGCGAATGGCGAGCGTCGCCACCAGTGCAAACACCGCCAAGGTGATGCCAACAAGGCTGATCCAAGTCATCACACTGACACCGCCCTCGGCCCTGCGCGCGCGCAGATACCGCCAAGCGATCATAAATTCGAAACCAGAAAAAGGGGTAGGATGCCGTGCCATTGCCGTCCTTTACACGTCTTACACTCTGCGCCTCAACCATCTAAGCGGCCAAGCGATACTCTTTATTATCACGGTTAACGCAATCGCAGCTATCAGATAACCAAGCAACGCAAAAATACCACCCTCAAGAGTTAAGGGCAGGGCAGGCTTGTAATTATGATACGCTGCGCGCGCCAGCTGACCATCTAGCGAAGCCGCATGATAAGCGCGCATAAAGGGCCCGGCCCCGTGCATCTGCGCAAGCTGGCCCTTTAGGCTTTCATAGCGTTGGAAGGTCGCGCGCATATCCGTGCCATGCTGATCTAGAAAGGAGGTGCCGGTGATTTGCGCCAAGGCTTGCTCGCGGCTCAGCCCGTTTTGCGCGGCATTGGCATCGAACTCATCCACCACCTGAGCCAGCGCATCCACCGCGCCGCCAAGGCGCTGCACATATTGCTGCGAAAACTCAGGGAATTGCGAAAACGCCGCCGCCCCGCCGAGCCCCGCAACCACGATGAGCACACGCAGGATCATTGCAGCGGTCCCAAAAGCGCAGATGTCAGAGCCTGATCAAGTTCGCGCATCGCATCATAATCAATGCAGGCATCATAAAGCGCCACTGCGGTCCAATCCCCAAACCAGCTCACAGCATAGCTGCCCCGTGAAATGCCTTCATGCGCAAAGCATAGCGCGCCAAAATGCCAAAACGTGTTGCCCGCATCAAGCTGGCGGAAAAAAGTGCCAAGCCCGTAAAACGCGCCGCCGCCGATATCGACATGGGGAAACGCGCTCGGCTGGGTTCCAACCTGCTGCGTTGAGGCAAACCAGGCGGCATGCAGCTTGGCAAAATCGCCGGGGCTCATCGCCCACCCCCCCAGGGCAGCGCGGTTGCTACAATCTGAGAGCTGCCCCCGCGAACGCCGATCGGGGCAAGGACCAACTGCGCGCAGATATCCTGGTAGGGCTGGCCTGCTGCGCGTTCGATCATAAGTCCCAGCAGCGCATAGTTTTCATTATTGTAGTGAAAGGCGCCCGGCTCCTGTTCGGGCCCGCTGCGGGCAAGAACCCGATCAAGAATATCCCCAGCGCGATGCGGCCCTAGTTTTGCGTAATCCTGCAGCATCAAGGCTTGGGTACTATCTTCGCGCAGCCCGCTGGTATGGGTCACATACTGCTGAGCGGTGAGGCCGGGGAGTTCTTCCAGCTTATCGCTCCACGTCATGACACCCCGCGCCACAAGCTGCTGGGCGCATAGAGCCGTGATCATCTTTGACGCAGAGGCCAGTTCTGCAGGCGCATCAACAGGAAGCCCCATCTCAAAAACCGCCACCTCGCGGCCGCCGCTCCGCAAGGCGAGCGTCCCCTTGAGCCCCGCCGTGTCGAGCCAGTCTTGAAAGGCTGCTTGAGCGCTCAGGGCACGAGATTCATCGCTGGCAGAGGCAGCAATGCTCGTGAGCAGCAAAGCAATACTGACAAAAAGCCCGAGCCAGCGCATGGGATTAGAGCCCCTTGGGCTGGGGATGGGCGGCGTAGATGTCTTTGATCCGCGCTATGGCCGCGGCGGGGGACATGTCTTCGCTTTCGCCTGTGCGCCGAGAGGTCAACTCGACCACGCCATTCTTAAGCCCGCGCGGCCCCACGGTGATGCGCCAGGGCAGGCCGATCAGATCCATAGTGGCGAATTTGCCCCCTGCCCGCTCGGTACGGTCATCATAAAGCGGCTCTAGCCCGGCTGCGCTCAGCTCGCCGTAAAGCGCCTCACAAGCCGCATCTGCATCCGTATCACCCTGTTTGAGGTTCACAATCCCGCAGGTAAAGGGCGTGACCCCTTCGGGCCAGATGATGCCTTTATCGTCATGGGAGGCCTCAATAATGGCCCCCAAAAGCCGCGAAACCCCGATCCCATGCGAGCCCATATGCACCGGCGTTGGCTTGCCATCTGGGCCTTGCACGGTTGCACCCATAGGCTCTGAATATTTGGTGCCGAAATAAAAGATCTGCCCCACCTCAATACCACGGGCAGAGCGGCGGCGCTCTGTCGGGACGGTCTCAAACAGGGCCGCATCATGGGTTTCATCGGTGCGCGCATAAAGCGTGGTGAACTCATCCAAAATCGCACGGCATTGCTCATGGGAGCGATAATCAATATCGCGCTGGCCCAAAGAGATATCTGTGACCGCGCTGTCATAGAACACCTCGCTCTCGCCCGTTTCGGCCAGCACAAGGAACTCATGCGTGTCATCCCCGCCAATGGGACCGCTATCGGCGCGCATCGGAATCGCTTGCAGGCCCATACGCTCATAGGTGCGCAGATAGCTCACCAGATGGCGGTTATAGGCGTGCAGCGCATCCTCTTTGGTCAGATCGAAATTATAGCCGTCCTTCATATAGAACTCACGGCCCCGCATCACCCCAAAGCGCGGGCGACGTTCATCGCGGAATTTCCACTGGATCTGGTAAAGCGTCTTGGGCAGGTCTTTATAGCTTTTCACATGAGAGCGGAAAATATCCGTGACCATCTCTTCGGCTGTGGGCGTGAACAGCAAATCATGACCATGGCGATCCTGCATGCGCAGCATCTCTTCGCCATAATCATCATAGCGCCCGGATTCGCGCCACAGATCCGCGCCTTGCAAAATCGGCATCTGGATCGGGATGTGACCTGCGCGGATCTGCTCATCATGCACGATATTCTCGATCTTACGCAGCATCTTAAAGCCAAGCGGCAGCCAGGAATAAATCCCGGCCGATTGCTGTTTGATCATACCAGCCCGCAGCATAAAGCGGTGCGAAACAATCTGCGCCTCGGCAGGTGTTTCTTTGAGAACAGGCAAGAAATATTGGGTTAAGCGCATCAGTTAGCCTCGCATCACACGGTTTGGCAAAGGGATAGGGCAATGCGCGCGCTTAGGCAATGCAACAGATACACCCGCCCCCAGCGCACCCAAGATTTTCAAAGTAGCACGAGAGGCGGCTAAGCCTCTGAATCACTTCCCGAAGCGAGGTTCTGTTTGGCGATATAACGGCCCAAAACCATATGGGGCAGGGTTTTTTCTGGGCCCGCATATTGGCTACCGGCAAAGCGCCAAACCCCATCGACGCATTTAAGCGTTGATAGCGCAAAATAGCTTTGCAGCACTTGCAGCCCCTTCACAATCAACCGGGTTTCATAAAAGCCAGAAATCGTCTCGGCATCCACGAATTCCGCTTTTGAACATACGCTCTCGGCGCGCTGGATGTTCAACACCTCAAGCTCAGCACAAAGCCCGTCATAAAGCCGTTCCAAGTCCGCCTCTGTATCGAGATGCGCCCGACCCTCAAAGACCTCCAGCCGTTGCGGCAGCAGATAGATGCTGGAAAACGCCCTCAAATCGCGTGTCAAAAGCGCCTCGCTCTTGCGATCAAGCAGGTCTTGGAAAATCTCTTGTGCGCTTTGGGTAACCATTTTTGTCATCTTTTTTACTTACCAATTCACTACTCGTTAGCGCGCAAGCGGGGCCGACCGGCAACACCAGCTTGAGCAAAGAAATATTATCCGCAGGCCTCAACCAACGGTGCAAAGCGCGCACGCTTAAGATTGTCAGATTCCCCAACCCGACTATAAATATATTGCATGATTAACCATGTTCGCGCCACCAACCGCAGGTGGAAAAACACGCGATAAGCCAAAGAAACTTATACTTTTTTGCCGAAACTCGCCAATTTGAGAGGCGATTGCCCCCTCGTTGCGCGCCCCTCTTTACGAGAAATTGGGCGGACGTTTTGCAAAATGCGCCGCCAGCACTTCCATCTGGTCTGGATTCCCGATGAGCTTGGCTTGCTCGTCGCTTTCGCGCATCAGCACATCGTTTGCATCGGCCCCTGATTGGGCATAATTCACCAAGCGTTTGGCAGCGCGCAGGGCGGAAGGAGACTTTTGGGCAAAGCTCTGCGCCAGCTCCAGGCTACGGGCTAGGGGGTCTTCTGTGCATTCGGTGACAAGACCCCAAGCATGGGCTTGCTCGGCAGAGATCGGCGCGCCGGTGAATGTGAGATAGCGCAGCACATCATCGCGCACGAGGCGCGGCAGCAAGGCCATCGCCCCCATATCCGGCACAATGCCCCAGCGCATCTCCATCAGTGCCATTTTCGTATCCGGTCCAGCAATGCGTAAATCCGCCCCAAGCGCGAGCTGACATCCCGCCCCAAAGACCGAGCCATGTAAAGCCGCAATCACCGGCACGGGCACGCGGGTCCAGATCATCGCAACCTCTTGCCATTGGTTTGTGCTGCCCTGCCCATGGCTGCGCGGGCCGAGCAAATCATGCGGATCCTGCCCCGCCATGGCCCCAAGCCCGTTGATATCTATGCCAGCACAAAAGGCGCGCCCTTCGCCGGAGATCACACAGGCACGGGCATCGCTTGCAGCCACCTCTTGCCCGGCGGCGATGACGGAATCGATCATGGCCTGATCCACCGCATTCATCTTATCCGAACGGGTGAGGCGCACATGGGCGATGTAAGCGTCATAAGTAATCTGAACGCGGGTGGGATCAATCTTGCTCATGGGGGCCTCCTTGGTCGGGCGAAGGGTGCGGGGATATCCCTTTCGGGTCAAGCCCTGCGCGCCCCTTCCGCTGCGTCCGCTTGAGAAACCACGCCAAAATCCCCGGTCCCAGCCCAGCGCTGCCCAAGGTCGAACATATGTCGCACATATATAGTAGTCAGACGTCGCGGGCCCACATAATCGACGGCATGGCGGGCACACGCAACCCGCCAAATAGAAGCCTCAAATCCATCTCGTCCGACACGCGGCCCTCGTCCCGACTTATGGTCGCAGGAGGTCTTCGAGCCGCATGATTTTGCAATTGCGCGGAGGAATTTGGCAGCTTTTGGTTAAGATCGCGTAAGGGGAGCGAATGCTGGGTTAACGGGTGGTTTCCGAGTGGGGGTTTTGCACCCCCACACCCCCGCAAGGTATTTTTAGCCAAATGAAAGGGGGGGCGCGGTTGAAAGGTTAAGAAGTCGTTTCTTTGGGTGAGCGCTTGCGGTTAAGCGATAGCCGCGCTCAGCAATCCGCGAACTCTGCATGCGAGAGCGGCGCATCAAGGGCCTGCGCGATGTGGCCCGCGAGGTCGCGCATCTTTTGATGCTCTTCATAGGGGCGATCAACGACATAAGTCCGCAGCTCTGTCCCATCCGCGCGCCGCCATTTCAAAGCAACGACGGACGCCCCGGCCCCTTTGGCGGGCGTGAGCGTTTCTGAGATAACCTCTACAAGCGCCTCTCTTGGGATGAGCAATACCCGCTGTGGATTGCTATGCAGGATGATATGCTCTGGTGAGGCATAAAGACCAGGTTCGCGCGCATGCATATCTGCGAACCTGGTTTGGTCAATCAATCGTGAATCGCTATTCAGTGGCGCGTTGACGAGCGGCTTACAACTCGAAAGGCTGGCAAGCTCTCCTTGCGCAAAAGGCAAATCCCAATCGGGCTTAATGCGGATCGTGCATTCGACGTCACTGTGATGGATTTTGGCATGACGCGGATTGGGCAGCAGCTCCTGTGACTGAAGCGCCGGGGGGAACACCGCAATATTAATCTGGCAAAACCCATCTGACCAAACAAGGCCCCGCATATTCGAGGCATGATAGTCACCACCTTGACCAAAGAGCGGCTCGAGCTGGCCCCTTGCATGTTCAAAATTCACCTGTGATCCCGGCCACTGGCGGATATAGCAGATGATCTCCTGAGGCGGGCGCGAAAGATCTGTGAACTCATAGAGTTGCACAACAGGCGCATGGGCGAGCCCGGTTAGGAACGCGCCTTGGGGTGGCAATTCACAATGCTGAACATGCTCAGACCAGCCCGAGGGTTTTATTCCATAAGTCTCGACCAGCGCGCCAAGGGGCAGGCGAAAGGGGATACCAGCGCCATCCAGCCAATCCGCCAGAGCGGCGCGCGAGAATGAATTACACACCCAAGCACCAGCGCATGATGGCCTTTTGCGCATGCAAGCGGTTTTCGGCCTCGTCAAACACAACCGAGTTCGGGCCATCCATGACCGAGGATGTCACCTCTTCGCCGCGATGGGCGGGCAGGCAATGCATGAACAGCGCATCGGGTTTTGCCTTTGCCATGAGCGCATCATTCACCTGATAGGGGCGCAGCATGTTGTGGCGGCGCTCTCGGGCGGATTGCGCATCATGCATCGACACCCAGGTATCGGCAAAGATCAGATCCGCACCGGCCACGGCCGCATCGGCATCGCGCTCTACCTTGAAGCTCTGCCCGCTCTCGCGCAGCAGTTTTTGCCATTCGGCCTCGGGATCAAGCTGCATCGGCCCGGTAAAGGTCAGATCAAAGCCAAATTGCGCACCCGCATGCATCACAGAGGCGCAAACATTATTGCCATCCCCGCACCAAACCGCCTTGACGCCGGAGATATCCCCGCGATGCTCTTCATAGGTCATCACATCGGCCATGACCTGGCAAGGGTGGGTGCGATCGGTCAGCCCGTTGATCACGGGGACAGAGGCATATTCGGCCATTTCCTCAAGCACGCTCTCATCAAAGGTGCGGATCATGATCATGTCCACATAGCGCGACAGCACGCGGGCGGTATCCGCAATGGTCTCGCCATGCCCCAGCTGCATATCCGCACCTGAGAGCACCATAGACTGCCCGCCCATCTGCCGCACGCCCACATCAAAGGAGACGCGCGTGCGGGTGGAGGGCTTTTCGAAAATCAACGCCACCATGCGACCGGCCAGCGGTTGCTCATCATCCGGGGCGGCTTTGGGGCGTCCAAGCCGGGCCTGTTTCATCGCCTTGCCCGCGTCGATCATGGCGCGCAAATCGGATTTATCGGTTTTGTGAATATCAAGAAAATGGTTCATTTTATCGCTCGGTTAAACGGTCAAGAAGACAGCGCGGAGGCTGCGGTATCAAGGCGCGTGATCGCCTCGGCAATCTCCGCATCGCTGATGTTAAGAGGTGGCAAGAGCCGGATCACATTATCGCCCGCAGGCACCGTGATCACCTCAGCATCATAGCCGGCCTGCACCACATCCATATTGGGCTTTTTGCATTTGATCCCAAGCATCAACCCCGCGCCGCGCACGCCCTCAAATACCTCTGGATGGGCGGCAACGAGCCCTTCGAGCTTTTGGCGAAACAGGCCCGCTTTGCGATTGACCTCAGCCAGAAATTCGGGGGCGCTCACGATGTCCATGACCTTATTGCCCACCGCACAGGCCAAAGGATTGCCGCCATAGGTGGAGCCATGCGTGCCAAGCCCCATGCCCGAGGCCGCCTCTTCGCTGGCCAAAACACAGCCCAAGGGGAAGCCGCCGCCAATGCCTTTGGCTACCATCATAATGTCAGGCGTAATGCCCGCCCATTCATGCGCAAAAAGCTTGCCGGTGCGACCCATGCCGCATTGCACCTCATCCAAGATCAGCAAAATCCCATGTTCATCACACAGATCACGCAGACCTTTCAGGCATTGATCGGGCAGCGGGATAATCCCGCCCTCGCCCTGCACCGGCTCAATCAAAATCGCGGCGGTGGTCTCAGTTATCGCGGCCTTGAGCGCCTCGTGATCCGCCCAATCCACATGCACAAAACCGGGCAAAAGCGGGCCAAACCCCTTGGTCATCTTTTCAGACCCCGCCGCCGCAATCCCCGCAGACGAGCGCCCATGAAAAGAGCCGGCAAAAGCGATAATATCCGTGCGCTCCCCCTGCCCCTTTTCATAGAAATATTTGCGCGCCATCTTCACCGCCAGCTCGCAGCTTTCCGTGCCCGAATTGGTGAAAAACACCGTATCGGCAAAGCTCGCCTCAACCAGTTTATCGGCCAGCGCTTGTTGCTGCGGGATCTGATACAGATTCGATGTATGCCACAGGGTTTGCGCCTGGGCGGTTAACGCCGCAACCAAATCAGGATTGGCATGGCCCAGAACATTCACGGCAATCCCCGCCCCCAGATCCAAGAATCGGCGCCCATCTTGCTCAATCAGCCAGCTGCCTTCGCCACGCTCAAAGCTCAAAGGGGCGCGTGCATAGGTCGGTAGAACAGAAGAGATCATGGGTCTTGGTCCTTAAATTACACCCGCGCGAGAGGCCAATTAGTGCCAAAGGCGCGAATAAGGGTCAACAGTGTTCGGCAAAGAGTGAAGACGAATTCAAAAAGGGCGCGAAAAGCCGCGTCGCAAAGATCGGAGATACAAATTCGTGTCCATAGGGCCACATAGCGGGTTGCAACTTGTCTTCGCAAGTGGTTTTTCCCGCCGAAACGTGGTTGTAGCGCTCAAATGCAGCTCTATTTAACTTTTGTGGCGTATTGGGCGAATGCCGCACCAACCTGCGCGTCGCCCCCATTTGCACAAGGAAGCCTTTATGTCTTGGACCGATGATCGTGTTGAAAAGCTAAAGAAACTTTGGGGAGAGGGGCAATCAGCCAGCCAAATCGCCAAAGAGCTTGGCGGCGTGACGCGCAATGCGGTAATTGGCAAAGTGCACCGTTTGGGACTGTCTAATCGCAATACAGGCGCTGCGCCAAAAGCCGCGGCTGAGACCAAAGCCAAGCCAGCGCCCAAGCCCGCTCCGGTTGAAGCTGCCAAGCCCAAAGCAAAGCCCAAGCCAAAAGAGCCGATGCAAACTCAGCCTGCCGTGCCGCGCCCGCCCGAGGGACGCAGCACCCTGCCTGCCACGCGCAAGCAGATCATCCCTGCAGGCCAGCCGCTGCCGCCCCAGCCCTCGGCCAATGAAATCAGCCCAGAGGCGCTTGCCAAGGTGAATGAGGTCGAGAAAAAGGCCAAAAAGCTGACCCTGATGGAGCTGACCGAGCGCACCTGCAAATGGCCCGTGGGCGATCCGGCCACTGAGGATTTTTGGTTCTGCGGCCTGCCTGTGCAACAAGGCAAACCCTATTGCGAGGCGCATGTAGGCGTGGCCTTTCAACCAATGAGCTCACGCCGGGACCGCCGCCGTTAATCCGTGGAACGTCGTTATGACCACAGCCAAAGGCGCCCTTGACGGGCTCGTCATCCTAGATCTCTCGCGCATTCTCGCAGGGCCCACCGCCACGCAAATGCTTGGGGATCTCGGGGCCAAAGTGATCAAAGTCGAAAACCCCAAAACGGGCGGCGATGATACCCGCAGCTGGGGGCCGAATTACGCGCGCGATGCAAAGGGCGAAAAGACCGATCTTTCCGCCTATTTCATGTCCGCCAACCGCAACAAATATTCAGTCGCCGTGGATCTCTCAACACCTGAGGGCCAAGAGACCATCAAAGCCCTAGCCGCGCGCGCCGATGTCATCGTCGAAAATTACAAACCGGGCGGGCTGCAGAAATACGGGCTAGATTACGAGACGCTGCTCGCCGCGCATCCCAGCCTGGTCTATTGCTCAATCTCCGGCTTTGGCCAAACCGGCCCCAACCGCACGCGCCCCGGCTATGACCTCATGGCGCAAGGCTTTGCCGGGATCATGTCCCTGACCGGAGAGCCAGACGGCATGCCCAGCAAAGTCGGCGTGGCCGTGGCCGATGTGGTCTGCGGCATGTATGCCAGCATCGGAATCCTCGCCGCCCTACGCCACCGCGACGCCACAGGAGAGGGCCAGCATATTGATCTCTCGCTGGTAGATAGCACCATGTCCTGGCTCATCAACCAAGGCACCAATTACCTCACCACCGGCCAAGACCCGGTACGCACAGGCAATGCCCATCCCAATATCGTCCCCTATGAGGCCTTTGCCACGAGCGACGGGCACATCCTGCTCGCCATTGGCAATGACGGGCAATTCACCCGGTTTTGCGATGCGTTTGGCCTGCAGGACTTAGCCCAAGATCCGGCCTATCAAAGCAATCTCGCCCGCGTTAAAAATCGCGAAACGCTCATCGCGCGCATCAGCGAGACCCTTTCTGCCCTGCCCATGGATGAGGTCATGACCCGCTGCGAAGCCGCGCTCGTGCCCGCAGGCCCGATCCACACTGTGCATGGCGCTCTGACCTCACAGCAAGCAATCGCACGCGGCGCGGTGCAAAAGGTGAGCGGCCCCGACCTAGAAAACGGGCATGTCAAACTGCTCGCCAACCCGCTCAAACTCTCAGCCACCCCAGTACGATACGAACGCCCCCCGCCCCGCTTTGGCCAAGACACAAACGAAATCCTAGAATGGCTCGCGAAATCTTAAGCTGATCGCACGCGCGATACCGCTTCATCGCAAAACTTAAGTGAGGGGCGGCAAAACATGGCGTGCGGCGCAGCCGCTCAATTTGGTTACACCCCGCGCAGTGGCAGTTTTGCGCGCAGCCAGCCAGGGCCCGCGCCCGAGCCATACATGCCTTCGGGCACATTTAGCACGTTCTCAAATCCAACCCCTGCCAGAGCCCGCGACAATCGGCGCGAGCGCACACCCGTTGCACAGATCAGCGCCACAGGCTTATCCTTTCGCCCGCCCGTCAGCGCCAGCAAAGCCTCCGTGAAATCCGGGCGGCGCATATCAAGCGGAACGGCCCCCTGCCCGATCCCGCTGCGAGCCCATTCTTCGGGGCGGCGAATATCCACCAGCACAATCTCACCCGCCATTGCTTTGGCATGCGCCTCTTGCACAGATAAGGCCCCCTCATCCTCAAGACTGGCCAGGACATTAAACCAACGGGCTGCAAAAACACTTGCGCCCACAGCCAAGCCAATGCCGGTGAGTAGAAAAACGCGGCGTCTCGAACCAGAGGCCATTTGAAAAACTCCTTTTCACACCGGGCATTCGAAACCCTCGATTTCTGCGCGCTATCAACTTACTCTCTTCACCGATATCAATGCAAGATAGGCGGCTTGTCGGGATCAGAGCCAGGAGCCGCCCGGACATGGATCTTACGCGGGGTGGCCTGCGGGATCTCAAAGCGCAGCGCCAGTTTTTGCATCCGGGCTACGATCTCGGCATCGCTTGGAAAAAACGCCACATCCAGAACACCTGCCTCAAGCCCCGAAAAACTCAGCGCCTCATTCACCGCCCGCGCCAAAGCCGCCTCAGCGCGCGCCTCAGCCCCAACAATCGCCAGCAAATGCCCGTTCGCGCCGCCCCTATAGCGCACCTGCGCTAACAGCGCCGCCTCAGCCAGCCCCGCCGATTGGGTGAGTTTTGCCCCCAAGGCCTCAAGCAGCACATCTGGCAGTCCTTTGGGCGCACACAGCTCTTCGATTTGCGCGCTCAGCTCGCCCGGCCCCTCGGCCTCAAGCCTTTCATGCAGCCAGACCATCGCCTCAGGCCCCAGCAGCATTGAAGAGGGTGCAACATCAAGGTTCAGCCCCAGCCCCATGCCCGCATCAGCCAAAAGCTGCGCCACGATGCGCCCCGGCAGTGCCGCATAGGCCGAGACCTGACCGGTAAACTCCGCCAGTCGCTCTTCACTGTCAAAGCCCAGCACCACCTCTTGCCCGTCAACGGCAAAAAGCTTGGGCTCGATCATCTCGCCTATCGCCTCTTTCTCCAGCAGCACGAACAGCTCCGTATCCGCCAGAAGCGCAAAGAATTGCAGGCGCGCCGCGTCCGAGTGTTCTATCACGGCGTGGGCCTTATCCAGCGGTGTTCCCTCACTCATCTCTCAATACCTCATGCAGCTTGGCCCGAAGCTCTGGCAAAAGCTCGGCCTCAAAGAACGGGTTGCGTTTGAGCCAAGCGCTATTGCGCCAACTTGGATGGGGCAAGGGAAAGACCTGCGGCCCATGCGCGCGCCAGTTTTTTACCGTCTCGGTCAGTGAGGTTTTCGATCCCAGATGCCAACGAATTGCATAGCTGCCCACAAGTATCTTGAGCTGAATATTTGGCAAGCGGTCCATAACCCGCGCGCGCCAAGTTTTTGCACAAAGCGGCGGGGGCGGCAAATCCGCACCCTTGGCATTATAGCCAGGAAAGCAAAAACCCATGGGCACAATCGCGATGCGGGATTTGTCGTAAAAGGCGGTTTTATCGAGCCCCAGCCACGCGCGCAAGCGATCTCCCGATGGATCGGTGAAGGGGCGACCGCTTTCATGCACCCGCGCCCCCGGAGCCTGCCCTGCGATCAGAACCTTTGCCTCTGGCTCAAACCATAGCACGGGGCGCGGGGCGTGCTTGGTCGCTGTTGCGGCAAATTTCTCAGCACAGAGCCGACAATTTTTAAGCTCTTGCATCCCCGCTCAAGCCAGCCGCACGGGCAGAGCAAAGCGCGGATCCGGCCAGCTTTCTGGCAGGGGCACGGTTTTCTCGTCCAGGGCCTTGACGATCAGCTCTTCATAATCTTCAACAAAATGGTCAATCCCGAAATTAGGCTCATCCGTGTCCAGCACAACGCGGTGGCCCAGGCAGCGAAAGCCCAAACGCCGATAGCCCTTTGTGACAAAATCCTTACGCCAAGCAACGTTAAAGACATTCCACTGCGCATGATCGCCCGAGCGCAGCGCATCCGGTTTCAAATAGCGGCGCTTGACCACCTGCGGCGAGGCGAGGCAGATCGTGGGCGAGCCCAGAGCCGCGCCAAGGATTTGCGAGGCCGCCGCCCCCAGAGAATGGCCGACGATATGATCGGGTTTGTGATCGCCCAAAAAGCGCTTGATCCGCGCCGCATGTAGCAAAAACCCTTTGTGATAGGCGCGCTTGGGCAGCTCGTGGGTGGTGAGCTGGTCAATTTCGGCCATAGGCGGCAGGGGGCGCAGCGGGCGGAGATTGTAAAACAGATAATCCTGCCAGCTATCCGAGCCCGTCACGATGAGCACATTGCCATGCGTCGTCAGCCCCGCATCTACATGCTGCCCCTTCGCGCTCACCTGTCGCAAATGCGCGCCCAAATTCCCCGCAAGAATATCCTTGCGCGTGTCCTGCAAAAGCTCTGCCGCCCGCAAAAGGCTTAGCTGCGGTCTTGTCATCCCGTTTCTCCCGATCCCATGAGATCAAAGATAACCCGTGATGCGGGTGGTGTCACGGGCTTCATTTCGACATTTATAGAAATATCTCTTGCTTTGCGTATATATTTCGATATTCCTAGAAATATGAAACATGATGCTCCCGATTCTGACCTTTCATTGGCGCAAGCCGCCTCTACCTTTGCTGCGCTTGGATCTGAGCAGCGGCTTTTGGTGCTCAACACCTTGGTGCGCGCAGGCCCAGACGGGCTAAGTATTGGCGCGCTTGGGCAGCGCTCGGGGGTGACGGGCTCAACTTTGACCCATCACATGAAGATCCTCAGCCAGGCGGGGCTGGTCACGCAAGAGAAGCAAGGGCGCAGCATCATTTGCGCCGCTGTCGCCTTTGCGGAGCTTACGCATCTGGCTGAATTTTTACTGAAAGAATGCTGCGCGGATTGTGCAGAGAAAGAGACAAGCAATGGCTGATACAACACAAAACCCCTCACTATGGACGCGCGTGCGTCTTCCAAGCGCGGCTTGGCTGGTTACGGGCGCTCTGTTTTTGCTGGTGGCGATTTTGGATTGGGGCAAGTTCGTTCCGGTTGTCCAATTCGCTGCAAACGCCTTTCTGGGCACCGCGCCCTTCATCGCCTTTGCGGTGATTGCGGTGGCCTATATGAAGGCCTCGGGCGCGGAAAACATGATTGCCAAAGCTTTCGAGGGCAATGAGACGCGCATGATCATCTTTGCCGCAATGCTGGGCGGGATGTCGCCATTTTGCTCTTGCGAGGTGATTCCCTTCGTCGCCGCGCTTTTGGCAGCGGGCGCGCCTTTGTCGGCTGTGATGGCGTTTTGGCTGGCCTCTCCGCTGATGGATCCGGCGATGTTCACCATGACCGCAGGCGAGCTGGGCTGGGATTTTGCCATTGCGAAACTCATTGCGGCGATTGGCGTTGGCATGCTTGGCGGGTTTGGCGTGAAGCTTCTGAAATCCTCGCCCGTCTTTGCCAACCCCCTGCGTGAAAAGCCTCAAGTTGGCGGGTGCTGCGGTGTGAAGAAGCCGTTTCAGGGCCAGCCCGTGTGGAAATTCTGGACCGAAGGCGACCGCCGTGAAGTGTTCCGTGACACTGCGCTGGAAAATGCGGTCTTCTTGGTGAAATGGCTGCTGCTCGCCTACACGATTGAATCGCTCATGGTGAATTACGAAACCACAGGCTGGGTTGCGCAATTCTTGGGCGGAGGCGGTCTTGGCACCATTTTGCTCGCTGCTCTGATCGGTATGCCCGCCTATCTCAATGGCTATGCCGCCGTTGGTGTGCTTGGCGGATTGATGGAGCATGGCATGGCTCCTGGCGCTGCGATGTCCTTTATGATCGCGGGCGGCGTGTCGTCGATCCCTGCCGCTGTGGCGGTCTGGGCCCTGGTCAAACCCCGCGTCTTTGTTGCCTATTTGGGCTTTGCGCTAACCGGCGCGATCCTGGCTGGGATGACATGGCAATTTGTCGCGTGACCAAGCAGACACGATCACAATGCCCTTAGGGCGATATCAGGATTGATCCCATCACAAGCCTCCACTACTCTGACGCGTCAGGGTGTGGAGGCTAAATTATGTATCGCGTTTGGAGTTTTTTGACTGAGTATTCACTGCTGCTCATCATTGGAGCAGTGATTGCGTTGATCTGGGCAAATACGGATCCGCATAGCTATCATCACTTTGTGGAATACCCGCTTTGGTTCAACGACTGGATCGGTCTGGATTACAGCTATTGGAAAAAGACCTATGGCGCGGGCTATGAGGTTTATGCCGCAGGCGATGCCACGCGCGTTCTTTCGGCCCATTATCTGATCAATGATGTGCTCATGGCGTTTTTCTTTGCCATTGCCGCCAAAGAGGTTTGGGAGGCGATCATCCTGAAAAATGGCTCGCTGCGCGGGAAAAAGGCGGCAACCCCGCTATTTGCCACGGCAGGGGGCATGTTTGGCCCAATCGCGATTTATCTGGGGCTTGCGGCGATGATGGGCTCCACGACCTATGATGCGGTGGCAAATGGCTGGGCGATCCCAACCGCGACCGATATCGCCTTTTCCTATCTGATTGGACGTCTCGTCTTTGGCGCGGGGCACCCGGCAGTGCGGTTCTTGCTGCTGCTGGCCATTGCGGATGATGCCGCCGGTCTGATGATCTTGGCGATTTTTTACCCATCCGGCGAGCTGGCCCCCGAGTGGCTGCTGCTATCAGTTTTCGCTGCGATCCTTGTTTATGTGCTCGCAAATTGGCTGCCGCGACGGCTGGACCGCAACAATCAATTACGCCCAAATTCGACCTGGATGCGCAAGAAGCTGGGCTTTTGGCCTTATGCGATTGCGGGCGCGGCGAGCTGGTATGGGTTTATGGCGTCGGGCCTACACCCTTCGCTTGGCCTGTTGCCTATTGTGGTGACCATCCCCCATGCGGACCGAGCCTTTGGCATCTTTTCCTCTGCCGAAGAGCATCTGACGGATCTATTGAACAAGATCGAACATGCGCTCAAACGCCCTGTCGAGGTGATCCTGTTCTTCTTTGGCCTCCTTAATGCGGGCGTTGCCTTTAGCGCGATGGGAGAGGCCACATGGCTGGTGCTTGCAGGGCTTTTGATCGGCAAACCCGCCGGGGTGCTGTTGATGGGCTGGATCGCGGCAAAACCGCTGGGCCTTGGCATCCCGCAAGGCATGCGCATCATTGATCTGGTGGTGATTGGCTGTGTCGCCGCCATTGGCTTTACCGTCTCGCTGTTTTTCGCAACGGCGGCCTTTGAGGCTGGACCCGTGCAAGATGCCGCGAAGATGGGCGCGCTGTTTTCCTTTGCGGCAGCGATTATCGCGATTATCGCAGGACGGGTTTGCCGGGTGCAAAAGATGGAGCTTTAACCACGCGGCCACGCCAGGGTTAACGATTTGTTAACGAAACCATGGCTTTGCTCTGAATGTGTGTACCCTGAACCAATTTTGGGGTAATCGGGGCAGGCTATGTTAGAGTTTTCCAATGTCTCAAAATCTTTCTGGACCGGGGTGCAGCGCAAAGTCATTCTGAGCCAGGTTTCTTTTCGGGTCGAGCTTGGCCGCTCGCTGGGCATTCTTGCGCCTAATGGCACGGGCAAAACCACGCTGATCAATATGATGGCGGGCCTTGAAAAACCCGATGAGGGCGAGATTATCCGGGGCTGCAACATCTCCTTTCCGCTTGGCTTTATGGGCGGGGTGATCGGGAAAATTTCAGCCCTGGAAAACAGCCGCTATATCGCGCGCCTTTACGGGCTTGATCCTGATTATGTGGAAAGCTTCTGCCGCTGGCTGTGCAATTTGGGGGAGTATTTCGAGCAACCCCTTGGCACTTATTCCGCCGGGATGCGTTCGCGGTTTTCCTTTGCGCTGATGCTCGCGCTTGATTTTGATATGTATCTCATCGACGAGGGCATGCCCGGCACAACCGATGTGGAGTTCAACCGCAAAGCCGGTGAAATCCTGCAAGAGCGCCTGGCGACCACAACCATCGTGATCGTCTCACATCAGGCAGAAACTTTGCAGAAATTTGCGCGCTCTGCGGCGGTTCTCCTAAACGGTCAGTTACATATGTTTGATACCTTGGAAGAGGCCAAAGAGCTTTATGACTATGAAACCCAAGGCTAAGAAATTTCGGATCAAACGCCCGGCCGCTGCGGACGAAAAACCTGCTGAGGGCGAAAAAGCAGCAGCCCCGGCTGCTATGGCGCCCCGCCGCCCGCGCCCCCAAGCACCTGCTCAACCCGAAACCGCAGAAAGCCCCATGTCTGGAACGGATATCGCCTCGATCCGGGACGAGGGGTTGACGGGCAGGCAATTGCGCATGGCGCGGCGCATGGCACAGAAAAACGGACTAACACCCAGCTCTGATTATGATGCGGTGCGCCAATTGCGTCTGCGCGGCATTGATCCATTTCAACGCCTACAAGCCGTAGACTTCTCCGCCATCGCCCAAACGCCGCAGCCCCCAACAGAAATCGGCGGCACACCTCTGGGCAAGGTGCAGCTTCCTCAAGCTGTTAAACCAGAGCCACAAACCGCCCTTAGCCCGAAAAAGGCCAGCCCGGCCCTGCGGCGCGAGGCAGAGATTGCCGAAATCCAGCGCGGCATCGCAAAGCGGCGGCGCAAGCGCATTGTGCATCTCTTCTCCCGGCTGGCGTTTTTCGTCTTTCTGCCCACCCTCATTGCGGGCTGGTATTTCTACGCCATCGCCACCCCGATGTATGCCACCAATAGCGAATTTATCGTTGATAATGACGATTCCGCTGGCGGCACGGGGCCTTTGGGCAATCTGCTGCCCAGCCAATTTGCCAATTCCCAAGACAGCATTGCGGTGCAATCCTATCTGCAATCCAAAGATGCCATGCTGCGGCTTGATGCGGATCAGGGCTTTAAGGCGCATTTCTCTCAAAACTCGATAGATCCGATCCAGCGCCTGCCGCAAGATCCCAGCAATGAAGAAGCCTATAAGCTCTACAAAAAAGTGATCAAGATCGGCTTTGACCCCACCGAAGGTGTCATCCGTCTAGAGGTGATCGCCGCCGATCCCGAGATGAGCCAATCCTTTTCAACTTCGCTGATTTCTTACGCCGAAGAGCGGGTGAATGCACTATCCTCTGAAAAGCGCGAGAACCGGATGCGGGACGCCCGCGCCGCGCTCGCCAAGGCAGAAGAGGACCGGCACCTCGCCCAATCCGCCCTTGTGGAGCTACAAATCGAAGGCGCGACCCTGGACCCCGAAGCCGTGATTGCCGCGCTGCGGGCCGAGATCACCAGCATGAGTAGTTTGATCACCGAAAAGAAGATCGAGCTGCAAACCCTTCTGAACAATCCCCGCCCCAACCAAGCCAAAGTCGATGGGGCCCGCAACGCCCTAGAAATTCTGCAGGCCCAAAAAGCAGAGCTTGAAAGCCAAATGACCGATATGAGCCAGGGGGAAAACTCCTTGGCGCGGCTTGCAATCAACATTCGCCTCGCCGAAGCGGATCTCGCCAATCGCGACCTAATGCTGCAATCTGCCCTGCAACAGATGGAACAGGCCCAAACCGAAGCCGACCGACAAGTGCGCTATTTAACTGTCTCAGTGCAGCCTGTGACCCCCGAAGACCCCTCTTACCCGCGCAGTTTCGAGAATACCGTCTTGGCATTTTTGTTCTTTGCAGGCATCTACCTGATGATGTCGCTCACAGCGTCGATTCTTCGGGAACAGGTCTCATCCTGATGACAAAAACACTTGATGTCGCTGGCTTGCAAATCGGCAATGATCAGCCGCTTACGCTTATCGCCGGCCCTTGCCAGCTGGAAAGCCTGGATCACGCCCAGATGATCGCCGGCACGCTGAAAGAGGCCTGCGCGCGCGCGGGCATGCAATATATCTTCAAGGCCAGTTTTGATAAAGCCAACCGCACCTCGGTCCTGTCAAACCGGGGGCCAGGGCTTGAGGCAGGGCTGAAAACCCTAGCCGAGCTGCGCAAGAGCATGGATGTACCTGTGCTGACAGATGTGCATAACGAGGCCCAATGCGCCCCGGCGGCTGAGGCTGTGGACATCCTGCAAATCCCCGCCTTTCTATGCCGCCAAACCGATATGCTGGTCGCCGCAGGCAAAACCGGCGCTGCGATCAATGTGAAAAAGGGCCAGTTCCTTGCTCCTTGGGATATGCCCAATGTGATCGCCAAGATCGAAAGCACGGGTAATGAACGCATCCTACTGACCGAGCGCGGCACCTCCTTTGGCTATAACACCCTTGTCACCGATATGCGTGGACTGCCGCAAATGGCTGCGACCGGCTATCCGGTGGTGATGGATGCCACCCATTCGGTGCAACAACCGGGCGGGCAAGGCGGCTCCTCTGGTGGGCAGCGCGAATTTGCCCCTGTTATGGCGCGCGCCGCTGCGGCTATCGGCGTGGCAGCTGTCTTCATCGAAACCCATCAAGACCCCGAAAACGCGCCCTGCGATGGGCCAAATATGATCTATCTCGACAAGATGCCTGCCCTGATTGACACGCTCATGGGGCTTGATCGCATCGCCAAAGCCAATCCAATTCACATTTAATAGAAAGACATTTGTATGAGTGCCCCTCTGCCCGACGTGACCCCAAACACCTGGTCATTCCTGCGCGATGCGATGATCAAACCCACCGGCTTTCGCGAATATGATGCGCGCTGGAAATATCCCGAGGAAATCAACCTGCCCGGCATGACCGCCCTGGGACTGGGACTGGGCACCCAGATGCACAAGCGCGGGATCGAACCGGTAATCGCCGTGGGCAATGATTATCGCGACTACTCCCTGGCGATCAAAAACGCCGTGATCTTGGGGCTGATGCAAGCGGGCATCCACGTCAAAGATATCGGCCCGGCCCTTTCCCCCATGGCCTATTTCGCACAGTTCCACCTGGATGTGCCTGCCGTTGCGATGATCACCGCCTCCCATAATCCCAATGGCTGGACCGGGGTGAAAATGGGCTTTGATCGTCCCCTGACCCATGGCCCCGATGAGATGGCAGAGCTGCGCGATATCGTGCTTGGTGGGCTGGGCGAGCCACGCGCAGGCGGTTCTTACGAATTTGTGGACGGCGTGAAAGAGGCCTATCTTGACGATCTGGTGGGCGATTTCAAAATCTCGCGCCCCCTCAAAGTGGTCTGCGCCACCGGCAATGGCACCGCCTCAGCCTTTGCCCCAGAGCTCTTTGAGCGCATGGGTGTAGAGGTGGTGCAAAGCCATAACGAGCTCGATTACACCTTCCCAAATTACAACCCCAACCCCGAAGCGCTGGAAATGCTGCATGATATGTCCGCCAGCGTAAAAGCCTCCGGCGCGGATCTGGCGCTTGGCTTTGATGGCGATGGCGATCGTTGCGGCGTGGTCGATGATGAGGGCGAAGAAATCTTTGCCGATAAGGTGGGCGTGATCATGGCTCGCGATCTGGCGAAACTCTACCCCGGTGCAACCTTTGTGGCCGATGTAAAATCCACCGGCCTCTTTGCCTCGGACCCCGACCTGATCAAAGCAGGCGTAAAGGCGGATTACTGGAAAACCGGCCATAGCCATATGAAGCGCCGCGTGAAAGAAATCGGCGCGCTGGCGGGCTTCGAAAAATCGGGGCATTACTTCCTGGCCGAGCCCATTGGCCGCGGCTATGATTGCGGCATGCGCGTTGCGGTCGAGATCTGCAAACTCATGGACCGCAATCCAGAGATGAAAATGTCGGATCTGCGCAAGGCCCTGCCGAAAACCTATTCCACCCCAACCATGTCCCCCTATGCCGCAGATACCGAGAAATACGACATTCTCGCGCGGCTGGTAGAAAAACTAGTGGCCAAATTTGAAGCCGGGGAAACCATCGCGGGGCGCGCCATCAAAGAAGTCGTCACAGTGAACGGCGCCCGCGTGATCCTCGACAATGGCGGCTGGGGCCTGGTGCGCGCCTCCTCCAACACCCCCAACCTCGTGGTGGTGTGCGAAAGCCCGGAAAGCGAAGCCGAAATGCGCGCCATCTTCGCCGATATCGATGCAGTCATTCGCACCGAACCCGGCGTTGGGGCATATGACCAGACAATCTAAACGATGCCCATGGGATGGCGGGTGGGGCGTCTTTGCCGCAAGGCAAACAGCGCCACCCACCATCATATCAATCAAACAACCGTCTCAGCAACTTATCGCCCACCTCTTCTTTTAGCTTATTCTCCAGCTCATCTTTCAGCTTTTCCTCAACCGCCTCCTGCACCGATTGCCCCTCTTGCGCGGAGACCCCAAGCGCCTCCTGCACCTCTTCTTTCACCCGCTCATCAACCTGATCTTTCAATTCCTCGATTTCAGGTTCCAAATTCTGCTGCAGCGCCGCCGAAAGGTCCGGCACAATGCGCGGCGCGGCCCAAGGCCCATGAATGCGCACCGGAATAGCCAAATCGCGCCCCTCATTCACCTCAAGCAATCTGGGCGTGAACAGATAATCAATATCCTGCGCCCCAAGCCCAATCGTGCCCTCGCCGCCTGCCTCAAAAATCTGTAAGAGTAGCTTGAGATCTGAATTGCGCAGAACGCCGCCCTCAATCGTATAGCTCGCGCTCAGACTGTCGAAAATCGTTGTGCCACCCGCCGCATCACCCGAGCGCATCAGCGCATCAAGATTAATCCCCTCAATCGTGCCGCGCCCGGTTTTCACACTGCCTTTGCCGGAAAGCGAATGCATAATCGCATGCACGGACTGACCAACACCCAGGAATTGCACCTGCGCCTCAGCCGCGCCGTTAAGCCGCGTCACCCCCATCAGATCGCCCAGCAGGGGTGACAAGGAAATCGCGCTGCCGCTCATATTCCCCCCGACACTGAGGCCATTGCGATTGTTGATCACAAACTCACCCTGGATCCGTCCCTCATAGGCCTGCACATCTCGCAAAGAAAACACCATGCGGCTGCGCTCATTGGTAAGGCGCGCGCGCGTGGCCCCCAGCTTCATGCTACCCAGATCAATGCTCTTAGCATTCAGATCAATCACGCCATTAAACGCCGCAAGCCCGCTGGCATCAATCGGCTCTTTTGACCATCCCGATGCACCGCCTTGCCCGCCGTTTGAGGGCGCAGCCCCGCCGCCGCCCTCTTCGCCCATGGCGGACCTCAGATCCAAATCCCCCGCATCAAGCTGAGCAGTGATTTGCGGCACCCCATTCAAGGACGCATCCAGCTGCCCCGAAATGCGGTTTCCCCCCAAATCCGCAACAAGATCGCGCAGGCTCAAATTGCGCTGACTGCTGAGATCAAGCTTGGTCTTAAGCACCACCGCGCGTCCCAGCCCCTGCGGCAAACCCGGTGCGGGCAGGCCTAACGCGCTGAAAAACCCATCTGTGCTGGGCATATTCACATCAAGCTGACCCGCCACATCCCCCGCCAAAGAGGCTTTCCCAACAAGCCGCGCACTGCCCGAAGCCGCCTTTAACGACACATCCACGCTCCGCGCCTCCCCGGCCAAGAACCGATCAAAACGATCAAACTGAGCGCTCAGCGTGACTGGCTTTCCGCGGGGCCGCAAAGTGCCTTTGAGGGCCGCGCCGCCCTCTCGCTCAGGCCAGTCAAGCGTCAGATCCACCCCATCATAGCGCACCCGGTCCGAGCCCTCAGCATCATAAATCAGCGTCGCATCGGTGATTTGCAGCATCGCGATCGAAAAAGCTTGCTGAGCGCTCTCTGGGCCCGTGCTGGTTTCAATCTGCGCCGCCCCGCTCGCATCGCTAAATTCCCAATTGGCGCGCCCATCTGCGCGGCTCTCCAGGCGAATGGTTGGGCGCGTGGCTTCGATATTGCGAATGGCGATCTCGCCCCGCCAAAGAGCAGATGCGTCAATCCCAATAGCCGCTTGCTCAGCCCGTAACATTGGGCCACCTGACGCCCAATCTGCATTGCCGACCTCGACGGCCCCAACCTTGGCACCCAGCACCGGCCAAAGCGACAAAGACACATCGCCCGAAATCACCACCTCGCGCCCAGTGGCATTCTTCAGTTGATCAGCAGCAATCTGCGCGACCCTCTCGGCGGGCAGCACAAAGACCAGCCCCACCAGCAATACGACCAACAATAACAGAAACCCAAAGACCCGCCCGACCCATTTCAACATCACGATACCCTTTCACCACGCACTTAAAACCTAGGGTGGCAGGCGCACTCTTGCAACGCCTAAGCTGAGCAAGATATAGCCCAAACCATGAGTCAGAACCCACCAAACCTGCGTCCAGATCTTGCGCCGCGCGCGCAAGTGACAGAGCCCACCCGCCCCGGCCAGCCACAAATCGGCATGGTTTCACTGGGATGTCCCAAAGCGCTGGTGGATAGCGAGCGGATTTTGACCCGCCTGCGCGCCGAAGGCTATGGGGTGAGCCCCGATTATAGCGGCGCGGATGCGGTGATCGTGAATACGTGTGGGTTTCTCGATAGCGCAAAAGCCGAAAGCCTGGATGCGATTGGCGAGGCGCTGGCGGAAAACGGGCGGGTGATTGTGACAGGTTGCCTTGGCGCTAATCCCGAATATATCACAGGTGCTCATCCCAAAGTGCTCGCTGTAACCGGCCCGCATCAATATGAACAAGTGCTCGATGCCGTGCATGCAGCTGTGCCCCCCTCGCCCGATCCGTTTGTGGACTTGCTGCCTGCCTCGGGCGTCACACTCACGCCGCGCCATTTCAGCTATCTGAAAATCTCTGAGGGCTGCAATCACGCCTGCAAATTCTGCATCATCCCCGACATGCGCGGCAAGCTGGTCTCGCGCCCGGCGCGCGCTGTACTGCGCGAGGCAGAAAAGCTGGTTGAGGCTGGTGTGCGCGAGCTTTTGGTGATTAGCCAGGATACCTCCGCCTATGGCAGCGATTGGGACCGAGAGACCCGGCGCGCGCTGAGCGAGCAGCCCATCACCACATTGGCGCGCGATCTGGGCAGCCTTGGCGCTTGGGTGCGGCTACATTACGTCTACCCCTACCCCCATGTGGCTGAGCTGATCCCCTTGATGGCCGACGGGTTGGTGCTGCCCTATCTTGATATCCCGTTTCAACATGCCCATCCTGGCACGCTCAAACGCATGGCCCGCCCCGCCGCCGCCGAGCGCACACTAGATCGAATTGCCGAGTGGCGCGGCATGTGCCCTGAGATCACGCTGCGTTCGACCTTTATCGTGGGCTATCCGGGTGAAACCGAAGAAGAATTCGAAACTCTGCTGGATTGGCTCGATGAGGCCCAGCTCGACCGGGTGGGCTGTTTTCAATATGAGGATGTGGAAGGTGCACGCTCAAATGCGCTGCCCGATCATGTGCCGGATGCGCTCAAACAAGAGCGCTGGGAGCGGTTCATGGCAAAGGCGCAAGCCATTTCAGCGGCAAAGCTTGAGGCGAAAATCGGAGAACGCTTGCAGGTGATCGTCGATGAGGTCGATGGTGAAGCCGCCACATGCCGCACCAAGGCGGATGCGCCAGAAATTGACGGGAACCTCTTTATTGACGAGGGGTTCGAGACGCTCGCGCCGGGGGATTTGGTCACGGTCGAAGTGGATGAGGCCAGCGAATACGACCTTTGGGGACAGATCGTCAGCTAGCCTCAGCTAGCCCAGGCCCGCAAGAGCCGTTTTTGCAACTCCCTGGATCGTCGCGCCCAGCTACGCGCGCCCGGTGGCCCTTCGCGGTGCTCTCGCGGGATACGTTTGCGTGTGGCCTCATCAGCGGTGAGGATCGCAAAGACCAGCTCGCGCCCGTCCCGTGCGGTGATATAGCCAGCCAAGCTAGAGACAAAATTGAGCGTGCCGGTTTTTGCATCCACCTTGATCTGTTGCGCATCCTTGAATTGCACAGGCTTGAGGTATCCGCGCAGATTATGGCTGCGCGCCGTCACAAGGGCTGAGCACATATCAGCGGCGCACATATTGCTCTCATCGCCAAGCCCTGAGTGATCCACCAGCTTTAGATGCTGCATGCCAAGTTCCTCTGCGGCCCAGCGGCTCATCTCATCGGCGGAGGCGCGCAGATTGGCGACCTTGCCGGTTCGCGCCTTGGTTGTCGCCAGACCGATCATCTCGGCCATGAGATTATTGGAAAACTTTAGCATAAGCCGCAACATAGTGCCCATTTCGGGGCTGGATCGTGTTGCGAGCACCTGATGTTTTGGCAGCTCGGAAATCCGCTGCGCCTGCTTGAGCACAATACCATGGGAGCGCGCAAGGGTGCGAAATACATCCCCCGCATAAAGCGCCGGCAGACGCACGGGAAGCCAACGCCCCCCCTCGCGCCCAAGCGCATGCTGCGCCACGCTCCAACGCTCTTTGGACGCATGAGATTTATAGCTATAAATCGGGGCTTCACGATCCACGATCTTCATACTGGCCATGCTCACATCCGGGCGATATTTTTGGCTGCGCGCATCCAGCGAAATGTCATAGCCCCCCTCATGGCGTTTCCACTCAAAACGCACACGGTTGTAATTCAGCGCGAGTCCCGAAATACCCGGATTATAAGACACATGATCGGGCTGGCCGGGGTCAATGGATTTGATGCGCGCCAAGGCACCGTCATAGACATGAAAGCCCCCGGTAACTTCATGGATCCCTTGCGCCTTAAGATCTGCGGCAAGGCGGGCCAGCCCATCTGTGTCCAGCGTCGGATCCCCCCCGCCCGCAAGGATAAGATCCCCGCGCAGCGTGCCTTTCACAACCCTGCCCCGCGCCAAAAGCTGGGTCTTAAAGCGGTGTTTTGGCCCCAGATGCTGCAAGGCATATTGCGCGGTAATCGCCTTGGTCACACTGGCCGGAGGCAGGCCGAGATTGGGGCGACGCTGGGCGATGATCTCATTGGTTTTCGCATCGCGCAGCACATAGCTAACATGGCCCTTAAGACCTGCAGCTTGCACAATCGCATCACCCGCAGCCTTATCCCCAAGCGGGGCGCGGCGTGCATGCGGGCGGGGCGATGTGGTGGGTGCACTCGCCAAAACAGGGCCCGCAGCAGAGGCCGCAAACCACGCCAGAATCGTCCGTCTTGATAATGTCGCCCGCATAGAAAATCCCTAGCCCGTCTAGGATTATACACGCAAGCAATCTACCCGATTCTATTCAATGAAACCTTACCAAATGTCTCATATCAGGCGCTCTTTATTGCGGGCAAACCCACTCCCCCCGCGCGCGGATGGCCGAGGAGGATTGTGCATTCATCGGGATTGTCACGAAGCTCCAAGCTGGCGCATCGGCGCGCGCCAAGAGTTGGGGCCTTTTACGCGCAGATGCATAGCATTTAGCAGCGGGGCTGGTGCGGGCAAGGATCTGGTTTCCGGGCCGCGCAAGCACACCTATGGGCAGGGTTTCGATGATGCTGCGCCAGTCGCGCCATAGATGGAACTGCGCCAAATTATCCGCCCCCATGAGCCAAACAAAGCGCACACCCGGATACAATCGAACAAGCGCTTTGAGCGTTTCAGCGGTGTAACGCGTGCCAAGCCGCGCCTCCAGATCGGTGATGCGGATCTTGGGATGCTGAACCAGGGCGCGGGCATGTTGCATGCGCTGCTCGATCGGGGCCGGGCCGACCTGTTTCAACGGATTACCCGGAGTTACAAGCCACCAGAGTTGATCAAGGCGAAAACGCTTAAGAGCCTCATGGCTGATATGCACATGCCCCTCATGCGCTGGATCAAAGGAGCCACCCAAAAGGCCGATGGTTTGCCCGGCGCGCGCATATGGAAACTGATATCGCATCGGGCAAAAACAGACAGAGCGCCCGCCTTATGTCAACACTTCGGCGCAGCTCAGCTGCTCTTCAAGGGTTTCTTGCCAAGCATCCTGCGCATCAAACCAGAGCCGTAATGCGCGCCCCTCTGCCTCCTCGCGCAGTGCGAGCATATATTCCGGGCTATGGGCTGGGGTCATGGCCACCATTGCATTGCACAGCCTTTGTCGATCTTCGCGCGCAAAACTCTCCACAGCCGATTGAAACCGCGCCTTTTTCCGGTCCGTTATCCGATTGATAAACTCAAGTTGCAGCGCCGCGCCCGCGTGATGGGTCGTCTCATCTTTCACCCGCCTTGCATCAAAGGCCCCATAGAGGCCGATAAGGGTGTAAAGATCATGCGCCCTTTGCCATTCTCGCTGCTCGGCACAATCCAGCAGCGCCGTCAAAAGATCGACCGGGCTGTAATGGGGCTGCACCGCCTGAATGGGCAAACAGGCCAATTGATGCGCAGCCGGCACATCGCGGTTTTCAACGTAATTGTAATAGTTCATATATTTCGGCTGCCCCGCGCTAGCTTGCGCAACGCTAAGCCAAATCAACAGGGCCGTGATCCAGCGCATTGCCAAACCCCTTTCACTCGTTCACAAGAGCGACAAACTCAAACCCCACATAACATCCCATGGAGACTGAAAATGGCCGCATATCAATATGTTTACCACATGGACGGTGTGTCAAAGACCTATCCCGGCGGTAAGAAGACATTTGAGAATATACGCCTATCCTTTTTACCAGGGGTTAAAATTGGCGTCGTTGGCGTGAATGGCGCCGGTAAATCCACCTTGATGAAGATTATGGCCGGGCTCGATAAGGACTTTACTGGCGAGGCCTGGGCGGCTGAGGGCGCAAAGGTCGGCTATCTGCCGCAAGAGCCGCAGCTTGATGAAAGCCTGAATGTGCGTGAAAATGTGATGCTGGGCGTGGCTGAGGCGAAAGCCAAGATGGACCGCTTTAACGAGCTGGCGATGAATTACTCGGACGAGACCGCTGATGAGATGGCGCAGCTGCAAGACGAGATCGACAGCGCCAATCTTTGGGATCTGGACAGCCAGATTGATGTGGCGATGGAGGCTCTGCGCTGCCCGCCTGATGATGCGGATGTCACAACGCTTTCAGGGGGTGAGCGCCGCCGGGTTGCGCTCTGTAAACTCTTGCTCGAAGCGCCTGATATGCTGCTGCTCGATGAGCCGACCAACCACCTGGACGCGGAAACCATCGCCTGGCTGCAACAGCACCTGATTGATTACAAAGGCACAATCCTGATCGTCACCCATGACCGCTACTTCCTGGATGATATCACCGGCTGGATCCTTGAGCTGGATCGCGGGCGCGGCATTCCCTATGAGGGCAATTACTCAAGCTGGCTGGAGCAAAAGGCCAAGCGGCTCGAACAAGAGGCACGCGAAGACAAGACCCGCCAAAAGACGCTGGAGCGCGAACTCGACTGGATTCGCCAAGGTGCCAAAGCACGCCAGGCCAAGCAGAAAGCGCGGATCAACGCCTATAACGATCTGGCCGCACAGTCTGAGCGTGAGAAAATCACCCGCGCACAGATTGTTATCCCGAACGGCCCGCGCCTTGGTGGCAAAGTGATCGAGGTGGAAAACCTCACCAAAGCCTATGACGATAAATTGCTGGTCGAGGGCCTCAACTTTGCCCTGCCGCCGGGCGGGATTGTCGGCGTGATCGGACCAAACGGCGCTGGTAAATCCACCCTGTTCAAGATGCTCACTGGCCAAGAGCAACCCGATAGCGGCGCGATTGAATATGGCGACACGGTAAAGCTCTCTTATGTGGATCAATCGCGCGATGATCTGGTGGATAAGGAAACCGTGTGGGAGGCGATCTCGGGCGGGGCCGAAATCATCCAACTGGGCGATGCGCAAATGAACTCCCGCGCCTATTGCTCGGCGTTTAACTTTAAGGGCGGCGACCAGCAAAAACCGGTGAACCTGCTCTCGGGCGGTGAGCGCAACCGTGTGCATATGGCGCGCCTGCTGAAATCGGGCGGGAATGTGCTGCTGCTCGACGAGCCAACCAATGATCTAGACGTCGAAACCCTGCGCGCGCTGGAAGATGCCCTGGTAGATTTCGCCGGCTGCGCTGTGGTCATCAGCCACGACCGCTTTTTCCTAGACCGCATCTGCACCCATATTTTGGCCTTTGAAGGAGAGGCCCATGTGGAATGGTTCGAAGGCAACTTCGAAGACTACGAAGAAGACAAAAAACGCCGCCTCGGCGCAGATGCGTTGGAGCCAAAGCGGATGAAGCATAAGAAGTTTGTGAGGTAAACTACGTCACGTGCGATGCGCAGAGGCGAACGCTTCTGCCATCGCTGTATTTTGTATTCTCTGCAAACGTACACCACTGTTGAGTGCAGCCTTCTTTATCCGCGTCTCGAAGTATCTTTTGAACGGAAGGTTCTCTGAAAACTCGTTCGGCCTTGTGTTGTAGGCATACATTTTTCCGACCACAGCCGCTACCCAGTCTGAAAACTGGAGTGTCTGATATAAATCACTCTCGGCATGAAACAAGGGTTCAACAAGCGCCTTTCGATTCGAGCCAAACATCTCAATGGCACTTGTTTTGACCATTTCTTTTCGGTTTGAGTGATAATCCAAACAGAGCATGAATTGAGCATCTTGCTTGGCGCAAAATGTATCAATTCGTTTGATAGCTTCCCTAAGCGTCGATTGATAGAGTTTGGTAGAATTGTGTGTCTCTGGGCTACTTTTTTTCTCAGATCCGACGTAAAATAGGTAACCATTGTGTCGTTCATATATTGCATTTATCAATCTATTGAATGACTTACGAATTTCAGGAACACGCTCTATTTTGGAAGCTCTGAAAAAATCGCTTCCCTTTTTCTCCCATCGAGCGGCAGGCTTGCGTGAACAAGATATTTCTCTCTCAAAGAGACGTTGTTTCAACTTGAAGAAACCAGTCGAAAAATATCTTGCTTGATCAGCGGGGATAATGAAACCAGCCAGACCAAAAACCGGGCTTGTTTTGTAAGAGCTATGAGTGCGACTAACATACGGGCCATCGTGGCCGAACTCATCCAAATAAGCGATAAAATATCTCATCTTTGAGTTGTACAAGCACGAAAGCCCACGCACAAGTACGTGGGCCTCGGAAATGGGGCTTATTGCCTAAGCGCCCGGAATGAGAGATGATCCCTCACTCCCACTTTGTCAACCAAATTAGTTAAGTTCGCGTTTATATAGCGGAAACAGTGCGTTGAACATATTATAGCGCGAACTCGCATCTTAACATTCCTAAGAGGGCACATGCCCAGATCGCAACGAATCGAATATCTAGTTCAGTTAAAACCCTCACACATCAAAGCTCGCAAACACTGGTGCGTGGTCTGACGGCTTTTCCCAGCCTCTGGCGTCTCTATATACACGCGAGCTATGGGCGGCGTTTGAGATGTCGGGGGTGGCCCAGATGTGGTCTAGGCGGCGACCCTTGTCGGCGGCGCTCCAGTCGCGGGCGCGGTAGCTCCACCAGGAATAGAGTTGCCCTTCGGGAATATCCTGCCGGGTGATATCCACCCATTTGCCTGCCTCTTGGGTCTCGGCCAGATGCTCGACCTCGATGGGCGTATGGCTGACGACTTTCAAAAGCTGCTTATGGCTCCACACATCATCTTCGCGCGGGGCGATATTTAGATCCCCAACCAGAATGGCCTTTTCGGGGCGCTCTGCGTGGAACCAGTCGCGCATTTCTGTCAAGTAATCGAGCTTCTGGCCGAATTTCACATTCTGCTCACGGTCCGGCACATCGCCCCCGGCTGGCACGTAGAAATTATGCACCACCACGCCATTTGGCAAGCGCGCGGCGATATGGCGGGCATGGCCGAGCTGGGCGAAATCTTGGCTGCCAACTTCCTCAAGCGGCAGCCGCGAAAGGATCGCCACGCCGTTATAGCCCTTTTGCCCGCGCGCCACCAAATGCGGATAGCCGAGCGCCGCGAATTGATCGAGCGGGATTTTGTCCACGGGGCTTTTGCATTCTTGCAGGCAGAGCACATCCGGGCCCTCTTCGCTAAGGAGCTTTTCTACAAGGGGCGCGCGCAGCCGCACTGAATTGATGTTCCAAGTCGCAAGCGTAAAGGCCATAATTATACTCCGTTTGGCGCAAGCAGCACTTTGCCGGACCGCTCGCCTTTCCAGGTATATGCAGCGGCTTCGCTTATCTCCTCAAGGCTAAAATGCCGATCAATCGGCGCGTAAAGTTCGCCTTTCAGGACCATCTGCGTGAGCGCGCCATAGGTTTTCATGCGCTCTTCTTTGCTGGCTGTGTTGAACCAATTCATCAGCCAAAAGCCACGCACATTGATATTGCGAAAGATCAGCGCCCCGGCCTCCATCTGGCAGGGCTGGAGCGACATGGCTCCGTAATTCACCAGCGTTGCGCCGCGTTCAAGCGTGTCGCTTAGACGGCCAAAAGTTTCACCGGCAACGGCATCAAGGGCCAGATGCATTTTGCTGCCCGCGATCTCTTTGACTTGTTTTGCCAGGTCGGGACCGTCCACCAGCACATGCTCAGCGCCCAGCTCTTTCAGGCCAGGAATAGCGCTGTCGCGGCGCACCACATTCACCAGGTTAATCCCGCGCGCTTTGCACAATTGCACCACATAACCGCCCACACCGGAATTGGCGGCGCTTTGGATCACCCAATCACCGGGCTGCAAATCCTTGAAATCGCGCAGCAAAAGATAAGCCGTGGCCGGATTCACCAGCAGCATTGAAAGCTGATCGACATCGCCATCGGGCAGCGGCACGAAATGCCCGGCAGGCGCGACAACTTCGCTGACCCACGTACCCTGCCCCGCTGGCAAGAGAACAAGCGTGCCATGCGCCAGCCCTTCACCTTCGACAACGCGGCCAATGCCCTCGTTCCCAGCGGTGGCAGGCAGGGGCGGCTTTACCCCGTAATTGCCGGAAATTTGAATGAGATCGGAGGGGTTGATCGGAGCGCGCACGACCTCGGCCCGAATTTCGCCTGCGCCAAGGGGCTGCGGCTCCATCTCAAGTGTGTTCAGCACCTCAGCCGGATTACCGAAATTCTCATAGATGACTTTTTTCATAACGCCCCTCCCAATGGTTTTCGCCACCTTGCCCGGTTTTACTGCGGATCAAAAGCCACAACCCGGCGTCAAGACGTGTAAAAAAGACCGGGCGGTGAAAATCACGACGCCCGGCCAAGTCCAACAGGGAGGTGCAGAGTATTACCCGACTCTGCGGCGGGAACGTCTATCTGATAGGAGATTCGAATCCATCTCTCATTGATCCAAATCAAGTGCTTATGCGGCGAGTCGATATCCGCCCGCCTCGGTCACCAACAGACGTGCATTGGACGGGTCCGGCTCGATTTTCTGGCGCAGGCGGTAAATATGGGTTTCCAACGTGTGCGTCGTCACACCCGCATTATATCCCCAAACCTCATGCAACAGGATCTCGCGCGCCACCACGCCCTCTGAGGAACGATAGAGAAATTTGAGAATATTGGTCTCTTTCTCGGTCAGGCGAATCTTTCGGTCATCCTCGGTCACGAGCATCTTGGTGGCGGGTTTGAATGTATAGGGTCCAAGCTGGAATACTGCATCTTCGGATTGCTCATGCTGGCGAAGCTGCGAGCGAATCCGCGCCAGAAGCACGGGAAACTTGAAAGGCTTGGTCACATAATCATTGGCACCCGCATCCAGGCCCAAGATCGTATCCGCATCGCTATCATGGCCGGTCAGCATCACAATCGGGCATTTCACCCCTTGTTTGCGCAAAAGTCTGCACAGCTCGCGCCCGTCTGTGTCAGGTAACCCAACATCCAAAATCATCAAATCAAACAGCATCTCTTTGGCACGCTCGCAGGCTGCGGCCCCATTACCTGCCTCGAACACATCAAATTCTTGGGTCATAACAAGCTGTTCGCTCAAGACCTCGCGTAGATCCTCGTCATCATCCACGAGCATTATTTTCCTCAGCTGAGCCATAGAACCCTCCGTTTCTTGTAATGCACACATGGGCCAAAGCTCTGCGGCAATCAAGATTTGCAACAAATGGCTCACGCGCTCGTGTGGAACTCCCCCAGTTTTTGTGGCAAATGTTTCAAAATTGTTGTGAAAGCGGGTCATTTCATGTGTCTTTCCCCTGATATTTTTGAGCTTGCAGCGCGTGCGCGCACGGATTTGCGCATGGGTGTTCCGATTCTGTTGAAAGGCCCAGAGAGTTATTTGGCTTGCGCGGCGGAGACCCTGACCTCACCGCGTTTTGATGTACTTAAGGCCTTGGGCGATGCGGCGCTGGTGATCACCCATAGGCGCGCGCAAACGCTTAAGGCGCATGTTTATGACGGGGATATTTCCAGGATCATTCTCCCTGATGAGGCCCAAGTGCGTCTGGTGCAGTCAATTGCCGACCCGGCCGATGATCTGAATTCACCGATGAAGGGACCGTTTCGCAGCCAGCGCGGCGGAGATACGGCACCCCATCGCGCCGCGCTTTTGATGTGCAAAGCGGCGCGCCTTTTGCCCGCTGCGCTTTTGGTGCCTCTGGCGGGGCATCCGGTGCCCGATGATTTGACCGAGCTGCCTGTTGCTGAGCTGCTTGACGCCTTGGAGCAGACCAGCGGTCTTTCGCCCGTGGTATCCGCGCGCTTGCCTATGTCCGCCTCTGAGGCCGGGCGGCTGCATGTGTTTCGCCCCGCCGATGGATCCGAAGAGCATTATGCCGTTGAAATCGGAACGCCGGACCGCAGTGCCCCGGTGCTTTCGCGGCTGCATTCGGCCTGCTTTACCGGGGATGTGCTGGGCTCTCTCAAATGCGATTGCGGCCCGCAGCTGCATGGCGCGCTGGCGCAGATGGGGGCGGAGGGCGCTGGTATTTTACTCTATCTCAACCAAGAGGGGCGCGGCATTGGGCTGGCGAACAAAATGCGGGCCTATTCTCTGCAAGATCAAGGCTTTGACACGGTTGAAGCCAATCACCGCCTGGGCTTTGAAGATGATGAGCGCAATTTCCGGCTTGGGGCAGATATCCTGTTGCAGATGGGGGTCAGCTCGGTTCGGCTCTTGACCAATAACCCCGCGAAGGTTGCGATGATGGAAAGCTGCGGCGTCACGGTGGCTGAGCGCGTCCCGCTTAAGGTCGGACAAACACCGCAAAATGCAGGCTATCTAGCGACCAAAGCGGCCAAATCAGGGCACCTGCTGTGACGCCTCAGGATATGGTTTTGACCCCTCGGGGTCTGCGTTTTCAGGGGCGGTATTTTCCGTGCGCCATTGGCAAGGGCAGCATTCGCTCAGATAAACAAGAGGGCGATGGCGCAACGCCGCGCGGGGTGCACCGGATTGTAGGCATGCTCTATCGGCCCGACCGCACGGCACGACCCACGACTTGGGCGCAGCCGATTGGGCCTCGGGATCTGTGGTCAGATGATCCAAATGACGCGCAGTATAATAAGATGGTCACGGCCCCCTACGTCCCCAGCCACGAAAAGCTGCGCCGCGCAGATCCGCTCTATGATTTGATTCTGCTGACCGATTGGAACTGGCCCGATTCGGAAAAGGGACGGGGCTCCGCGATTTTCATGCATCAATGGCGCAGGCCGGGATATCCAACCGAGGGCTGCGTGGCTCTGCGCCGGGATCATTTGCACTGGGTGGCACGCAGAATCGGGTTTGGCACGCGGCTTATTGTGGCTTAACCCGCTCTCCAAAGATGGCAGAACCGACGCGGATATGCGTGGCTCCGAGCGCAATGGCACGTTCAAAATCAGCGCTCATGCCCATCGACAGCCCCGCAAGGCCGTTGCGCGCAGCGATTTTGGCGAGCAAAGCAAAATGCAAGCTGGGCTCTTCATCAACGGGCGGAATGCACATCAAGCCCTGCACTGGTAAATCCATCGCGCGGCACTCTTTCACAAAGCCATCCGTACACTCGGGCAAAATCCCGGCCTTTTGTGGCTCTTCGCCTGTGTTCACCTGGATGAAGAGATCCGGGCAAGCACTGGTTTCTTGGGCGATGCGCGCAATGCTGGTAGCAAGTTTTGCACGATCAACGGAATGGATCGCGTCCGCAATCTCCATCGCCGCGCGGGTTTTGTTGGTTTGCAAGGGGCCAATCAGATGCAGCTCAATCCCGTCAAAACGGGCACGAAAATCAGGCCACTTACCCTGCGCCTCTTGCACTTTGTTTTCACCAAAAACGCGATGCCCTGCCTCTAGTACCGCCTCAACCCGATCATTGGGCTGCACCTTGCTCACCGCGATCAGTTTCACTGCCCCAGGGGTGCGCCCCGCTTTTTCCGTCGCTGCGGCAACCTGAGCAGAAATTTCGACGAGCCCCATCATAACCTCCCAAAAGAAAAAGGGCGGCGCAAGCGCACCGCCCCAAATCGCTCTAGGCGACGCTCAACTTAGAAGTTGAAGCGGATACCCAGGTCGGCTTGTGTCGCGCCGCTGAAACGCTGTGTCAGACCACCGCGAACAGATGCACCCCCACCGAGGCCGTGGTTGAAGTCGATACCAAAGCCGGTGTCTGAGCTAGCACCAACGGTGTTGGGGTCATTGGAAGCAACATAGATGCCAACATCTGTGTTTGCGCCAACGTCGAACTGAGCTGCGATAACCGCACGGTCACCGCTGTCACCATTGTCAGCATATGCGAAAGTTACGTCCGCGCTGCCGATGGAACCGCCTACAGAGACTGTCCAATCAGTGTCGCCTGTGTTGTCGGAGTCCTGAACACCCAAAGCAACTGTCCAGTCGCTGAAGTTGTAGGAAACATGTGCAGCCAGACGTTGAACATGATTCGCAGGGTCAGGGTCAGATGTGTCATCGGAGTGTGACAAATGCACACCGAAGTCACCGGAGGAGTAGATGAACTCAATGCCTTCGCTTCCAGCAGCGCCTGCGCCACCGGAGGAATAAGCATCACCATTTCCACCGTAAGCTACATAGTCATAGCCCAGACCTGTCAAACCAAGGTCGATTGGGTACTGACCTGGCATGGATTCCAAAGCGCCCGCGATGTTGCCCATACGCATGGTGAAATCACCAACGGACAGACCAAAGCGCGCCGCGTTCATTGTGCCGCCAGCATTGCCGTTGTTCACTTCCATACGAACGCGTGCGTGCAGGCTGATGCCGCCATCTGTTTCTGTGGATGCATCGATTTGCAGACGGTAGCGGCTTGTGTGCTGCAGCTCATCTGCGCGGGTGTCATCATAATGCAGGCCCCAGCGTGCGTAGCCACCAAAAGAGATGTCAGCGTTGCCAGCGGATACGTCTTGAGCAGCCGCGAATTGTGGAGCTGCGATCGCGCCTGCTACGAGAGCAGTGGATGCAAAGAGAACTTTTTTCATTAGTTTTCCCTCGGTTTTCATTTTCCACCCCAAACCGGGGAATCCGGTGAGGCTGTGAAAGCTGTTTCCTCCTTTGGCCGCGCCATTGCAAGTCACCTGCGCGGCTATCGGCTTAACTCTGCCGCGTCTGGTGCAGCTTTGCCACACCGCCCGGCTTCTTAGGAATGCTGCCTCGCCCCTTGCCTGGCCCCTTGCTCGGAGCGCGCAGCTTCGTTACAGATTTGCTGTGATATTTAGTCAAAGCGAGCCTATCCCATGAAACTGATGACCCTGCGTGCGACAACGGCCCTTATTTGCCTTAGCTTGCTGGCTGCCTGTTCCGGGGATCGGCAACGGGGCAGCGGAACCGACCCTGATGATCTGCTTTCGGAAAGCCACCCCGATCGGTTGGAGACAAACAACACCATTTGGGATATCTTTAACCGGAAGTCCAATGAGAACCAGGTTCTGGTGAACCGGTATCTGTGGGCGGCCTCCTTGGAAGTGTTGAATTTTCTGCCGATGCAATCGGTTGATCCTTACACGGGCGTAATTGTGACGGGCTATGGCACGCCTCCGGGCGGGACGCGGGCCTATCGGGCGACGGTGCTTATTGACGATCCTGCACTTGAGGCGCGGGCGCTCAATGTCTCGCTGCAAAGCCGCAATGGCCCGGTCAGCGATGCCACTGCGCGCGCGATTGAGGATGCGATTCTGACGCGCGCCCGGCAGATGCGCGTTGGCGATAAGCGATACTAAAAGCACTTTTTAGGGAACGACGGTCATGGCTAGTTACGCCCCCGCAGAGATTGAGGCCCGTTGGCAAAAAGCTTGGGATGAGGCGGGCCTGTTCCGCGCCAGTCGCGATGAGAGCCGCCCCAAATACTATGTGCTTGAAATGTTCCCCTACCCGTCGGGGCGCATCCATATCGGGCATGTGCGCAACTACACCATGGGCGATGTGATTGCGCGCTATAAGCGTAGCCAGGGCTTTAACGTGCTGCATCCGATGGGCTTTGATGCCTTTGGTATGCCGGCCGAAAACGCCGCGATGAAGTCAGGCGGGCACCCAAAAACCTGGACCTATCAAAACATCGACGACATGGTCGCGCAGATGAAACCGATGGGGTTCTCCTTGGATTGGGAGCGCATGTTTGCCACCTGTGATCCTGAATATTACGGCCAGCAACAAGCGCTTTTCCTTGATTTCCTTGAGGCCGGGCTGGTCTATCGCAAGAACGCCGTGGTGAATTGGGATCCTGTTGACCAAACCGTGCTTGCCAATGAGCAGGTGATTGACGGCAGGGGCTGGCGCTCTGACGCTGAGGTAGAGCGGCGCGAGCTGACGCAATGGTTCTTTAAGATCTCCGAGTATTCGGGTGACTTGCTTGATGCGCTGCAAGGGCTCGAAGAATGGCCCGCCAAGGTGCGCTTGATGCAGGAAAACTGGATTGGGCGCTCACGCGGGCTGGAATTCAGCTTTGAGCAGGTCGATGGCGGCGACTCAATCCCCGTTTATACCACCCGGCCTGATACGCTGATGGGGGCAAGCTTTGTGGGGATCTCACCCGATCACCCCATTGTCAAAGGGATGGAAAGCACAAACCCCAAGCTTGCCGCCGCAGTTGCTGAGATGCGCAAGGGCGGCACGACTGCCGAGGCGCTGGAAAAGGCGGAAAAACTGGGCTTTGATACGGGGCTGCGGGTAAAGCATCCGCTTGATCCCAATTGGGAATTGCCCGTTTGGGTCGCTAATTTCATCCTGATGGATTACGGCACCGGCGCGATTTTTGGCTGCCCCGCCCATGATCAGCGCGACCTTGATTTCTGCCGCAAATATAACCTGCCGGTGATTGATACCTTCTTTGCTCTGGGCGATGAAACTCCCGTGGCGCATGAGGCCTTTGTGCCGCCGAAAACCGAAAAGGTCGCTTGGGTCAATCACTTTGCCGGGATCACTGAGGCAACTGGGCAAGAGGCAATTGATGCCACGATCGACTTTGCCGAACAAAACGGCTGGGGCAGCGGCAAAACCCAATACCGGCTGCGCGATTGGGGACTGTCGCGTCAGCGCTATTGGGGGTGCCCGATCCCTGTTGTGCATTGCGATACCTGCGGCGTAGTGCCTGAAAAGAAAGAAAACCTGCCCATCCAGCTGCCCGACGATGTGAGCTTTGACATCCCTGGCAACCCGCTGGATCGTCACCCAAGCTGGCGCGATTGCTCGTGTCCAAAATGCGGCAAACCGGCCAAGCGCGAAACCGACACGATGGACACATTCGTTGATTCGTCCTGGTATTTCGCCCGTTTCACCGCACCGCGCGCGAGCACGCCAACCGATCTGGCTGACGCTGGCTATTGGATGAATGTCGATCAATATATCGGCGGGGTTGAGCATGCGATTTTGCACCTGCTCTATTCACGCTTCTTTGCGCGCGGCATGATCAAAACCGGCCACTTGCCCGAGAAATGCGCCGAACCCTTCAACGCGCTTTTCACCCAAGGCATGGTCACGCATGCGATTTACAAAAATGCAGAGCGCAGCGACGAGAATGGCCAAGCCATTTATCACTTCCCAGAAGAGGTCGAAACGCGAGAGGGCGGGACTTTTGTGAAAGACACCGGCGAGGCGATCAAAGTGATTCCCTCTGCCAAAATGTCCAAATCCAAAAACAACGTCGTCGATCCTATGGATATTATCGCGCGCTTTGGCGCGGATACGGCACGCTGGTTTGTGCTGAGCGATTCGCCCCCGGAACGTGACGTGGAATGGACCGCATCCGGGGCAGAGGCTGCGCATAAGCACCTCACGCGTGTGTGGAACCTATGCGATCGAATCGCTGCGATGGACGAAGGCACGGGCGATGACGGCGCGCTGAGAAAGGATCTGCACAAGACGATCCACGATGTGACGATGGGAATCGAGTCTTTTGGTTTCAACGCGGCCATCGCAAAGCTCTATGCCTTCACCAATACGCTCTCCAAGGCCAAGGCCTCAAAAGCGATGATGCGCGAAGCGATCATGACCCTGGCCCAGCTTATGGCTCCGATGACACCGCATTTGGCAGAGGATATTTGGAATCACCAGGGCGGCGAGGGGCTTTGCGCTGCGGCCCCATGGCCCAAGGCGGATGAGGCATTGCTGGTGGATGACATGGTGACCTTGCCGATCCAAATCAACGGCAAGCGCCGCGCCGAGATCGAAGTGCCAAAGGACATGCCAAAGCCCGAGATCGAGGCGCTTGTGCTGAAGCAAGAGGCCGTTGTGAAAGCCCTGGATGGGGGAGAGCCGAAAAAACTGATCGTGGTACCAGGGCGGATCGTGAATGTGGTGCTCTAGGCGCCTTGTGCTCTGCGCGCCCTTGCTCGCGGCTTGCGGGTTCACGCCGGTTTACGGCCCCAACGGCAATGCATCCGCGCTGCAAAACCGCGTTTTGGTGCAAGAGCCAACAACGCGCGCGGGCTATCTCTTGGTCCAGCATCTTGAAACCCAGCTGGGACGTCCCGATGCCCCGGCTTACCACCTTTCACTGGAACTGAGCCAAAACAGCGAAGGCCTCGCCATTGATGCTGAGGGCAATATCAACCGGTATAATCTGATCGGCGAGGTTGCGTATATTCTCCGTGATGCAGCAACCAATGCGCAAATCGCCAGCGGCACAGTGCGTGGGTTTACCGGGTATTCTGCGACGGGCTCCACAGTTGAAACGCTCGCCTCTGAAAAAGATGCACAGGAAAGACTTATGGTGATACTAAGCGATCAAATCACCATGCGCTTATGGTCTTTAACGGACCTTGCGCCACAAACATGAAGCTAACGAGCCGCGATGCGCCCCGCTATTTTGCTGCACCAAACCCGGATGCGGCGGGGGTATTGCTTTACGGCTCAGATCCTATGCGGATTGCTCTGCGCCGCCAAGAGGTGATCAAAGCGCTGATTGGCCCTGAGGGTGAAGCCGAAATGCGGCTCACGCGTATGTCCGCAAGCGAGTTGCGCAAAGACCCGGCGCAGGTGCTTGATGCGTTGCGGGCGGTCAGTTTCTTTCCGGGGGCGCACGTGGTCTTTGTTGAGGAGGCCACCGAAACCGCCGCCCCTGCCCTGCTGCGCGCTTTGCAAGATTGGCAAGCCGGAGATGCGCAGCTGATTGTGACGGCGGGCGCGTTAAAACCCAGCTCCAAACTGCGTAAAGGCTTTGAAGCGGATCGCGCCGCCTATGCGATTGGGATTTATGACGATCCCATGAGCCGGCAAGAGATTGAAAAGGCGCTCTCTGAGGCGGGCCTGCCCCTGCCTGGGACAGAGATCATGGCACAGCTGACAGGCTTGGCTCGCGCGCTTGATCCTGGGGATTTTCGCCAAACGCTTGAGAAAATCGCGCTTTATAAACTGAACGATGCAAGCCCCCTAAGTGCGCAGGATGTTGAGGCTTGCGCCCCGCAAAGTGCAGAGGCTGAGCTGGATGAGATCTTGAACTTTGCCGCAGAAGCGCAGGTGCAAAATATCGGCCCCATCCTCCAACGCCTACATGCGCAAGGAACAAACCCCGTGGCCCTCATGATCGCGGCAACCCGGCATTTTCGCACCTTGCATGCCGCAGCAACAAGTCCGCAAGGAATCGCATCTGTGCGCCCCCCGGTCTTTGGCCCACGGCGCGAGCGCATGGCCCGGCAAGCGCAAAACTGGGGGATGCATAAGCTGGAAACCGCGCTCTCCGTCTTGACCGAAACCGATCTGTCGCTGAGATCAGCAGGTCAAACCGCCCCGCAAATGGCGGTTGTTGAGCGCGCCTTTATCCGCCTTGCGATGCTGGGCAGCCGTAGATGAAATGCTGAACCGCTTCCTGAGCCCCGACAGCAGCGCCGCATAAAACCACCGCGCCCGCCTAATCGTAGCTTCGGCTGTCCTCAATCACGAGCCCATCTTTAGGCAGGGTTCCAGGCTCTGAAATTTCTACGGTGCCTTTGAGTTTGAGCACGTCTTTCACGCTGGCCTCAAAGGCGGTCATATCTCCGCCGGTTGCTTCCAGTTTCACCAGCATTGTGTCTTGTTCACCTTCGCGGCCAGCCACCACACGCGCTTTGGTGATTTCGGGATGGCGCGCGACCAGTTCGGCCACCTGCTCGGGGCGCACGAACATGCCTTTGATTTTGGTGGTTTGATCGGCGCGGCCCATCCAGCCTTTGATGCGCATATTGGTGCGCCCGCAGGGGCTCTCGCCTTCGAGCACGGCGCTGAGATCGCCAGTGGCAAAGCGGATCAGCGGATAGTCGGGGTTGAGCGTGGTCACGACCACCTCACCAACCTCGCCCGGCGCAACAGGAATGCCGGTACCAGGGGTGACGATCTCAACGATCACGCCCTCATCCACAATCAGCCCCTCCATGGCCGGGCTTTCATAGGCGATATTGCCCAAATCTGCGGTGGCGTAGCATTGCAGGCACGTGATGCCACGATCTGCATATTCTTGGCGCAGGCTTGGAAAGAGCGCACCGCCCCCCACCGCCGCTTTGGTAAAGCGTAAAGTCTCACCCATCTCATCGGCTTTATCCAGAATCACCTTCAGATAATCAGGCGTGCCCGCATAGGCGCTGCATCCGATATCTGCCGCGGCGCGCACCTGTTGCTCGGTCTGGCCGGTTCCTGCAGGCAGCACGCCAGCGCCCAAAGCGCGCGCACCGTTCTCGAACATGATCCCGGCAGGGGTCAAATGGTAGGAGAAACAATTTTGTATCACATCGCCGCTGTGAATGCCCGTCGCATGCAGAAAGCGGGCAAAGCGCCACCAATCCTTGCTGTCATGGGAGCCGGGTTCATAGATCGGGCCGGGGCTTTGGAAGATATGGGAGAACTGGCTGACGCCGGTTGTAAAGCCGCCCAAAGGTGGGCGCGCCTTTTGCGCAGCGCCCAGATCTGATTTGCGCAGCACGGGCAGGGCGGCCAGATCGTCCAGCGATTTGATCTTGAGACTGTCCACATCGCCCAGGCTTTCCCGATACCCCTGAAGCCGCTGGGCCCGCGCAATCTGATCCTGCAACGCTATGACCAATGCCTTGCCGCGCTCATCACTGCTGCGCGTTTCTAGCTCGTCATAATACTCCATGGCACCCACCTTTTCTGCTCTGCAATGCATACTTATAGAGGACGAAGAGGGACGCCAAGTCCTTGAGTGACGGACAGAAACAGATTTAGCAATTTCGGAGCGAGTTATGGGTCAGAGATGTAATCTTGCGATTCTAGAAGGCGGGCAGTTTGAGCTATATTACGATCACTGGGCAGCAAATCGGCTAGATGTCGAATTGTTTTGGGGGCCTGAAATCGCGCGCGCTTTCATCAAGCAGCGCGACCCCGATCCAAACTCTTGGCTTGATGATCGTTGGTGCGAGGGTGGATGCGTTCTCGATTTCGATACAAAGCACTTACTTTGGTATGGCGGCGAGAGTGTTCTCTATGGCGCGGGCGAAAATCTAACCCACCATGAACTCATGATCAATCAATGGCCGGGTTGGCAGATCGAATGGGCGTATGACGGTATTTTCCAGTTCGCCGCGAAATTGGGTGTGAGCCGCGAAACCGTGGCTTCGGATAGGCGATATGACATTGAGCCCCTCTCATATCCCCGGATCACGCGTGGCCCGCTTGGAACATTCTACTATACTGACGGGGTGATTTCCTATTCATCATCGGGCAAATCGGGATACGCTACAGTAAATAACAATCAGTTTTCCCTTTTAAACGCGGCGCTCACGAAAGAGACATTACTGGCGTTTGTGGATGGGTTTCCCCACGAAAAATTTCAAAAACAGCGATTGGAAGATAAAGACTGGCCGGGATTTGAATGGGGCGCGCATTTTGACTTTGACCAGCGTCGCATAGATTTCTGGTATCCAAACCCAACACCGGGTTTCCCTGACGCAGTTAAGGCGCGATGGGGCACGTTTAGCATTCAGTTCCATGGGCCGGATTACCGTTGGCACAACGCGATTTTTCCCGAACTTGAGTTCCCCAGCTTGGACGCTGGGGCAAAGAAGGCTCGGCTGACGCAGCTAAAAGCCTCAATTGATCGCGACGATGAGAACCCTGCCATCAGAACACTTGACGCGTTAAAGGAAGAGATGCCCGGATCTGAAATTCAGGTGAACCCAAGCGTGTTGTCGCACCGTTCGCAAAATCAGAAGATAACACGCGATAAGTTGGCGATTATTGAGGCCCTGCTTGCCGCACTCTAGAATGTTTCAGCTCAGCCATCTTTTGCGGCGCCGGTAAGAGCGCACGTCGCGGAAGGATTTGCGGCCCTCATCGGACATGCCCAGATAGAACTCCTTCACATCCGGGTTCTCGCGCAGCTCGGCGGCGGGGCCTTCCATCACCACGCGCCCGCTCTCCAAGATATAGCCGTGATGGGCAAAGCGCAGGGCGACATTGGTGTTTTGCTCGGCCAGCAGGATTGTCACGCCTTGCTCTTCGTTGATCGTTTTGACGATTTCAAAGATCTGCTCCACCAGTTGCGGCGCAAGACCCATGGAGGGTTCATCCAGCAGCACCGTTTCAGGCCGGGACATGAGCGCGCGGCCAATGGCGCACATTTGCTGCTCACCGCCCGAGGTATAGCCCGCTTGGCTTTTGCGGCGCTCTCTGAGGCGGGGGAAGTAATTATAGACCATCTCCAAATCAGCGGCGATCGCGCCGGACCCATCGCTGCGGGTATAGGCCCCGGTCAAAAGGTTCTCTTCAACCGTCAGGTGCTCAAAGCAATGGCGGCCTTCCATGACCTGCACAACGCCTGTTTTCACCAGCTCGGCCGGGTCCATTTCGGTGGTGTTCACCCCGTTATAAGTGATCGAGCCTTTAGTGACTTCACCGCGCTCGCTTGCCAAGAGGCCAGAGATCGCTTTCAGCGTGGTGGTTTTCCCCGCGCCATTGCCCCCCAGAAGGGCCGTGATCCCGCCCTTTGGAACAGACAAAGACACACCTTTTAGCACCAAGATCACGTGATTATAGATCACTTCGATATTGTTGACCTCAAGAACCGTTTGCTGCGTTGGCGATGCGTCAAGCATGAGCTGCACCTTTCATTGTTCCAAAAATATACAAAAGAACCTGCGGCAGGAGTGTCCCGCCGCAGGCAAAGGGTGCTATTCGCAGCGGCCCTCGATGTTGTTTTCTGCCGCATAGGAAGAGCTGTCTTCGTCGATCAATGGCCCGATGATGCTGCCATCTGTTTCTTTAAAGTCAGAGATCAGCGACCAAGTTTTCGCAGACGCATCCCACTGGGTCACACCCACAAGCGCGCCGCCGCCATGGTTGGAGCAGGAGACGTTGAACTCTGGGCCAAAGTTGGGCAGGCCAAGCGCCGCCATTTTCTCGGCGGTGATTTCCAGCGCTTCCATCCCGTCACGCATCATCGCGGGGGTGATATCTGCAACGCCATGGATCTCTTGCGCGGTTTTGGCCGCTTCGGCTGCGAGCATGGCCGCATAGAGACCGCGGTTATAAAGCACGGTGCCAACCTGATCGCCTGCGCCTGCGGCTTTGCCCGCATCGACCACATATTTCTGGATGTCGTCAAAGACCGGGAAGTCAGAGCCCACATTATGGAAGGTCACAGCTTTGTAGCCATTGGCGGCTGCGCCTGCGGCCATCACGTCATTTTCAGAGCCGGACCACCAGACGCCGATGAAGTTCTCCATGGGGAAGCGGATGTTGATCGCTTCTTGGATCGCAACTTGGTTCATCACGCCCCAGCCCCACATCAGAACAAAGTCTGGGCGCTCGCGGCGGATTTGCAGCCATTGGGATTTTTGCTCTTGGCCTGGGTGATCCACGGCGAGCAGGCTCAGCTCGAAACCATGCTTGGCGGCGAGACCTTCCAGCGTGCGGATCGGTTCTTTGCCATAGGCGGAGTTGTGATAGACCAGCGCGATTTTCTTGCCGTTCAGATCGCCGCCATTGCTTTCCAGCAGGTAATTCACCGCACCAGAGGCCCCATCCCAGTAGTTCGCAGGATAGTTGAACGTGTGGCTGAACACATTGCCGTTTTTCGCAGAGGTGCGCCCATAGCCCATTGTGTGCATCGGAATGCCATCGGCTGTGGTTTTTGGGATCAGCTGATAGGTGATGCCGGTGGAAAGGGGTTGATACACCAAAGAGCCTTCGCCCTTGGTGGATTCATAGCACTCAACGCCTTTTTCGGTGTTATAGCCAGTCTCACATTCCAGGATGCGGGTCATCACACCGCCAATGCCGCCATCGCGCTCATTAAGCAGGGTCATGTAGTCCGCATAGCCATCCGCAAACGGAATACCACCCGCCGCATATGGGCCGGTGCGATAGCTGAGCGATGGGAAGACAAGATCTGCCATCGCTGGAGCGGCGGCCATAATGGCTGCTACTGTGAGTTTTCCTAGATGTTTCATCGGTTGTTTCCTCCCTGAGATTGTTCCGATGCGCCGCCCTTAAGCGGCTGGGTTTAGTGTGGGAACGGCCAGAGCCGCAGTTTTTCCTTAGCCAAGCGCCAGAGCTGGGCCAGCCCATGTGGCTCAAGGATCAAGAATAGAATGATCAGCGCGCCCAAGATAATGAACTGGAAATGCGCCACGATATCGGTTGGCCAGCCGAGCAAATCCACGCCCACAAGTTTTAGCGCAACAGGCAAGATCACTAAGAAGGCCGCGCCAGCAAAGCTACCAAAGATCGAGCCAAGCCCGCCAATGATGATCATAAAGAGCACGATAAAGCTCTTCTGGATGCCGAACGCCTCGCCGACCTCCACCGCGCCCAGATAGACCGCGAAGAACAACGCGCCGGAGATTCCAACAAAGAAAGAGCTGACAGCAAAGGCCGTGAGTTTGGATTTCAGCGGGTTCACCCCGATGATTTCTGCGGCGATGTCCATATCGCGGATCGCCATCCATTGCCGCCCAACGGAGCCACGTGTGAGATTGCGCGCCAGCACCGCGCAGCCAAAGGTGAAGACCAAGCAGACCAGATACATGGCCCAAGGCTCTACATTTGCGCCGGTAACAGGGACGCCAAAGACGGTGCGCTCGGGCGCGTTGATCTGGCCCGAGGCTGAGTAGTTATAAAACCATTCGGCCTTGTTAAAGAGCCAAACAAGAAAGAACTGCGCCGCCAGGGTCGCAACGGCTAGGTAAAACCCCTTGATGCGCAGGCTGGGCAAACCAAAGGCCGTGCCCACCGCCGCAGTTATACCACCCGCCAGAACGATATGGATCAGGATGGACACATCGGGAAAAGCGGTCATCAGCTTATAGCACGCATAGGCCCCAACGGCCATGAACCCGCCCGTGCCAAGGCTCACCTGTCCACAATAGCCCGTCAAGATGTTCAGCCCAATCGCCGCGATCGAGTAGATTAAGAATGGCACCAGGATCGCATTCACCCAATAATCATTCACAAGAAAGGGCAGAACGGCAAAGGCCACCAGCAGCACCGCATAGTAGCGATAGCGGTCGAATTTGATTGGAAAGGTCTGGCTGTCTTCCCGGTAACTCGTGCTGAAGTCACCAGCTTCGCGATAGAACATCAGAGCGTTCCTTCTAGTTTGAATTGAAAGTTTAACCGCTGTTTCACCAATCTAACGGTTTCTTGTGCGGTTTCATAGTTTGACCACATTTCACCGCCAAGCTGAGCCTTGGGTAAGTGGTGAGTATCCGGGTGGTGAGTACCTGTTATGACGGCAGTTTTGCAGAATCTGCGGCAGCTTGAGGCGGCCAACCGCACGGGTGCGCTGAGCCCTGCGGAATATGAAGCCGCCAAAGCACGGCTGCTCGCGAGCATTGAAGATGCCCAACTGGTTGCGGAACCAGAACCGGAGACCCCCAAGGTCAGCCCGATGGACATTGTGCTGTTTATCATCATGGCGCTGGCCGGGCTGTGTCTGTTCACCGCGCTTATGGCTTGGGCCATCGGGGATCTAACGCTGGCACTGACGCTTTCCATCACGATCCTGGCGGGCGTGACAATCCATGCCTTCCACAAACTATCCAAGGAATAAGCTCTATACGCGTTCAATGATCTTCTCCCCGAAAAGCCCTTGTGGGCGGAACACCAGAAAGATCAGGGCGAGCACATAAGCAAACCAGTTCTCAGTTGCATTGGTGGTAAAGCCAAATAGAGCCCCGGCGAGTGCCTGACTGGACATGAAAAACTCAAACAGCTTTTCGCCTACACCAATGATCAGCCCACCGACAATGGCACCTGGGATCGAGGTGAACCCGCCCAGCATCAGCACCGGCAGCGCTTTGAGGGCAATGAGCGAGAGCGAGAATTGAACCCCGGATTTCGCGCCCCACATAATGCCCGCAATCAGCGCTACAAACCCGGCAACAGACCAGACCAGCACCCAGATAAAGTTCAGCGAGACCCCAACGCTCAGCGCCGCTTGGTGATCATCAGCCACGGCGCGCATGGCCCGCCCCTGTTTGGTATATTGCGAAAACGCCACCAGCGCGGCCACCAAAAGGATCGCGATAATCGTGGCCGTGATGTCCAGATTATCAATAAAGAACCCATAGCCGAACATGTTATAGGTCGCCTCATCAATCGCGAGGTTAATCCCCTGGGGCAGGCAGAGCTCTCCGGCAAGGCACACCTTGAGCGTTTTAATCTCTGAATTCCACATCAGGTCGGCAAAGCCTTCTAGGAAATAAGCCAGCCCAATCGTCGCCATGAACAAAAGGATTGGCTCTTGCCCGACGAGGTATCGAAAGATCACCTTTTGCACCAGCCAAGCCAGCGCGATCATGACCACCACGGTAAAGGCGATGGCGATAACCGAATTCACCGACCAGCCGAAATAATGCACATCCGTACCGAAAATCGCGTTGATCAAATGCGCGAAGGGCACTTGGCCTTTTTGGATGCCCACCAAGGTCATCGCCGCAAACAGCGCCATAACCCCTTGCGCATAATTGAAAATGCCGCTCGCCTTGTAAATCAGCACAAAGCCAAGCGCCACCAGCGCATACATCACCCCGGCCATCAGACCATTGAGCGTGACTTCCATCGCGTAAATCAGTTGATCAGGCATTTCCTATCCCTTACTTTCCGTCTTTTGGGTGAGGCATTGAGCACGCAGATCCTCATCTTCATCCAATGTTCGTATGTTCACTGACAGCCCCAAGGTATCGACCCCGCTGCTAACTATTATCCCGCTATACGGCCCATCACACAGATACATAGCGCTATAGCGCTCACCGAAATCGAGCCGTATATGTTCAAAACGAGGGGCTAAATCCCCAAAAATCCACACAGCCATACGCAGAAGGTTTCCACTCTTGTCCTCAGCCCAGTTAGCCAAAGCTGCATTGCTGAGATGCCCAGTCGCCGATGGGATCAGTTTACCCCCAAAAATCTGACAAGAGCGGGGTTCACGTTCATTTGGCAAATAGACGGTCACAGCCCCCTGTCGGGTTTCAATGACGGCTCCGCGAACAATATCGCCATAGAGATTTGGGAGTTGCCCACCAAAGGGGAGCGCTGCATCACCGGCAACATAGTCCAGGCAGTCAAAATAGACATCTCCAAAATTGTAACGATCCTGACTCGCTTGTCCCTGAGTTGCCACCAAGCACAGCGCCATCACGCCCTTGAGGCAATTGAAAATCCCTGACGCCATGTAATTCAGTTGATCAGGCATTTCCTATCCCTTGCTTTCCGTCTTTTGAACACGGCATTCTTGGCGCAGCACCATTTCAACTCTTTTATCCTCGCTGCCTGCCCCAATGTGTATGGACATTCCAGGATTGAGATCCCAATTGTGAACGGTTACACTAAAATATCGCCCCTCACAAAATTGAATAGCTTCCGCATTTTCACCGAAGTCATGCGTCATATATTCAAAGCGATGAGCTAACTCTTTGAAAATTCGCCTCGCCATGCCATCAATAGCAGGAGAAGACATAATGCTAGCACTAGAAGTAAGCTCAGACCAGATCAGCTGTGGTGTAAAAAAAGAACATCCGGGGGACTCATTTTTATCGCGAAGATATACAGTAATCTCTCCTTCTTGGGTTACAATATTATCCCCGGAAACAATTTCTCCATAGATATTTTTGAATTCCGCACTCTGAAATGGAAGGGGCGCATGTCCGGCAACATAGTCCAAGCATTCATAATAGATATCCTCAAAACTATAACGATCCTCGCGCGCTTGTCCTGCAGACGCCACCACGGCCAGTGCTGCGATCAATATGGGTAAGCGGATCATCCTCATTCCCCCGCCTTTTCCCGTTGGTGATAGTCACAGCTCTCGTCCCACCCCTCGGTCGCGCCTTTGGTCATGAAAACTTGCAAAGCGGGCGGGCCGCTTTGAACGTCCGCGCTACTGACATACATTTGAATGCCCGCGCGCTTGCCCTCGCACATATAGACACCGGAATGCCCGTCCTCGGTGCGGAATTGGTAGCCTTGGGTCAACATATCAAAACCCACCATTTCATCTCGAATAGGCCCTAAAGCAGCGTTCCAGCTAAAGGAGGTTTTCCATCCCCCCGCCTCGCGTTTGGCGCCGAGCATCCAGCATTCCGGCTGCTCTGTATCAACCAGGCGCAGGGTCACACCACCATGCTCAATTCGCACAAATCCTTCACGCGTATTCGGGCCGGTTTGGGTGAATTGCGTCATCCCTTCGATTTCGCCGGGCGCACCACTTAGATAGAGCGTGCAGGCATCTGTGACCTTGCGCAAAGGCACCTGATTGAAGCAGACACCGCTCTCTAGGGCAGGTTTTTCAACTGACACAAACCAATGGTCCGGGCGCGAAAGCAAGCCACCGCCGTCTTTTTCGGCCTCAAAATAAAGCGATACCGGGGTGTTGGGGTCGGAACAATCATAATAGCCAAGTCGTCGATATTTTTCTACGTCCAGATCGCTATTGGCTGGCTCGACATGTGCGCTGACAAACTGCTCCATCGCCGTTTGAACGGCAGGCACATCCCAACGCCCATCGGGGCGGATCATGCACTGCCATAGCGGGGGGGTGCTGTTATCCTCCGCTACCGTATGAGACAATTCATATTTGACGGAAAGCGCATCATGCGTCCAATTCGCACGCTGCGAAATAAACCCGCCAAAAGGTTCAGGCTCCCCAGTGAAACGGGATTTATCTTCCGCGTCTATAATCCGGCGACATTCATCAACCGCTTGTAAGAACTGCTCTGCCCCACCGGCAGCCAATGATGGTCCAGCCGAGACTGTAAGAGCAAAACAGATCAACAAGCGATTAATCATGCGAAACCCCAAGATAGGCGTCGATCACATCTTGGTTGTTGCGTACCTCATCCGGGGTGCCGTCGCCGATTTTCTTGCCATAATCCATCACAACGACCCGGTCAGAGAGGTCCATGACCACGCCCATATCGTGTTCGATCAGTGCGATTGTGGTGCCAAACTCGTCATTCACGTCGAGAATAAAGCGGCTCATATCCTCTTTTTCTTCGACATTCATGCCCGCCATCGGCTCATCAAGCAGCAAGAGTTTCGGCTCAGCGGCCAGCGCGCGGGCCAGTTCGACCCGCTTTTTCAGACCATAGGGCAGGCGGGCCACGGGGGTTTTGCGGATGTTTTGGATTTCAAGAAAGTCGATGATCTTTTCGGCCACTTCGCGATTGGCGGTCTCTTCTGCCTCGGCTTTGCCATACCAAAGCGCCTGGCTCCAAAGGGAGGATTTCATATGGGTAAGCCGCCCGGTCATCACATTGTCCAGCACGCTCATACCCTCAAACAGGGCGATATTCTGAAAGGTCCGGGCAATGCCCTGCTGCGCGACCTGAAAGGGCTTCATGGCTGGACGGGGCGCTCCGCGATACCAGACTTCGCCCTCTTGCGGGACATAAAAGCCGGAGATCACATTGAGCATCGAGGATTTCCCGGCCCCGTTCGGCCCAATGATCGCGCGGATCTCGCCCTCTCGAATGTCAAAGGAAATATCCTTAATCGCCTCCACCCCGCCAAAACGCAGCGTGATATTCTTCATCTCCATCACCACGCCGCCAATCGTGCGGCCATCTGCTGTGGTGTAGGTTTCTGCTAGATTGTTATTCATTGGTTTTTCCCGCGCAATTCATGGCACTGATGTCGAAGTCTTCAAAGGCCCAAAACTGTGCCACACGCCCCATAGGGCTTGCGATCATATCAACGCGCACAGCCTTACTCAGATCACCATGATATAAAACATGTACCCTATCGCCATCTGGCAGGTCGTAGTCGCATGTGCTGGTTCGTATGGCACCCAATTCTCGGAGGATATTAGCCACGCTTTCAACATGGCCAATATCAGCCCCGGCTGCTTCTTGCATATGAGTGACAAAGCACGCCCGATCCCCGCGCGTTTCATTCAACACGATGAGCACCAAGCCCTCATGAAAGCGGTAAAACTGCATGCTTTCTTTGATAAATTCCGGGAAAGAAAGGGTTTGTTCATCTGCATGTTCCACGAGTAAGGATTTAGGAAAACCCGTCTTTTCCAACATTGGGGCCACACAAACTTCGTGGAACACTTCCATTAGGGTCCAAGGGCGTGACGCATGCGCCTGCGCAGCAAACAAGCTGGCGCACCCCACGAGATATGCGATTGCAGTCTTCATGACATGCCTCGCCCAAGAGTGCCGGAATTGGTTTCCAGCGAGCAAGGGAGGATATGTCGTGCGACTTTCATGCTAATCACCCGGTTATACACAGAACATCGAGATCGCCCGGTGCTTGGAATAGATATATACCACGCACTTTTTCGTCGTTTGGCGCAAGCCATACAGACACCCATAGCTTTCGCCCTAATGCCGTGAGGCCGGGCAACAACCAAACATCTGCCTCCTCACTACTCTCGCATGCGGGTTCATGTACCAGCCCTTTAGCTTGTAATACGGAAGTCACGCTTCCCAGGGTCCAGCCGGAAACGGGGGCATGTGGGTAGGCAGCACATGTCTCTAGATTCGCCCCCGAAGCCTCTGTCGTTCTAAAAATTAAATGTTCGTGGGGTATATAAGAGAAATCCACCCCTGGACCGGCGCTAGGCTCTCCGGCATCCTCTTTGGAAATCCCGAACATGGCATTCGTTAGAAATAGTTCCCCATCCACAAGCCAGCGCAAACATTGATGTGCAGAGGAGGGCATGTCACGGATCTCAGCCTGGGCACCAAGCGGTAAAGCCAAGAGTGAAAGAAGGGCGATCACATATCGCAGGATATAGCGCCTTGCCCGCTCACGCCTCCCCTTCATATGTTGTTTTGAAAGCAATATCATTCCGCCGCTACCCGGTGCTGGGCTGCGCTCACTTGCGCGGCGCGGATGTCTAGGGTGGCCGAAATCGAGCCTTTGCGCCCGTCCTCATAGGTCACTTCGGTAGTCGTCGAAACCTGCGCGGAGCCGTCATAGAGCGCGTTGATAATATCGGCGTATTTCTCTTCAATGATGCGGCGGCGCACTTTGCGGGTGCGGGTGAGCTCTCCGTCATCGGCATCAAGCTCTTTATGCAGCACCACAAAACGATGCACCTGACAGCCCGAAAGCATCGGATCTTGCGCAACCGAGGCGTTCACCTCCGTCACATGATCCTGGATGGTTTGCAGCACTTGGGGATGACCCGCGAGTTCTTGGTAAGAGGCATAGGCGATATTGTTGCGCTCGGCCCAATTCCCCACCGCGCTCAGGTCAATATTGATAAAGGCGGTGCATTCGTCGCGCCCATTCCCAAACACCACGGCCTCTAGGATATTTGGAAAGAACTTCAGCTTATTTTCCACATATTTGGGCGCAAACATCGACCCATCGGCCATTTTGCCCACATCTTTCGCGCGGTCGATAATGCGCAAATGGCCCGAGCCCTCTTCGATAAAGCCCGCATCCCCCGTGGCAACCCAGCCCTCGGCATCCTTGGTGCCAGCGGTGCTTTCGGCGTTTTTGTAGTATTCCACGAATACACCAGGGGAGCGATAAAACACCTCGCCCGTCTCACCGATTTTCAGCTCAACACCGGGGATCGGCACGCCCACCGTGTCAGAACGCACCTCATTATCAGGCTGGTTGGTGATGAACACCGTCGCTTCGGTCTGCCCGTAAAGCTGTTTCAGGTTGATCCCAAGGGAGCGATAGAAATCAAAGATCTCCGGCCCGATCGCCTCGCCCGCAGTATAGCCCACACGCACGCGCGAAAAGCCAAGGGTGTTTTTCAGCGGGCCATAGACCATCAGCTCACCCAGGGTATATTTCAACCGGTCCATGAAACCGACGCTTTTCCCATCCAGCAGCTTGGGCCCGACCTCTTTGGCATGGGCCATAAAGTGATGGAACATGCGCCGCTTGAACTTGCCCGCATCTTCCATGCGGATCATCACTTGGGTGAGCTGCGTTTCAAACACGCGCGGCGGGGCAAAGTAATAGGTGGGCCCGATCTCGCGCAGATCTGTGTGCATGGTCTCGGCGCTTTCGGGGCAGTTGGTGCAAAACCCGGTCCAAAACGCCTGACCAACCGAGAAAATGAAATCCCCCACCCAAGCCATGGGCAGATAGGCGAGGATCTCATCACTTTGGCGCAGCTTGTCAAATTCCGAAGAATTGCGCGCACTTTCAATCACATTGCGATTGCTCAGCACCACGCCCTTGGGCTTGCCAGTGGTGCCCGACGTGTAAAGCATGATGCAGGTGCTGTCATAATCCAGCTTGGCCTCACGCGCGCGCAGCTCTGGCATAAGCTCATCGCGGGCGGCATATCCCTGCTCTTGCACATGGGAGTACTGATGCAGATGCGTGTGATCATATTTGCGCAACCCGCGCGGATCCAGGTAGATCATATGCTCGAACTGGTGCAGCTGGTCCTGGATCTCAATGACCTTATCGACCTGCTCTTGATCCCCGGCAATCACAAAGCGCGCCCCGCAATGGCCCAGCACATAGGCCATCTCTTCGGCAACCGCGTCTTGGTATAGCGGCACAGGGATCGCCCCCACCATCTCAGCCGCCACCATAGACCAATAGAGATAAGGCCGATTGCGCCCGATAATGGCAATGAAATCGCCCTCAGCAACGCCCAAGTTCAACAGCCCCAAAGCCAGCTTTTCGATCTCGGCCTCGGTTTCCTCCCAGGTCCAGCTTTGCCAAATGCCAAATTCTTTTTCGCGATATGCGGGGCTTTTGGCGAATTTCTTTGCGTTTCGATGCAGCAGGGCGGGGACGGAACATAGCCCATCTGCGCCAGAAATCGACGTGCTCACAACAATATCCTCCCTTAGTCCCGCGCAATTTAGTGCTTTGACGGCGACTTGCTCTACGTTAAGACAGGTTTTGCCCGGCTGGCAACGATTTTTTTTGAACGGGTGTTCATTTCGCGCCCGGCGAGTGCGTTTTTTGGGGCTTGGAACTGCACGGGCGGGCCTTTATGCCAGGGGCATGAGCCAGAATTGTTGCGCCCCTGCCCGGCAAAGCCCACCTTTGGATCTGAGCCCAGCCACCGGGTCTTGCACGCTGACCTTTGAAACGGCGCGCATTCCCGGCGGGCTCGCTCTTGTGGGCACGGCCCGCCCTGGCATTCCCGATGATGGCGAGGGGCCCGTGCGCCGCGTCAAGCTCAAACCTTTTCGCATCGGCGTAACCACCGTGACAGTCGCGCAATTTGCCGAATTTGTGCGCTCCACCGGCTATGTCACAGAGGCGGAGCGTTTTGGCTGGTCATTCGTCTTTCACACAGATGTACCGCCCGAGGTGGGGCATACCGAGGGCGTGGCGGGTCTTGAATGGTGGCGGCAGGTTTTTGGCGCGACATGGCAAAACCCGAACGGGCCGGGAACGGATGCACCCCTTGATCATCCGGTCACACAAGTCAGCTGGGCCGATGCGCAGGCCTTTGCTTCTTGGGCGCGCGCGCGGTTGCCCACAGAGGCGGAATGGGAGCACGCAGCGCGCGGCGGTTTGGGCGATGTACCCTTCCCTTGGGGCACGGCGGAGCCCGATGATGCGACCCATTTCCCCTGCAATATCTGGCAGGGCCAGTTTCCCCATCACAACACGAGCGCAGATGGCTGGCATGGCACCGCGCCCGCCCGCAGCTTTCAACCCAATGGCTATGGGCTTTATCATATGGTGGGCAATGTGTGGGAATGGACTGTCGAGCCCTATCGGATCAAATCACTGAAACGCCATGTAAAGGCACGGCTGGCAGGCATGAAAGGCTATAAGCTCTCTAAGGGGGGCAGCTTTCTGTGCCATAAATCCTACTGCTTCCGCTACCGCATCGCCGCCCGCTCCGGCAACTCCCCCGACAGCGCCACCCCCCATCACGGCTTCCGCCTAGCCTGGAATGAAGGCGGATCGGTGTCGTCATAGGGAAAGCCGATTAGCCCGAGATCTTTGTAGAAATAGCGTTTGCCAAAATCGGTTTCCCAGTCGCCTTTCCGGGAGGGTAGCCAGTAGAGGAAACCTTTCTCCCGGAGACGATCAGAAATTGCTTCGATATCTTTGACGTCGCCGAAGTTCTCTTTTCCTTCGTCGATCTCCTGTTTGTGAATCCAGAACTTGTCCATATCAGCTATAAGGCTTTGTCGAGTGTTCTCATCGGATTTTTGCAAAATGGTGTCAACTGACCCAATTGATGGCCTAAAATTTTCCCCGGCTAAAGGAAGCTCTAAGCTTGAAATATCCGCCCCAAGCAGACACATGCCGTACGTGTTTTTTGCTTGGCCGAATATTCCCGTAAAGCTCGCGGTTCGATCAATAACACAATCAGTGAGCGCCGCACCTTGCATATTTGCCCCCCAATAATCAGCGAAATTTAGCAGGGAGCCGGTAAACCGCGTGGCGACAAGAGTAGCATCCCTAAAGTTTGCACCTTCGAACCGGGACTGTTCCAGCAAGGCACCTGTCCATTCTCCCCCCTTGAAATTGGCACCATCAAGATTGCAGCCGGAGAGGTTCAGCCGGAACTTTTTCGCATGCTCCAGGGCAACCCGCTTGGGGTTTCGCCGGCCAATCACATCCAGCACGGTTTGGATATCGGCGCGCGGTTTCGGGCTCTTTTCTAAATCTTCGCTCGGCTCTAAAGTCTTTGCGCGGGCGTCTTCGCGTACATAGGCGGTTAGGATCTCCATAATCGGAATGTGGTCCCGTTCGCTATCCTCAGAAATCCGCGACAATGCGTAGATCGCCCCGATGCGCATTTCCATATTGGGCTCATTATCGCCCCGCACAGCCCCCAGGTTTTCCACCGCCTTGTTGAGCTGGTCCGTGATATGGGATTGCTCCGCCACATCCGCCTGCTTTTGCAAAACAACCGCGCGCCAGACCACAAAAGGTGCACCAAGCGCAGCAATCAGAATCAGCCCGATATTTCGGATGGCTTCATGATTTGCCGGGAAGGTTAAAACATTTGCCAAAAAATGCACCATCGTCCCAATCGCGGCAATAACGGTGCAAATCGCAAAAAGCGTCAGCAAAACCCCAAAGAAACGGCCAAGCGGTTTGGCCTTCGTAAAATCAATGTAGTGCTTAATACCCAGCCAATCCAACAGATCTGCGCGCATCCATCTGCCCTCCCACGCCCACCATCATACGTTGCGGGCTGGGGCGGGGCAATTCATCTCAAATCGCTTTGCCGCGCCTTAAGATATGGGTGAGTTTGCTAAAGGCGGCCTCATGCGCGACGGTTTCCGTTAGCCCGAGGAATTCATCCAGCGCGGGCCAGATTTTTACGGCGATATCAAGTTCAGGATCATTGCCCTCGGTATAAAGGCCAGAGCGCAGCATCAGCTCATTTTGTTCATATTTTGAGATTAGGCTGCGCGTGCGGGTGATCACCGCGTTTTCTTGCGCATTTGCCGCATCGGGCAGCGAGCGCGACACCGATTGCAGCAAGTCAATCGCCGGATAGCGCCCCCGCTCGGCAATGGCGCGGTTCAGCACCACATGCCCGTCCAGCACGCCGCGCAGGATATCCGCGATGGGTTCCTCCATATCTGAGCCCTGCACCAGCACCGAAAACACGCCAGTGATATCGCCACTGCCCTCAGCCCCCGGCCCGGCGCGCTCGCAAAGTTGCTGGATCAGATGTGCGGTCGAGGGCGGATGGCCGCGCAGCACAGGGATTTCCCCAGAGGCAGAGGCAATTTCGCGATGGGCCTCGGCAAAACGGGTGATGGAATCGGCGACCAGCAGCACCGAGAGCCCCTCATCCCGGAAAAATTCGGCAATCGCCATGGCGGTCAGCGGGCAGCGGCGGCGTTCAAGCGCGGGCCGGTCTGAGGTCGCGGCAACCACAACACATTTCTTCATGCCCTCGGGGCCAAGCACCTCATCAGTGAAATGGCGCAGCTCGCGGCCCCGCTCCCCCACCAGGGCGATTACAACCACATCGCAATCCACCGCTTGCACCAGGCGCGAAACCAGTGTGGATTTCCCCACACCCGAGCCCGCAAACAGCCCAATCCGTTGCCCCTGCACCAGCGGCAGGAGGGTGTTGAGCGCATAAGTGCCCGTCTGCAAACGCCGCCCCAAACTGCGCCGTTCAGCTGCATTTGGCGGGGGGCTATCAAGGGGAGCCGCGCGCGCCCCTTTGGGCAGAGGCGCACCATCAAGAGGGCGACCATTGGAATCGATCACCCGCCCCAGCCAGCTTTTGGCAGGGCGCATAACAATGGGCTCACGCCTCAGCGCACGCGCCCCAACCGATAATCCAGACAAGGAGCCATCTGGCAGCACAGTGATCTTCGTGCCCTCAATTTGCACCACCTCGCCGCGGATCGAGGGCGCGCCCGCAGGCATCACTTCGATCTGATCCCCAAGACTGGCATGCTGGGCAAGCCCGGTGATGATGATGCGCCCGCCATCGGTGGCAACCACCCGCCCAAGCGGCGCGCTCACCTTCAATTGAGACAATTTTTGCGAAATATTTTCTAAACTTACAGTCTGCATCTCAACTTCCTTACCTCTGCAAACCGCTTTTTAAGGAATCAGGGTTAAATCCTGATTTATGAAAGTTCGAGGGAGAAACCCCGGTGTTTGAAAGTTTGGAAATATTTAAGATGTCGTCGGCCATGGCGTCCCATGCAGGGCGTCGCCAAGCGCTTGTGGCGGAGAATATGGCGAATGTGGATACGCCTGGATTCAAGGCACAGCGCATGCCGACATTTGCTGATTTGACCGAAACACCAGATCAGCACCCCCCCTTGCGGGCCAGCCGCACCAAGCATCTATATGGCGCTGGTGCAGAAATGATGCATGCCCGCATGAGCTATGATGAAAGCTCCCCTTCCCCGGACGGCAATACCGTAAGTGTCGAAACTGAAATGCTTGAGGCCGTGTCAGTCAAACGCGAACATGACCGCGCCCTCGCGATTTATCGCAGTGCTTTGACGGTCTTACGCACAACACTGTCGGGGAATTGATAAATGTCGAGTGAATTTTCAAAAGCCTTAGATGTCACGACCAGCGGTTTGCGCGCCCAAGCCACCCGCCTGCGCCATCTGTCTGAGAATATATCGAACGCGGATACGCCGGGCTATCGGCGCAAAACCATCGCATTTGAGGCGGAGGTTGGCGGGGATGGCCCAACCAAAGTGCTGCCCGGACGCGTGAAACTTGATCAAACAGATCTAAAACGGATCTATGATCCCAGCCACCCTCTGGCCGATGAAACCGGCCATTTCGAAGCGTCTAACGTGGATTTGATGATTGAACTTGCTGACGCGCGCGAAGCACAGCGCAGCTATGAGGCCAATCTTAAAATCTTTGAACAGACGCGGGCAATGTCCACGAGCTTAATGGAACTGTTAAGAAAGTAACCTGACCCAGAAAGGGAGCATGCCAAAATGGATGTTCGTTCTATTTCAGCCGCACAGAAATATGCGGCGTCTAAGCCAGCCACGCAGCCCGGTGAAGAGACGGGCCAAATTGTCTTTGGTGCGGTGCATGACTTTGCATCGTCCCTGGCCCATGCCGAGGCAACCGCAAAAGCGGCCATGACGGGGGATGCAGATCCCCATGCCTTGGTGCAAGCGCTCGCCCAGACCGAGCTTGCGGTGGAAACAGCCGTGACCATTCGCAACAAAGTGGTCGAGGCCTATCAAGAAATCCTCAGAATGCCCGTTTAAATGTTAGAAGAGATCATCTTTTACGACACGATGCGTCAGGCGCTTTGGACCGCGCTGATTGTGTCTTTGCCGATCCTCTCGGTCGCGCTCATTACGGGTGTGTCGATTGGTTTGGTGCAGGCGCTGACCTCTGTGCAAGAGATGACTCTTACCTTTGTGCCGAAACTTGCGGCCATTATTTTGGTCTTTTGGATCACCATGGGCTTTATGACCTCAACCCTCGTTACCCTGTTTCAGGGGCAAATTATCCCCCTAATTGTTGGAGCTTAAGCCATGGACGCCGCATCCTATACGACCCTATCCCGTCAATCCGGCCTTTGGCGCGAAATGAGCATTGTGGCCAATAACATCGCCAATGCGGGCACGACCGGTTTTCGGCAAGAGGGGCTGGTTTTTTCTGAATATATCAAAGCGGTGCCAGGCGGGCGGTCTCTGTCGATGGGCAATGGCAACATCCCGCAAGTCTCTTATGCGCAAGGGGCGATTGTGCAGACGGGCGGCACGCTTGATTTCGCGATTGAAGGTGATGGATTTTTCCTCATCGAAACCCCCAATGGCGAGCGGCTCACCCGCGCAGGCAGCTTTACCGCCAATGCCGCTGGGGATCTGGTCACCCATGGTGGGATGCGTGTTCTTGATGCGGGCGGGGCGCCGATTTTCATTCCCCCAGATGCTGAGACGCTGAATGTTTCCTCCGATGGCACGATCAGCGCCGATGGGCGGCTTTTGGGGCAGCTTGGCACAGTGGTGCCGGTCGACCGCACCGATATGCGCCGCGAGCAAGGCACGCTTTTCGCGACCAATGCGGGCTACGAACCCGATGCGGCATCCAACATTTTGCAAGGATTTCTTGAGGATTCAAATGTCGATACCGTCGGCATGATCGCGCGGCTCATCGAGGTGCAGCGGGCGTACGAACTTGGGCAGTCCTTTTTGGAGACAGAAAACCAACGTGTGCGCGATTCGCTGCGCGCCTTCTCCGGTCAAAGATAACGTAAGAGGTATAAAATGAGAGCACTTCAAATCGCCGCCACCGGCATGAGCGCGCAGCAAATGCGCGTCGAGACGATTTCCAACAACCTCGCGAATATGTCGACCACGGGCTATAATGCGCGCCGCGCAGAGTTTTCCGATTTGCATTATCAACAGGTAACGCGTCCAGGCTCGGTGAATGCGTCGGACGGAACCGTGCTGCCAACCGGGGTGCAGCTGGGTCTAGGTGTGCGCCCTTCGGCGATTTCAATTCACCTGGAACAGGGTGGTCTGTCACAAACGGGCAATGACCTGGACATCGCGATTGAGGGCAACGGCTATTTCGAGGTGACGCTGCCCTCGGGCCAAACCGCCTATACAAGGGACGGCTCGTTCAAGCGCACGGCCGAAGGGCTGATTGTCACCTCTGACGGGCACACGGTCTCGCCCGATATCACCATTCCAACCGATGCCCGCTCTATCTCGATCAATGCTAGCGGCGAGGTCTATGCCTATTTTAACGAAAATACCGCGGGGCAGCTCTTGGGGCAGTTCTCATTGGCGGGCTTTACCAATGCCAAGGGGCTAGAGGCCATCGGCGGCAATCTCTTTGCCGAGACCGAAGCCTCGGGCCCGCCGCTCGTGTCAACCCCTGCCTCCGATGGTCTTGGGCGCGTTCGGCAAGGATATCTTGAGGATAGCTCTGTTGATGCGGTTCGTGAGATCACCGAGCTTATCGAGGCCCAGCGTGGCTATGAAATGAACGCCAAAGTCATCACCGCTGCGGACCAGATGATGAGCGCAACAACACAGGTACGCTAATGCGGTTTTTCCTCCTCTTGCTTGTCATGGTTGCCAGCCCGGCTTGGGCTGAGATCGTGGTGCCGGTCAAAACCATTCGCGCCAATTCGGTGCTTATGGCCGAAGATCTTGCCACCAAACCTGGCACTCTGTCCGGCGTGATCACAGAGCCCGGTCAAGCAATTGGGATGGAGACGCGCGTGGTGCTCTATGCGGGCCGCCCCATTCGGCTTGAGGATATCAGCGAACCTGCGGTGGTGCGGCGCAATCAAATTGTGTCGCTAATTTTTAAGACAAATGGCCTATCGATTTCCACCGCTGGACGCGCGTTGGATCGTGGCGCTGTGGGCGATGTGGTGCGGGTGATGAATTTATCGTCCCGCACAACGCTCTTTGGGCTGGTATTGGCTGACGGGCGCATTGACGTCTCTGAGATGTAGGGTGGAAAAGGACAAAGACATGAAACTTTGGATCTACTTAGGCTTGCTAAGCTTGGCTGTAGCCGGGTGCGGCAGGCTTGACCATGTGGGAAAGACCCCTGATTTTTCACCGGCCAACCGCACGAGCGAACATAATGCGATGATGGTGCAGGGGTTGCCAAGAAAGCTGGAGAAGCCGGAACCAACCGCCCAGTCATCGCTGTGGAGCCGGTCCCAAAGCTCACTTTTCGGAGATCGCCGCGCGATGGATCGCGGGGATATTTTAACCGTCGTGATCGAAATCGACGAGAGCGCGGAAATTTCCAACACGTCAGATCGCTCGCGCAGCAGCAACGAATCGCTGGCCATTCCGAACCTGCTTGGAATTCCGCAGCGCAATACGGCTCTCGAAAACGCGGTGGGCATCAACTCTTCGGGCAGCTCTAGCGGCAGCGGGTCAGTCAAGCGCAATGAAAAGCTTACCCTGCGCGTGGCGGCAACAATCACGGATGTTTTGCCCAATGGGGTCGTTGCAATCTCGGGCTCGCAAGAGGTGCGAGTCAATTTTGAGTTGCGCGAACTTCTGGTGACTGGTTATGTGCGGCCCGAAGATATTTCTCGCAAAAACGAGATCACCTATGATAAAATTGCATCGGCGCGGGTTAGCTACGGGGGGCGGGGGCATATTTCGGATGTGCAACAACCACGAACCGGACAGCAGCTTCTTGATATAATTTTGCCGTTCTAAAGGAAGCTTTGTGCGTTTACTCCTCCCCATAATTTTGATTGTTCTGGGCGTCGGCGGTGGGATCGCTGCGGGGTTGTTTTTGCGCCCGGAGCCCACACCAGAGGAGCTAGAGGCATTAGAGCAAGCCCGTCTCGAAGCGCAGGCCGCAGCAGAAGCGGCCGCAGAGGAGGAGGGAACGGCGCTTGATCGCGAATATGTTAAGCTTGCCAATCAATTTGTGATTCCTCTGGTGCATGAGGGCAATGTGGATGCGCTGGTGGTTATGGCCTTAAGCGTGGAGGTCGAGCCTGGCAATCGGGACAATATCTTCCAACGCGAGCCGAAATTGCGCGATTCGTTTCTTCAGGTGCTGTTTGACCATGCCAATGTTGGCGGGTTCCGTGGGGCGTTTACGGATTCAAATAACCTAGATGTGCTGCGCAGCGCCTTGCGAGAAGTGGCTATCAGAGATGCGGGCGAGACGGTTACGGATGTGCTCATCCTTGAAATCGCGCGCCAAGATTACTGATCAAAGCGCGTTTCCAATTGAAAAATGCTCGATAAACGCGCGTAGTCGCGGCAGGTCTCTAAGTTGCTCTGGGAAATAAATGAAAAACCGCGGGCGCTCGGGCGTGAACGCGGCCAATACCTGCACCAAACTCCCGGCTTTCAATGCGTCCTGCACCCCGACCTTTAAGGACCAGCCAATCCCAAAACCGTTGAGCGCGGCATCGACCACCGAGCGCAAATCGTTAAAAATCAACGGGCCGCTCACTGCAACGCTCTGTAGTTCGCCGTTTACCTCAAATTCCCAAGGCGCGATCATTCCAGAGCTTTTCATCCGGTGGCGAATGCAGTGATGCGCCAGCAGATCAGACGGGATTTGTGGCAGGCCGTGGCGCGACACATATCCGGGCGCGGCAACATAAGCCCCCGGCATCGGCGGGCTTAGCGCTTTGGCGATCATATGGTTTTGAAGGTGATCGCCCAATCTGATACCTGCATGAAATCCGGTGGCGGCAATGTCTATCAGCTCTTCCTCAATGGATAGATCCAGTTCGATCTCTGGAAACCGGCGCTGAAATTCTGCAAAGCGGGGCGCGATGACCGACTGCCAGGCGCGAAAGGGCAAGGTGATGCGCAGCGGCCCAGATGTGGCACCAGCCTCCGCGCGGACCGCTTCAATCGCTGCACCCGCTTCGCTCAAGATATGCCGCGTGCGCTCCAGCAGATCACGGCCCGCCTGCGTCAAAGCAATCGACCGTGTGTTGCGCACAAAAAGGGCCACGCCGATATGGTCTTCGAATTGCTTGAGTTGCTGGGAGACCGCCGAGGGCTGCACCCCCAAAATATCGGCGGCGGCCTTGAGCGTTCCTTGCGCGCAAATCGCATGAAACGTCCTGAGCCCCAATAGGTGCAAGCGGTCCATTATGTCCCCCAGCTAATGCGAGCAGTTAGAATATGCAGCATTATCACCCAATCTGCGAGGAGATAAATTGGCCGGTGAAAGCGAGGTCCAATGACATTTCCACAAAATACGCTGCTCCCCGGAGTTATCACGATACTCCTAACGGTCTTCGCGATGGCCTTAACGGATGCCTTCGTGAAATATGCCAGTTCGAACATGACCCTGTGGCAAATTTATGTGTGCCGCTCGGCGCTCGCGCTGCCGCTTTTGGCAATGCTGGCAAAGGGGCGGATCCTGCCCAATGCGCTGGGGTGGGTGAGCCTGCGCTCTCTTTTATTGGTTGCGATGTATCTGGCGATCTATGCGGCTATCCCGGTTCTGGATCTATCTGTGATCGCTGCCACACTTTATACAGCTCCGGTTTTCATTGTTTTGCTCACAGCGCTTTTCCTAAAAGAGCGGGTTAAGGCTTTGCAGTATTGCGCAATCGGGCTTGGGTTTGTGGGCGTTTTATGTGTCGTGCAGCCCAGGAGCGCAGAGTTTACACCCCTGTCCCTGATCCCGGTTATTGCGGCCTTTCTTTATGCGTTAGCCGCTGTGTTGACACGGGCAAAATGCGTGGATGAAGCCCCGGCCGCCCTTGCGATCAACCTCAATGCCGCGCTTATTCTCGTTGGAGGCCTTGTCTCGGCGCTATTGCACCTGGTCCCGCTGCAAAACGCTGCGGATTACCCTTTCTTGCTTGGCACATGGTCTGAGCTCAATCTCGAAACCCTTGGTGTTTTGGTCCTAATGGCCGTGCTTATCATCGGCGTTACCAGGGGGCTTGCGCGTGCCTATCAATCGCCGCGCCCGCACATCATTGCCACGTTTGATTATGCCTACCTGATCTTTGCCGCATTTTGGGGTTTCGTCTTTTTTGGCGAAGTTCCCAATGGCTCAACCCTGTTCGGCATAGGTCTGATTATGATTGCAGGGGTTTTTGTTTTGCGGGCGGATGCGACGCAAGGCCCCTAAACACGATCCAGGACTTGCTGGTGCTGCAGGGGAGGATTGAACTCCCGACCTCTCCCTTACCAAGGGAGTGCTCTACCACTGAGCTACTGCAGCCAATTTGTAGCGCGCTCATTAGACGGAACCGGGCTTTCGCGCAAGCCCTCTCTGGACGCTTTTTCGCCTCTTCTATATTGAGATGCCATGGTGGGAAAAACGTCAAAGAAACCGACAGGTGATCGCGAAGCGCGGCTCAAATCTGCGCTAAAGGCGAATATGGCCAAGCGTAAGGCACAGGCCAAGGCGCGTGGGGCCTCAAAAACGGCAACAAAGGAAGAGCGTAAAGATGGATAGTATAGTCGTCACCGGCAATGGGCCACTCAACGGGCAGATCGAAATTGCAGGGGCAAAGAATGCCTGTCTGGCGCTGATGCCTGCAACGCTTTTGACCGAATCGCCTGTGACGCTCACCAATGCGCCCCGGCTTAGCGATATCCGCACCATGACGCTGTTGCTGCAATCGCTCGGCTCTGAGGTGGTGTCGATGCAGAATGGCAAGGTTGTAGCGATGTCCAGCTTTGGCCCGATCTCTACCCGCGCGGATTATGATATCGTGCGCAAGATGCGGGCCTCGAACCTTGTGCTTGGGCCATTGCTTGCGCGAGAGGGTTATGCAGAGGTCTCTTTGCCCGGCGGCTGCGCGATTGGGGCGCGGCCTATGGATATTCACACCGATGGTCTTGCGTGTATGGGCGCTGAGATTGAGCTGCGCGACGGGTATCTGCATGCCAAAGCCGCAGGCGGGCGGCTCAAGGGGGCTGTGATTGACTTTCCCTTTGCCTCTGTGGGCGCGACCGAGAATATCATGATGGCGGCAACGCTGGCCAAAGGCACCACCGTGATCAACAACGCCGCGCGCGAGCCAGAGATTGTGGACCTTGCCACCTGCTTGCGCGCAATGGGGGCGCAGATCGAGGGCGATGGCAGCTCGACAATCGTGATCCAAGGTGTGGACCGGCTGGATGGCGCGACCCATCGCGTGGTGACGGACCGGATTGAGCTGGGCACGTATATGCTGGCCCCGGCGATCTGTGGTGGCTCGGTTGAGCTATTGGGCGGGCAGCTTGACCTTGTGGCTGCATTTTCTGAAAAGCTGCGTGCGACCGGGGTTGAAATCACGGAAGGGGCAAATAGCCTGACAGTGAGCCGCGGTGCGGATCGCTTGCGCCCTGTCGATGTCACCACCGAGCCTTTCCCCGGCTTTCCCACAGATCTGCAAGCCCAGATGATGGCGCTTCTCTGCACGGCTGATGGCACCAGCGTGCTTGAAGAAACGATCTTTGAAAACCGCTTCATGCACGCGCCCGAGTTGATGCGCATGGGCGCAGAGATCGACGTGCAAGGCGGCACCGCCACAGTGCGCGGGGTCGAGAGATTGAAAGGCGCGCCTGTCATGGCCACGGATCTGCGGGCCTCTGTTTCGCTCATCCTCGCCGGTCTGGCCGCTGAGGGACAAACCAAAGTCGCGCGGGTCTATCACCTTGATCGCGGCTATGAGAATGTTGTGGAAAAACTTACCGGACTGGGCGCGCAAATTGAGCGCGTGCCGGGCTAATGGTTAACGATGCTCGATTTGAAGATGGTGGCGAAGCGCCGGTCAATATCGGTGCCTTCGATGCCGAAGATTTGCGAATCGTTTCGTCTCTCACACAGGACGCGATCTTCACCACTGCGGACATGAGTTGGAGCCCCAAAAAGCGGCGTTTCGCTCTGCTGGTCAACCGCTTTCGGTGGGAAAGCGCCCAAAATCTACCAGAGCGTGTGCGTTCAATAATTATTATGGATCATGTGCTTAGTATTTCTAGCCAAGGGATTGACCGAGCAAATGAAGGCCATGTAATGTCGATGATGATGATGTCCTGGGATAGTGGGTGTGACGGGGCTGGTCAGCTATTAGTAACGCTTTCAGGGAAAGGTGCCATTCGCCTTGCCTGCGAGACGCTTGAGGTGGGCCTGCGCGATGTAACGCGCCCTTATTCTGCTGTTTCTGGACGGAGTCCGAGACATTGACGTTTAAGGAGGGCTACATAAGCGTAGCATATCAAAATGTTAAAGAGTTTGATAAAAATATTCGCGATTACGCTCGCCGTCTCCCTTTCGGCAACGCATTCGCAGGCTTCGACAGTTGGTTATGACTCAGATGGTTTTTTTTGGGGGGTGCAACCTGATATCTATGGCAACAAGCTAGGCATTCCATCCACCGAAGTGGTTGCGCAAGCAGACACTGGTGGCAGCGCCGGAATAGGCGGGACGATGTTTATGCTCGCCATACTCGCGCTGGTCTTGGCGCTTGCCCTTGCGCAAGATGATCCCGCCCCGGCGCCTATCATTGATAACGAACCAGTGGACCCCGTAGACCCAGATCCGAAAGACCCGGTCGATCCTGCCCCTGTGGTTCCGCTTCCTGGCGGGCTTGTGCTGGGGCTCACAGGGATCGGTGCCTTGGTTGCGCGCAAGCGCTTTAGCCGCCGCTAAGCCGTAATATCTGAACCTGTCCCTTGTCGGGGCAGGTTCGCCTATTTCTGATTTGCTTATTGTGGCCCGGCATGTTGTGACATAGATGTCCAGGCTTAGGTCAATGTATCAAGGGCCAGGACCAGCTACGCGCTGGGAATGCGGCCCAGTCATTGCTACAGGCCAAGTACCGTCGCAATAGGAGGGGCCATGCCTCAGTTTCTCAATTCCGCCGATAGCGGGTTCGACTCTGCCTTTACTGAATTGCTTTCGGCAAAGCGCGAAGACAGCCCAGATGTGGATGCGGTGGTCGCCGGGATCATCGCCGATGTGCGCGCGCGCGGGGATGCAGCAGTTATTGAGCTGACTGAAAAATTTGATCGCGTGGCGCTAACACCAGAAACTCTGCGCATGTCGCCCGAGACGGTCGCAGAGGCTGCCGCAAAAACCCCAGATGACGTGCGCGCAGCCTTAGAGCATGCAGCGATTCGCATTCGCGCCTATCACGAAAAACAGATGCCCCAAGATCACTCCTTTACGGATGAGGTCGGGGCGATTTTGGGCTGGCGCTGGACCCCGGTTTCTGCGGCGGGGCTTTATGTGCCGGGGGGGCTGGCAAGCTATCCCTCCTCGCTGTTGATGAATGCAATCCCGGCCAAAGTCGCGGGCGTGCCGCGTCTGGCCATGGTCGTGCCCACCCCAGGCGGAGAGGTGAACCCAGCTGTGATGGCCGCCGCTCAAATCGCGGGCGTGGATGAGATTTACCCCATTGGGGGCGCGCAAGCCGTGGCCGCTTTGGCCTATGGCACTGAAACTGTGCAGCCCGTCGATAAGATCACCGGGCCCGGAAATGCCTTTGTCGCCGCGGCCAAACGGCGGGTCTTTGGCAAGGTGGGGATCGATATGATCGCTGGCCCCTCTGAAATCCTTGTGATTGCAGATGAACACAATGACCCGGACTGGATCGCGCTTGATCTGATGAGCCAAGCCGAACATGACGAAAGCGCGCAATCCATTCTCATCACAACAGATGAAGCCTTTGGCCATGCGGTCGCCGCCGCCGTTGAAACCCGCCTGCAAAGCCTAGAGCGGCGCGCGATTGCCGGGGCGAGCTGGCGTGATTTCGGGGCGATTATCACCGTGCGGGGTCTCAGCGAGGCCGTAGAGCTGTCTGACCGGATCGCGCCCGAACATCTAGAGATTTGCGTGCAAGATGCTGATGCACTGGCGGGCAAAGTCACCCATGCGGGGGCGATCTTTGTCGGGCAATGGACACCTGAGGCCATCGGCGATTATGTGGGCGGGCCCAACCATGTCTTGCCAACCGCGCGCTCGGCCCGCTTTTCCTCTGGCTTGAGCGTGATGGATTTTCTTAAACGCACCACACTGGCCAAGATGACCCCCGAGGCCCTACGTGCCATCGGCCCCAGCGCAGAGATACTTGCCAAAAGCGAGAGCCTAGAGGCGCATGGGCTCTCCGTGACGGCCCGGCTCGAGGCGCTGAACCGGCCATGAGCGGAAAATGCGCCAGCTGAGGTGAGCTATACGAACCTCGTGCAAAACCCCTAGCTTTCGCGCCGTGGGGGTTTTGCACCCCCACACCCCCGCAAGGTATTTACTGGCCAAATGAAGGGGGCGCGCGGTTTGTTGGCGGAGGTGAATGCCCACGCCAAAACGCCCCGCATGGAGCCATTCCACCGGAGTTGCACATCAATATAAGGGAAAAGTGAGTTCGGACAGGGAACGGGCCCGTCAGACTTCGATGATCACCGCGTGTCAATAGCGGAGAAACAGCGTTTGCTCATCATTTTCCTATCCGCGCCATCGTGACGAAAGAGAACTTAGCCAGGCTCCACATGCCCGTGCTCCAGCCACATTGACAGCGCGCGTCTTAGAAGCTTCGTGCGAGGAGTTCTACGCGGGATTGGTTAAGATTGCGTGAGGGCACCGCGCGGTGCGAGACCGAGTTTTGCCTATGCCGCGCATCTGAGCTATTGAAGAACCGGCCTATATTTGCTCATCTAGCGACAAGGCACAAAGAGTCCAACGCAAGGGGAAAGACACATGAAACTTTTGACCACAACGATCATCGCGGGCATTGCCGCAAGCGCCAGTTATGCTGCTGACCTGGGCGCGGTCGATAAGCCGATCAAGCTAGCGGTGAATGAGTGGACGGGTCAACATGTCTCGACCCATGTGGCGGGCTCTATGCTAAAGGCTGCAGGCTATGAAGTCGAATATGTGACCGCTGGCTATATGAATATGTATCAGGCAATCGCCGATGGCGAGATCCATGGTGCGATGGAAATCTGGTCCTCTAACGTCTCAGAAGACTACGCGAAAAAGATTGATGCGGGCACAGTTGTCGAGCTGGGCGATTTGGGTCTGGATGCCAAAGAGGGCATTGCCTACCCCGCCCATGTGGCCGAGCTTTGCCCTGGTTTGCCCGCTTGGGAGGCGCTGAAAGATTGCGCGATGAATTTTGCTACGGCGGAAACCATTCCCCAGGGCCGTCTTGTGGATTACCCCGCAGATTGGGGCACACCGGGCGCGGATCGCATGAGCGGGTTTGATCTGCCCTATAAAGCCGTGCCTGCAGGCTCTGAGGGGGCTTTGATCACTGAGCTGCGCGCCTCTACCGAAAAGAAATCTCCGCTGCTTATCGTGTTCTGGCAACCGCATTGGGCGATGTCTGCATATGATGTGAAATTCGTGGATCTGCCGGTGGGCAATGAAGATTGCTTTAACGATCCGGCTTGGGGCTCTAACCCAAATGCCACACATGATTGCGATTTTGCCGCCTCGCGCGTGTTTAAGGCTGGCTGGTCCGGCATGGCCGAAACGTGGCCCGCCGCTTATGAAATCCTAACGAACTACCAGCTTGCGGTGGAAGATCAGCAGCCGATGATGGGCGCGATTGATGTGGATGGCGGCTCTGTCGAAGAGGTTGTGGCCACTTGGATGAGCGCGAATGAGGGCAAATGGCGCCCTGTCGTTGATGCTGCGCTGAACTAAGTGAGCGCGCCTTTAACTCCAGCGATCACCTGCCGGAACGTCTGGCAGGTGTTTGGAACTGACGCCGATAAAGCCCTGAGCGCGGCGCTTACGAGCCCCGATCCAGAGGCCGCATTGCGCGCCAAAGGCTGCGTGCCTGCTGTTCAAGATGCCAATTTCGAGGTCGCCCAAGGCGAGTTGTTCGTGATCATGGGGCTATCGGGCTCGGGCAAATCGACTTTGGTGCGGTGTATCTCGCAGCTTTTGCCCGGCACCCATGGCGAGATCTTGATTGATGGCGAGAACTTGCGCGGGGCGTCAAAGAAGCGCCTCACCCAGCTGCGCCGTGAGAAGCTGGGCATGGTGTTTCAGCATTTCGGCCTGTTTCCGCATATGTCGGTGCTGGATAATGTGGCTTATCCGCTAAAGGTGCAGGGCGTTAAGCGGGCCGAGCGCCATGCCCGCGCCCAAGAGGTGATCACCCTTGTGGGGCTTGCGGGGCGTGAGGATAGCTTTCCGCGCGAGCTTTCAGGTGGGCAGCGCCAACGTGTGGGCATTGCGCGCTCGCTGGCCGTTAATCCCGATATTTGGTTTCTGGATGAGCCCTTCTCCGCGCTGGATCCGCTTATCCGCCGCCAGTTGCAAGATGAGTTTCTTAAGATCCAAGCAACGCTGAAAAAGTCGATTGTCTTCATCACCCATGACATTACCGAGGCGCTGAAGCTTGCGGATCGGATTGCGATTATGAAGGATGGGAAAATCGTGCAGATCGGCACGCCCTCTGAGATCGTGCTAAACCCGGTGGATGAGTATGTGCGCGAATTTTCCAAAGATGTGCCCAAGGGCCAACATGCGCGCCTTGCCTCGGTGATGAGCGGGGCGGCAGAGGTCGGGCCAGATGATCCGGGGCTGACCACTGCGATGACGTTGGACATGGCGCTGGCGCATTGTATGCAGCTTTATGAGCGCGTGCCGGTGCGTGATGAAAGCGGCCGCGTTGTCGGCTCGGTGCATCCATCTGATCTGGCCGCTGCTTTGCAAGTTGAGGAGGCACCGTGAGCCTGTCCGTGCGCGCAGGGCTGATCACCGTGCTGGTCGGTGCGCTTTGTCTGTTGCTTGAACCTGTTGCGCCCTGGCTTATCGCCTGGCCCAAAGCGCTGATTTTCCCGCTATCAGACGGGGTTGGCACGGGGCTTATGTGGGGGCTTGAGGGGGTCAAACCTATCGCCCGTGCTTTTGCCGCGTTCATGTCCACCCCAATGGAGGCGACAAATTTCCTGCTGAACGCCACGCCTTGGATCATCACCATTGGGCTTGTGACCGCTTTGGGGTGGTATCTGGGCGGGGCCTCTATGGCCGCTTTGGGCTTTTTGGGGCTTAGCTTTGTGCTGGCCTCGGGCTATTGGCATGAGAGCATGAACACGCTTGCCCTGGTGAGTGTCTCCGTCCCCCTGGCGCTACTCACCGGCGGGGCGATTGGGATTTTCGCCAATGAAGTGCCACGCGTGAAATCAGCGCTGCAAACATTGCTGGATATCATGCAGACCGTGCCGACCTTTGCCTATCTCACCCCCATTTTGGTGCTCTTTGGCTTTGGTCCTGTTGTTGGTCTCATCGCGTCAGCCATCTATGCCGCCCCGCCTATGGCGCGCAATGTGATGCTGGGGCTAGAGCGGGTGGAGCCCGAGATCAAAGAGGCCGCGATTATGGCAGGGGGAACGCGGCTGCAACAGCTTTTTCAAATCGAGCTCCCCGCCGCCACAACGCAGATTATGGTCGGGGTGAACCAATGCCTTATGGCCGCGCTTTCCATGGTGATTATCGCCGCTGTGATTGGCGGTTTTAACGACATCGGCTGGGAAGTGCTCTTGACCATGCGCAAGGCGCAATTCGGGCAAGCCCTGCTGGCTGGGCTGGTGATTGTGGCCTTTGCCATTGTGATTGATCGCATGAGCGGCGCGCTTGCCGCTGAGCGCAGGCGCTATGATCGTCGCGTTGCCTGGGCAGTGATTGGGGTGTCGGTTCTGCTCACGGCGGCGTTTTGGACCGCCTTGCCGGAGCCCAGCACATTGACCCTACTCGACCCGGTTGCGGGGCTCGTTGACCAGGGCCTAACAGAATTTACCAAAGCCAATGGCGCCTTGCTTGACGCGATCAAAAACAACGCGATGTTTTATGTGCTCTTGCCCTTGCGCATTGGGCTGGATAACGCGGTTTTGCCCTTTACCTGGGGGTTTGCCTGGACGCCTGTGATGAGCCTTGGGCTCTACGGTCTGGCCGCTGTGATCGCTGGTGTGCTGATCTGGCGCGGCGCTATTACTGCGGGCCTATTCGTTCTGATCTTTGCAGGAATTATCGAGACCGGCATTGCCGAGCTGCCCTGGCCCTTTGTTCTTGTCGGTGTTGCGGCCCTGGCTTGGGTGGCCCGCGGGCCGCATCTCGCGCTGCTTTGCACTGGGCTTTTGCTCTCGATCTTATTTGCGGGCCTGTGGGAGCGCGCCTTGCTGTCCCTCTATCTAAGCGGCGTTTCCGTGATTGTCTGCGCGCTTGTCGGAGGCATGCTCGGGCTGATCTGCGCCATCTCGCCGCTGGCCTGGAAAATCATGCGCCCGGTGTGCGATATGCTGCAAACCATCCCGCTTTTTGTGTTTTTGATCCCGGTTCTGATGGTGTTTCAAATTGGCGAGTTCTCGGCCTTTTTGGCGATTTGCGCCTATGCGATTGTGCCCATGATCCGCTACACGCGCCATGGGCTGGTGAACACGCCAGATGAGATGCTGGAGGCGGCGATTTCGAGCGGCGCGACAAGCTGGCAAATCCTGCGCGATATTCGTGCCCCTTATGCTGCGCCGACGATCTTGCTGGGGCTGAACCAGACGATCCTTTATGCCTTTGCGATGCTGGTGATTGCGGCGCTGATTGGCACCACGGGGCTAGGGCAATCTATCTATCTGGCCCTGGGGCAAGCAGATGTGGGGCTGGGAATTTCTGCGGGGGTGGCTATGGCAATCCTTGCGCTGATCGCTGATCGCATCGTGCAGGGTTTTGCGCAAGAGCGTCGCCGCGCGCTGGGATTATAGGCATGTATTCGACCAAGAGCGCCTCGGTAGCGCTTGTTATCGGCGGGGCGATGTGGGGCCTTTATTGGATCCCTGTGCGCTTCTTTTTGGACAGGGGCTTAAGCGGACCCTGGCCCGGAATCGCGATGTATGCCGCAACGCTGCTTGTCCTCTTGCCGATGATTTGGAGCGCACGCAGCAATATCGCTGCAAACTGGCGCGCTCTGATCCTAAGCGGGATGTGCACTGGTGCGGCGCTGAGCCTTTACACCACAAGCCTTGTTTATACCGAGGTCGCGCGCTCGATCTTGCTGTTCTACCTTACCCCGCTTTGGGGCACGGCGTTGGGGCTTATCTTTCTGGGGGAGCGGCTGAGCCTGGGGCGCGTTGCCGGCTTGATTTTTGGCCTGGGCGGGCTGTTTGTGGTGCTGGGGGACCAAGGGCTGCCTTGGCCGCGCAATATTGGTGATTGGCTAGCGCTCAGCTCTGGTATCATGTGGGCGGTGGGCTCTATGGGGATGTACCGCACCGAGAAGATCACGCTGAAATCCCAGCTCTTTGCCTTTGTTTTGGGGGCGCTGATCCTCGCCTTGATCGGCTCGTTGTTCCTAGAAGCCGCCCCGCCAAAGGAACTTGGCCCCCTGGTGCCTCTCATCTTGCTCTCATCCATCTATGTGCTGCCGATGATCTTTTTGACCATTTGGCCTGCAACGCTGCTATCGCCTGCCCGCGTGGGGATTTTGCTGATGAGCGAGGTGCTGGTCGGGCTCGCCTCTGCCGCTTGGCTCTCGGGCGAACATTTTGGATTGCGCGAAGGGGTGGGGGCCATTTTAATCGTCAGCGCCGGTGTTTTCGAAGTCGCCCGCGCAGACAGGAGCAACCCATGACAAAACGCGCAGGACGCAAAGCAAGGCATGCACAACGCGCCGCCAAACCTCAGGTAGATCCTTGCCCGCCGGGGCAGATTGGCGGTCAGTATAAGCCGCTGAGCGAGCCGGAGTTGCAACAGATCTATGACACCGCTTTGCGGCTTCTGGCAGAGCTGGGCCTGGGTGATGTCCCGACCCGTTTGCGCATAGACCTGATCAAGGCCGGTGCAAAAGAGCGAGCTGATGGGCGGGTGACTTTTCCAGGCAAGCTGGTGGAGGAGGCAATTGCGGCTGCGCCAAAGAGCTTTACCCTGCATGGACGCGATCCCAGCCGTTCGATTGAGGTGGGCGGGCAGCGGGTCTATTTCGGAACCGGCGGCGCGGCGGTGCAGACGCTCGATCTACATGCTGGGCAGTATCGACCCGCAACCTTGCAAGATCTGCATGATTTCACCCGGCTGCAAGATACGCTCGCCAATGTCAGCTGGTTCACCCGGTGCTGCGTTGCCACGGATGTCACGGATATTTTCGATCTGGATGTGAACACGGTCTTTGCCCTGCTCAAAAACACCACCAAACCGATGGCGACCTCTTTCACCCTTGGCTCCCATGTCGCTCCAATAGCTGAAATGCTGGATATCGCGGCAGGCGGGGCCGGGGAATTTGCCAAGCGCCCCTTTCTCAAGGCGCATATCAGCCCAATGATTTCGCCCATGCGCTATGGGGAGGATGCGGTCGATGTGGTCTATGCCTGTATCGAACATGGCATCCCGATCTCAAACATCACCGCAGCGCAAGCCGGGGCTACCGCGCCTGCCACATTGGCCGGGTTTCTGGCGCAATCTCTGGCCGAAACGCTTGGCGCGCTGATCATGGTGCATGCGATCCAGCCCGGCTATCCGATGATCTTCTCCAACTGGCCCCTCGTGATTGATCTGCGCAGCGGTGCCTTTAGCGGGGGCGGCGGTGAGACCGCGCTGATGAATGCCGCCTCAGCGCAGCTGTCCAACTGGCTGGGCCTGATTTCAGGGGTCGCAAGTTCCATGACCGATGCCAAAGCGATCGATGCGCAATATGGCATGGAAAAGGGCCTGACCTCGATCACTGCGGCGCTGGCAGGGGGGAATTTGATCTATGAAAGCTCTGGGATGACCGCCGCGCTACTCGGGGCCAGCTTTGAAGGCTTTGTGCTGGATGATGAGATGCACTCCCATACCTATCGCGCCCTGCGCGGCATTGAGGTAAGCGAGGCGAATTTGGGCTTTGAGGCGATTTGCGAGGCGGTTTTGGGCGAGGGCCATTTCCTGGGCGGCACCCATACCCTGGCGGCAATGGAACGGGACTATTTCTATCCGCCCCTGGCCGATCGCGACGATCCGCGCACATGGACCCAAAATGGCGGCCAGAGCGCCTGGACCCGTGCCAACGCCCGCGCCAAAGAGATCTTAGAAAGCCACCACCCAGAATATTTAGATGCAGCGCAACTCTCGGCAATCAAGTCACGGTTTAATATTCTTTGAAAGGGCCCCTGCCCGTCCAGCACGGCCAAAGCAATGAGCCTTTTTGATCTAAGGCCCCTTCAGATAGCTTGACTTATAATGTCATTGCCCAGCTCTAAACTGGCTCGGCCTGCTCCTTGGCTGTGATCTTGCGGGCGAATTGGGCGGCTTTGGCGGTTTTGGTCAGATCCAAATCGCTCTTATATCCAAGGCTTAGGACATGCGCGATCACGGCCTCGGTATCCACATTGCCTTGCGCACCGGGCGCATAGGGGCAGCCGCCAAGCCCGCCCACAGCCGCATCGAAAATGCGCAAACCATGGTCCAACGAGACGGTGATACTTTCAAGCGCGCGGCCATTCGTGTCGTGGTAATGCCCCGCAAGATCTGAGGGAGGCACCTGAGCAGTCACAGCGTTCAGCATCGCATCCACCGTTTCCGGTGTGCCATGGCCCAAAGTGTCGCCCAGGCTGATCGAATAGCAGCCCATATCCCAAAGCGCCTTGGTCACGCGCGCGACCGCACCGGGATCAATCATCCCTTCATAGGGGCAATCAATCACACAGGATATATAACCGCGCACGGGCACGCCCTTGGCCTTGGCCTCTGCCACAAGCGGGCGGAAACGCTCTAGATTCTCGGCAATTGAGGCATTTGTGTTGGCGCGCGAAAATCCCTCAGAGGCGGCGCCGAATACCGCCACCTCATTCGCTTTAGCCGCAAGCGCATCTTGAAGCCCGTGCATATTAGGCGTCAAAGCCGCATAGCGCACCCCGTCGCGGCGTGTGATCTGTGCTAGCACCTCGGCGCTGCCTGCCATTTGCGGCACCCATTTTGGGCTCACGAAACTGGCGCATTCGATATACTTAAAGCCGCAATCGCTGAGCCGATCCACAAGCGCCACCTTATCGGCTATCGAAATCTGGCGCGGCTCATTTTGCAGCCCGTCGCGCGGGGCAACCTCGTAGATATCAACGAACTGGCTCATGCGCCCTCCGGCAACGGGTAGAAATCTTTGGTGTAAAAGCTTTGCGTGCCATCCTTTTCCCGCGCGCGGATATAGGCGGGGCGCGCCTCAAGCCGGGCTTGATAGGCCTGCAAGTTCGGAAATTCATCGAGTTTGACATAGTAAGGCGCGGCAAAGACGTTAAAGCCCATCATCATATCCAGCGCCGAAATCCCCGAGGCGAGAATATACTCCTGCCCCTCAAGCTGCGCTTCCAGCACTTTCATGGCCGCGCGCAGCCTTGCAGTGTTCAGTTTCATCACCGTCACCGAGCGCATCTCGGGTTTGAGCAAAAACAAATGCTGCATATTGAGCATTTCCAGTTGCGAGCCCATGGTTTCCGCGAACCCGAACCCCTCCAAATACCGGCCCCGTTCAGGATGGCCCACGCCGCGGTCAAGCCCTGCCTCTGGGTTCTGCTCGGCCAAAAGCTGCAAAATCGCGCCGCTTTCGCTAACGCATGTCCCGTCCTCCCATTCCAGCGCGGGCACCCGCCCCAAAGGCGCTTTGGCAAGATAATCGGGCGCGCGCAAAGAGCCATCGGTGATCGCATAGTGTCGCAGCTCGGCCTCAAGCCCCAGCTCTTCCAGCATCCAGAGCACACGGAATGAGCGCGAGAATGGGATATGGTGTAAAATCATGGGTTTTCCTCCTCTAACCGGACCAGGCAATCGCCCGCAGCCACTTGATCCCCTGCGCGGGCCAGCACCTCGGCAATGATGCCATCGCGCGCAGCGGTCAGCGTGTGTTCCATCTTCATAGCCTCTAGCACCGCGAGCCGCGCGCCCGCGCTCACCACCTGGCCTGCCTCAGCATAAATCGCTTTGATAAGACCAGGCATGGGCGCGTCGATCTGGTTGCCCCCTGTGCCCGCATCGGTGCTGCGATCAAGCGGATCAACCCAAGTGAAGCTGCGGCCAAAACTGGCAAAGACGGTGATCTCATTGCCGCTGCGATGGGTTTGGGGCAGAGGCACCCCGCCGAGCATCCAAGCGTTTTGCTTGGTGATTTCATGGGAACCATCGGGCAAATGCCAGCGGATATGATAGGCGCTCAGCACCTCATATTTCAATTCCAAACTCTCGCCCCGATAGCTTAGGGTCAGGCGTTGCAAAAGCGGCGACCAGAGGGTGAGACCCGCGCCTGCGGGAAGCTCCCATAGATCCGCCGCCGCCATGCCCGCCGCGATCAACTCAGCCACGCTCAGCACAGCCTCTTGCGTTAACGCCTCTAAATCCCGGGCAATTAGGCCTGTATCCACCTCGCCGCGCGCAAAGCCCTCATGGCGCGCCAAAGCCCCAAGGAAGGCAAGGTTCGTGACACTGCCCCCCACTTGGGTCTGCTCAAGCGCTTGCGAGAGACGATTCAACGCAATCTCGCGCGTGGCCCCATAGGTGATCAGTTTGGCAATCATCGGATCATACCAGGGGCTGATGGTATCACCAGCACGCACCCCGCTATCGGCGCGTGCGCCATCGGGAAATTGCAAATGGGACAGCGTGCCGGTCGCAGGCAAAAACCCTTTGGGCACATCTTCAGCATAAAGCCGCGCCTCAAACGCATGGCCCGTGATGCTTAGATCCTCTTGGCGCGCGGGCAAGGGCTCTCCTGCGGCAACGCGCAGCTGCCACTCAACAAGATCCACACCGGTAATGGCCTCGGTCACCGGATGCTCAACTTGAAGGCGCGTGTTCATCTCCATGAACCAAAACCTATCCGGGTGCAGCCCGTCTGAGCCATCCACGATAAACTCAACTGTACCTGCACCCTTATAGCCAATCGCCTCAGCCGCGCGCGTCGCTGCTGCCCCCATCGCTGTGCGCATCGCTTGCGTCATTCCAGGCGCGGGCGCTTCTTCAATCACCTTCTGGTGCCGCCGCTGCAGCGAGCAATCCCGCTCAAACAGATGCACCGCTTGCGCGCCATCGCCAAAGATCTGAACCTCGATATGGCGCGGCTGGGTGACGTATTTCTCAATCAGCACATCTGGATTGCCAAACGCGGTGCGCGCCTCACCTTGGGCGCTGGCCAAAGCGTCGGCAAAATCGCTCGGATCCTCCACCAGCCGCATGCCCTTGCCACCGCCGCCCGCAACGGCCTTGATCAAAACGGGATAACCAATCGCATCGGCCTCTTTCGCCAAATGCGCGCGGTCCTGATCGGCCCCATGATAGCCCGGCACCACAGGCACCCCCGCCTCTGCCATCAATGCCTTGGCAGCATCCTTCAGCCCCATAGCCCGGATCGCGCGCGCCGAGGGGCCAATAAAGACCAGCCCCGCGGCCTCAACCGCCTCCACAAAACCCGGGTTTTCCGAGAGGAACCCATAGCCCGGATGGATCGCTTGCGCGCCCGTATCCAGAGCCGCCTGAATGATCACATCACCGCGCAGATAGCTATCCGCAGGCGCAGGGCCACCAATGCAAACCGAAGCATCTGCCATCGCAACATGCTTGGCCCCCGCATCCGCCTCAGAATAGACCGCAACACATGAAATCCCCATCCCTTGCGCCGTCTGCATCACCCGGCAAGCAATCTCACCCCGATTGGCTATGAGTATTTTGTTAAACATCTGGCGTTCCCCTCACATTGCAGGTTTCTATCCGGTGGATGAGACCCTGCGCATCAAATTCAATTGCACCCGCGATGCGCATGCCATTCCCGAGCGTCCGCTCCCAAAGCTTATCAGACAAATCTACCACCAAGCCCCGCTTTCCTTTTCACTCAGATGCGCCCGCACATAATCCGGCAGGGGCCAAGCCCGCCCGTAATCCTCGCCGTTCACCTCAGCGCATATGCGATTGAACTGGGCCTGAAACGTCTCGCGGAAATAGGCGGCAAAACCGAAAAGGAAATAATCGTCTGCCCCCGCATCGGTGTGGACCAGATAAACCGGGATCTCAACCTCAGAGGTAATGCGCGGCCAAGAGGGCAGCGCGCTCATAATCCGCTCAAGCAACCGTACCTCCTTCATTTGGCTAAAAATACCTCGGGGAGCGCGAGGGGCAGAGCCCCTCGCTCCTTACATCCGAAACACACCGAACCGTGTTTCTTCAATCGGCGCATTCAGCGCCGCTGACAGCGACAAAGCCAACACATCGCGACTATGGCGCGGATCAATAATTCCATCATCCCAAAGCCGGGCAGAGGCATAAAGCGGGTGGGATTGCTCTTCGAACATATCAATTGTGGGCTGCTTGAACGCCGCTTCTTCTTCAGCGCTCCAACTGCCGCCCGCCCGCTCAATGCCATCGCGCTTAACCGTTGCCAGCACGCCTGCTGCTTGCGCGCCGCCCATCACTGAAATGCGGCTATTGGGCCAGGTCCACAAAAAGCGCGGTGAATAGGCCCGCCCGGCCATGCCATAATTGCCCGCACCAAAAGAGCCCCCCACCAGCAGCGTGATCTTGGGAACCTTTGCGGTTGCCACAGCCGTCACCATCTTGGCCCCGTGCCGCGCGATGCCTTCATTTTCGTATTTCCGCCCCACCATAAAACCAGTGATATTTTGCAAGAAGACCAGAGGGATTTTCCGCTGTGCACAAAGTTCAATGAAATGCGCCCCTTTCTGCGCTGCCTCAGAAAACAGCACCCCGTTATTGGCGATGATGCCTACAGCCATGCCTTTGACATGGGCAAAGCCAGTCACAAGCGTTTCGCCAAAGCGAGGTTTGAATTCATCAAAATAGGAGCCATCCACCAGCCGGGCGATCACCTCGCGAATATCGTAGGGCGTGCGTAGATCAGCGGGGACGACGCCGAGGATCTCTGCGGGATCATAAGCGGGCTCCTCAAAGCTTGTTGGCAATGCAGGCTTCACAGAGACCCCGAGCGAGCCCACTGCCCGCCGGGCCAGCGCCAGCGCATGGGCATCATCTTCGGCCAGATAATCCGCCACACCAGAGAGCCGCGTGTGCACATCGCCGCCGCCAAGATCTTCGGCGCTCACGATCTCACCCGTTGCGGCCTTCACCAAGGGCGGGCCAGCCAGGAAAATCGTTCCCTGCTCTTTCACGATGATGGTCACATCGGACATGGCCGGCACATAGGCCCCCCCAGCCGTGCAAGAGCCCATAACCACGGCGATCTGCGGAATACCCTTGGCAGACATATTGGCTTGGTTATAGAAGATGCGGCCAAAATGGTCGCGGTCGGGAAATACTTCGTCCTGGTTGGGCAGGTTCGCCCCGCCGCTATCCACAAGGTAAATGCACGGCAGATGGTTTTCCTCGGCAATCTCCTGGGCGCGCAGGTGCTTTTTCACCGTCATCGGATAATAGGTGCCGCCCTTTACCGTCGCATCATTGCACACCACCATGACCTCACGCCCCTGCACGCGGCCAATCCCGGCAATCGCGCCGCCGCAAGGGGCCGCCCCATCATAGAGCCCATGGGCCGCAAAACCGCCAACCTCTAGGAAAGGCGAGCCAGGATCGAGCAAATTCGCCACCCGCTCGCGCGGCAGCATCTTACCCCGCGCCACATGGCGCTGGCGAGACCTCTCCCCGCCCCCCGCCTGCGCGGCCGACGCCGCCTCAGAGATTTCTTGCAGAGCTTCCAGATGCGCAGCTTGATTGGTTTTGAACTGCTCGGAAGCAGGGGAAATGGAGGAAGAGAGCTTCATACCGACCTCTTTTTAATGGGAACTATGCGTGATGTGAGGGTGAGGACAAGAATTGGGACTATGCAAAGCCAATAGAGTGCCAAAACAAAAAGGTGGACCGCTGCAACGCCAGCTCTTTCGTTATCGTCTAGCCAATCTATGAGTAGCGCCGCAAGCTGAGCGACGCCCCAAAACATAAGAAGACTAAGCGCAACCAGCGCCACTTCCCAAATCAGCCACTGCCGACGCGTCAACGCGACATCCCAGGTGGATTGGCAAGAGCGGCACATAGCATCTGGAATCCCCTCGGGCCGAGCGTAAATGCGATGCCGGCTTGTGCCGAGAATATATCCTCCGCAATCGGGGCATTTTCGACGAGCGAGAAAGTCCAGACACATCCCAACCCAAGCAAAGCACCATTGAAACCAACGCACATGCTTGTCGCTCAGGCTTTCGGGGCGCTTTCCTGTCATGTTACTGACCTTTCCGCAGCTTCGACAGTGCTGGAAGGCCCAGATTTCGCCAGGGTCGTTGTAGTTGCCAATCAGGGGTTTTGCCCCCGCCTCGCCTGGGTAATCTGCACGACCCACGAAATTGCTTGGAGAGCTTCATGTGTTAACCTCTCGTCGGATACGACGCTTGATTTTCATTGGGTCACTGGTTAAGGGCTGGCGCATATACCCAGGACCGTGACCTATGTTCTTTTTTGCAATTTCATAAGCCGTGTTTTCAGCCCCCCAACAGGGGCTAATCACCTTATGATATTTTCCTGCAAAGAAGGGCGGACATGTGTCCGTATCCCCCAAATGTATGTACGTTTTGAAACGGCGCGGTATTGCGCTGACGCTAGAAGCCATGTGGGTATATTCCAATTGGCGCTGGATCTTTGGTATGATGAGAGACCCACCACTTGGCATGCGAAAGAGCTGCGAAGGGAACTTGACTGGTTTAATCTGCGCCTGAATGCGCCCGATATACTGGCCTATCGCCCCAACCACGCGCGAAAGCGCAAAGGAGTTTGTTGGTTTATGGGAACGGCAAGTCAGCATGTTTCGCGCGCTCGATATATGGCTTGGCTGTTGAGTGATCTTGGGCACGCGGTTCAAGAAGTTAGGTCTGCTACGCTCGGCACGATTTTGTGGAGAGATTGCTATCAGGTCGTTGCCTTGCGGGGATAACAGGAATGGCATCATGGCAAATTCGCTAACGCAGCAGGTTTTGAGAACCCTACGCCGCATGCCGTAGGGTTCTCTAGTAAGGTGTAGAGATATGATGCGCGTTCGGCCCTATAGCTTTGCGAGGGAGTGACAATGCTGGAGGTCGGTTTCATTCTTCTCCCCTCTCTGGTAGCCCGCCCATCTCATTGATCCAATGGCGGGTAAGCGCGATGCGGTGCTCTGTTTCGCATTCCAGTTTTGCAAATGGATCATCTGGATGTTCTTTGGCGCATATCACCTCAGATGTTTCAGTTTGCCCTGGCAATATGATGGGCTCCTGCCCTTCTACACGTATTTTACGACCAAGCATCTGGTCCAATGTCTCAACGCCCTCGGGTTCTGGCTCTGGCCGTAACCCGTCGCGGCGCAGTGCGCGGGCAAGCGAATCCCAAGCTGTGTGTTCCATCGACAAACACACAAACTGGACATAATCAGAACGGCTTGGGGCTTCGTCAAAGCACTCAGCGGAGAACATACCATGGCAGATAGCCACATCCTGACCGCTCTCCCAAGCCTGCGTCACGCAACCGCGCAATTTCCAATAATCTTCCGCAGGTGCCATGCCAGGGATTTCACCGCTCGCAGCACCGGCGAGAAACAGCGCCATAAGAGAAGCCATGACTGCGCGAAAATGCATCATGGCTCCTCCGTCTTTTGCCGAAGGAGCGCGAGCTGGCCCCGATAAAAAATCGTCTGTTCAAAGGCGCGTTCCGCTGAACAGAGAAGATATGCGTCGTCACGTTCAACGACAGGAGCGATAGCTTGTGCGAAGCGGCAGCGGCGGATTTGATAGTCTCTCCAAGCCTGATCCATATCGAGAACATGATCCAAGAGAGGTTGCCCCCATCCTGTTTGCACCGAAAGCCGGTTATCCCAGTTTTCAGCTGCTTGCCGCAACTCGTCGCCTGCCCGCAACGCCTCGGCCTCCCAATACGTCAATAGCGACCACCAGCAAAGCTGGGCTTCACTCCGGTTACGCCCTTTCTCGCAAGCCGCAACCCAGCTCGTCAGGCATGTCCCAATATCAATGGCAACCTCACTTGTTGGCACACAGGCTTGCGTTGCACTTGGGTCGGCGGAAATTGTTTGAGCCAAGGCCCCCATCGGCAACAGCATGCCAAAAACGAAGATCACCGCGCGTGCCAGCATGTTCATTGTTCCCTATACTTGAATTTCAGCTCGATGGCCCGCCTCGCGGTCATGTCGAGATGGCATTCCATTGAAAACAAATCGCCGACCACCCCGCCATTTACGAGTGTTGCAGCCCATCGGCATTCTTTATCGCGAAAAGAAATCCATGCGCGTTGCGCGGCCCTTAGCTGTTCCGAGAGAACCGCATGTTCAGGCAAATCATTTGCAAGGTTTTCGGCATCATCGCGTTTTGCCTCGGCTTGACGTTGCTGGTATATTTCATTTAGGAGCACATCCCACGCCTCGGCTTCAACGCCCATGCAGTGCAATCGGACGATTTTTGAATCCCATTCATGCGCCTTGATACAAGCCATCGTGCCGCCCCCTATACACGTCCTAACAACCTCGGCCGTTTCGGACCTCTCAAAGCAGCCAGGCACGGCCTCCGCATACTGCGCATCAGACCCCGCTTCTTGAGTGCTCGCAGCATTGGCAAAAAGGATAGAAGCCACAAGAATGAAAGGGGTTAGGTGATTCATCAGTGAGTTTCTCAGTTTAATAATTTGCTCAAAGGGGCGGTCACCAAGGGCTTGTAAGCCCCCAGTAGAACAACGCCTGATCTGCGGTTTCACCACGCCAGCATCCTGCGCTTACCACGGGACGCATGGAGCCCCCCCGAGCGACTAGACCAGCTGAGGCGCATTTTGCCTTACGATAGGCGAGCCAAGTCTCATGCGTTTTGTTAAGCGATGGCACGCGGTAGGGCAGGGTTTCGGAATAGCCATTTTCGCGATCCCGCTCATCTGCCTCTTGCATATATTTGAGGGCTGCCCTGCGTTCTGTTTCCAGAATTTGCTCCCAGGCGCGCGTTTCAGATCCAGTGCAGCGTGCCATTCCATAGGTGGTTTGCCCCCATCTGGGTTGAAGATCCATGCAATCGCTTGAGGCCTTCCCAATGCAGCTTTTCTTTTCATTATAGGTGAACGCAGTCTCCCAGCATGCGAGAGTGCGTTCAATGACCAAGGCTTCGTTCAGGTTGGCGTGCCCATCATCGCCAAGAACCCAATAGTCCTGGGCAAATGCTGGGCTCGCCAGCAGGAAGAACACAAAGCGCCACATCACAGCATGCCGGTGACAAGTTCGCGGCCAATCAGCATGCGGCGGATTTCTGAGGTGCCCGCACCGATTTCCATCAGTTTGGCATCACGGAACAAACGACCCACGGCATTATCCGACAAATACCCCGCCCCGCCCAGCGCTTGCACCGCTTGATGGGCCTGCACCATGGCTTGCTCTGAGGCGTAAAGACAGCAGGCGGCGGCATCTTGGCGGGTCACTTCGCCGCGATCACAGGCTTTGGCCACCTCATAGATATAGGCCCGCGCCGAGTTCATCGCCGTATACATATCAGCAATCTTACCCTGCATCAGTTGGAACATCCCAATAGGCTCACCAAACTGTTTACGCGTGGCGACATAGGGCATCACCTCATCCATTGCTGCGGCCATGATCCCGGTGCCGATGGCGGCCAGCACAACCCGTTCATAATCAAGACCGGACATGAGAACTTTCACGCCGCGCCCCTCTTCGCCCAGCACGTTTTCAAAGGGCACTTCAACATCTTCAAAGATCAACTCAGCTGTGTTGGAGCCGCGCATGCCCAGCTTGTCGAAATGGGGGCTGGTGGAAAACCCGGTCATGGATTTTTCAATCAGAAAGGCCGTGATGCCCCTGGCGCCTGCATCTGGATCCGTCTTGGCATAGACCACCAGCGTATCGGCATCGGGGCCATTGGTAATCCAGTATTTATTGCCATTGAGCCGATAGTGATCATTGCGCTTTTCGGCCCGCAGCTTCATCGAAACCACATCGGACCCGGCAGAGGGTTCAGACATCGCCAGCGCGCCTACATTCTCGCCGGACACAAGACCGGGCAGGTATTTGGCGCGTTGCTCGTCAGTGCCGTTCAGCTTGATCTGGTTCACACAGAGATTGGAATGCGCCCCATAAGACAGGCTAACCGAAGCCGAGGCCCGCGCGATTTCCTCGACCGCAATGGTATGCGCAAGATAACCCATGCCCGCGCCGCCATATTGTTCGGACACCGTAATGCCCAACAATCCCATATCGCCCAGCTCACGCCAGAGCTCATGGGGAAAGATATTGTCCTGGTCGATCTGCGCCGCCCGTGGCTTGATCCGCTCTTGCGCAAATTTATGCACCGCCTCTTGCAAGGCCAGCACGTCCTCGCCCAAGTCAAACTTCATAGATGCCAGAAACATCCGCCCCTCCCGTTATTGAACGCTCGTTCATTTTTAGAAGGATTGCGCTTTGTGTCAAGTCAAAGCGCGAGAGGAGCCGTTAATTAAGTAGAGCAGAGCGCTTATTGGCACTTGCTCAAGGCTTGGCCGCGCGCCAACTGTGTTTGATTTGCATGGAAATAGCCGTAAACCTGTTCGGTTTTGTGACCCAAAACATGCGCGGATTTTTGACTAAAACAACCGCAATCCACACCTGTGCCAAGCTTACTGCAATAGGCGCGCTCTTTGGCGACAGTTTCGATATATTCGGTTGAAGCCAGGATGTTAGGACCGCGTGTCAGGGCCCAGTCTGCCAAAGCAAACGCTCCAGCCAAGGAGGTTGCAACAAAGAAAATCGTACCAAACTGAATATTAAAATGACGCATAACATCTTACCGTTTTTGCGCCCCCAAGACAGGGTGTATCACCCTCAACCTTAATCGCGTAGGTTGAAACCCATTAAAATCCCTTGAAAATACGACTCAACCCAAATGCTTAAGGGAAAAGTAAAGAGAATTAAGGGACTTAAACCAAATGCGGCCGCGCGCCTGAAAACCCTTAAAAATAGACCAATCTACCTATGGTAGGTGTTTTCAACCATAGATTGCCACCCAAAGTGGACGGTTTGCAAAGACAAGTCGCGCACGCCTTGACAATCCCGACTCAAAGCCGCTCGTATCAAACGGCTACTCTGTCCCCGCTCATTCGTTAATAAGGAGCCTTTGATGAAAACGCGCACCAAGGTTGTTGTGATCGGGGGCGGCATTGCCGGATGCTCCACGCTCTATCATCTGTGCCAAGAAGGTTGGAGCGATGTGGTCTTGATAGAGCGTGATGAGCTCACCTCCGGCACCACCTGGCATTCCGCGGCGCAGGTCACAAATTTCGGCATGAACCAGACAATGGTGGGGCTGAAAAGCCATTCCATCGCGCTTTACAAAAAGCTGCGCGATGACCCGGAATATCCCGTGGGCTATCATCACGGCGATGGCGGCATTCGTCTCGCCAATACCGAGGCGCAGATGCAGGGCTATCGGCATTTCTCGTCTATGGCACGCGGTATGGGCGTTGAATTTGAAGTGATCGACGCTCAAGAATGCGCCCGCCGCCACCCGCTGATTTCTACCGAAAATCTGGTTGGCGGGCTCTGGGATGGCGAAGATGGTGATATCGACCCCGCCCAGCTCTGCCAAGCGCTCGCGTTTCATGCGCGCAAAGCCGGGGCCGAGGTCTATCGCCATACGCCCGTGACGGCTCTGACGCAGCACAAAGACGACACCTGGACCGTGCATACCTCAAAGGGGGATATTGACTGCGATATCGTCGTGAATGCTTGCGGCTATCGCGTAAATGAGGTTGGCGCGATGATGGGCGTGCATCACCCCGTCGCCTCCATGGAGCATCAATATTTCGTCACTGAGGACATCCCGGCAATCATCGAAGCAGGCCACCGCATGCCCCTGCTGCGCTGTCCGATCTCCGACTATTATTCGCGCCAGGAAAAGAACGGGCTGCTGGTTGGCTTTTACGAACAAGATTGCCGCCCCTGGGGCATGGATGGGATCAGCCCTAGCTTTGCCAATGACCTGTGCCCCGATGATCTAGAACGCGTGATGGATGTGCTCGAGGGGGCGTTTGCCCGCATGCCTGCGCTCACTAAGGTCGGGATTAAGCGCGTGGTGAACGGGCCAATCACCTATACAATCGACGGCGCGCCGCTGGTCGGGCCAATTCCGGGCAAGCGCAATGCGTTTTGCATCATCGGCCTGCGTGCGGGCGTGGGCGAGGGCGGCGGGCATGGCTGGCTCTTGGCGCAGCAAATCGTACATGGCGAGGCTTGCTATGACACGTGGTGCCTGGATCCCCGCCGCTTTGGCCCGCACTGCAACGTGGAGCTGACCTCTCTCAAAGCGATTGAGGATTATCAAAACGAGTTCCGCTTTCACTTCCCCCATGAGCATCGCCCCGCCGGGCGGCCCGCGCGCACCACGCCTTTAACCCCTATTCTGGCAGCAGAAGGCGCGGAATTCACCGTGGTCAATGGCTGGGAGCGGGTCGAATATATCAAACCCTCCCCCGAGTTTCATCCCAGCCAGTCTTTCGATTTCGATGAAACCTTTGATCTGGTCGCCGCCGAAGTGCGCAATGTGCAGGAAAATGTGGGACTGGCGGAGGTGAACGGCTTTAACCGCTATGAAATCACCGGCGCGGATCGCCATAGCTTTCTCGACCGGATGTTTTGCGGAGCTGTCACAAAACGCGCTGGCCGCGTCGGGCTCGGCTATCTTTTGAACCATCACGGCATGATCAAGGGCGAGGCAACAATCGCGAACCTGCCCGCCTCAGATCGTGGGGGCGAACGGGTGTGGTATGGTTCAGCGGCCGCAGCTGAGCTGCATGATATGGATTGGTTGACTGAACATCTGCGCGCCGATGAAGATGTGCAAATCCGCAGCCTGACCACTGAACACACCATCCTCGTGCTCGCAGGCCCCAAAGCACGGGAGGTGCTATCGTCCTGCGCGCGCGGGGATTGGTCGCAAGAGGCTTTTCCTTGGCTCAGCGTGCGGGAATGCTTCATTGGCCATGCCCCTGCGACGGTGTTGGGCGTGAGCTTTTCAGGTGAGCTGGCCTATGAAATCCACGTCCCCAATGCCTCTCTCTATGCGGCCTACCTTGCGCTGCGCGAAGCGGGCGCGGCACATGAGATGCAACTCTTTGGGGCCCGCGCGGTGGAATCGATGCGCATGGAAAAAGGTTTTCTGCATTGGAAGGCGGATTTGATCACCGAGTTTGATCCGTTCGAGACCGGGCTTGATCGCTTTGTTCGCTTGGAAAAAGGGGAGTTCATCGGCAAAGATGCGCTGATCAAGCGCCGGGCGGAGGGGGTGCGCAAAAAGCTGGTGACGCTGAAAATTGAGAGCGACAAAGCCCCGGCTCATGGCGGCGCATCGCTGATGCAAGGTGATAAGGTTGTGGGTACCATTACCTCGGGTGATTGGGGGCATCGCACGGGGCTCAACCTGGCATATGCTTTTGTGGAGCCAAGCCTCAGCGTGCCTGGATCAGTGATGCAGCTTGATCTGTGCGGTGATCTTATCCCCGCTGAGGTCATCGCCCCTTGTCCCTATGATCCAGACTTTACGCGCATTCGGAGCTAACCCATGAAAACACTTACAAAATCCGCTGCTCAGCTTGTGGCCCAGGCCCGCGCCCGCATCCGTGAGGTGGAAACCGCAGAGCTCATCGCACGGCTCGAAGATCCAGAACTCGTCATTGTCGATATTCGAGATATCCGCGAAAGACAGCGCAGCGGTTTTATCCGCAGCAGCTTTCACGCACCGCGCGGGATGATAGAGTTTTGGGTCGATCCCGATAGCCCCTATTTCAAACCAATCTTCGGTGAAGACAAAGAATTCGTATTCCACTGCGCCAGCGGCTGGCGCTCTGCCCTCACCGTTGCCACGTTGCAAGACATGGGTTTCGACGCCGCCCATTTACGGGATGGCTTTTCTGACTGGATTAAACAAGGCGGGCCTGTCGCGAAGGAGTAATTCGCACCAAGAAAACTAGCGCGGCCCCGAAGTTTCGCGCCAATATATTCTTGTACTTAGCAACTCTCCCCGAAAACCGCGAAATAGCTTTCGGGGAACTCCATCTATTTCCAAACGTAGCGATCACCAACCATCAAAAGTTTGCAAGGCTTGTTTGAATTGCTATTGCGTGCACGGCACATTCTCAGTGCATTGTCTCTCGCTGCGCGCTCGGTTTTTTGCCCATTAGAATATCCAAAAGCACCCGAAGTGGACACCGCGTAGGCCTTGAGCGTGGGCATCGTCCGATAGGAGTTAAAGCAATTGAGGCACAAGCCTTCACCAATGTGACGCAAAATGATGGTTTCTGCGCGATTATACTGGATTTGTTTTTCTGTTGCCCCCTCTGGCGGCGCCTCACACGCAACTAGAGCGAGCGCGGCCAGAGACATAGCGGCGTATTTCATGAAGTGTTTCAATTAAAAGCTCCCATAACTCGTTAAACACATGGATTCGCTGTATTTCCAGCGCACATGATAGCCCATTTTGCCAAAAAATGCTACGCTCAATTCGCGGGCAGGAAAGATTTTTTGATTAAACTGTTTCTTTTGTTCCAGAAACTTACCCAAAAACCGCTCTCCATTTTCCGCCCACAGGCATTTAGCAAGGAAAATCTTAGTTTCACGCTGTGCAATCATAGGTTAATACTATCCCAGGTGTGGGAAGAGGCGAGAGGCGATAACTCTTGTCTGTATGTCTTAAACAGTGCGCTAACATGGCTTAGCTTATCGGCCCAAGCCAGAAGCAGTGCTGACTCTGGACAACAAGGGAAAAACAATGAGCGGGATGAATGATAGCGCAGCAGAGTTTAACACAAGCGCCACGACCATGCGAAGGCCTTTGGGGGATGTGGATAAGTCGTTTTACCTGATTGGCGTTGGCGCATCAGCTGGGGGGCTTGAGGCGATTAAGTCGCTTGTGGGAAAGGCGCCTGAGGATTTCCGCCATAGTTTTGTGATCGTGCAGCATCTGTCGCCGGATTATAAATCCATGATGGGGGAAATTTTGTCCCGCGAAACGGCGATGAAAGTGACCGAGGTCAGCGATGATATGCAGATCGAGCCTGGTCATATTTATCTGATGCCGCCCAAATGGAATGTTGTTATCCAAGGCACCGATGTCGATAGCGCCCCTCTGCTTGAGGAAGATGAAGAGCCGCGCAATTTCGATGGGCTTAAATTTTCGCTTCTTGAGAAACGCGCAGAAACTCGGGTTAATTTTCCAATTGATATGTTTTTTCAATCCCTCGCCGAGGCTGCAAAGGGGCGCTCTGTCGGGATTATCCTGTCGGGGACTGGTTCTGATGGCAGTCACGGGCTGCGGGCAATCAAGGATCATGGCGGCTTATGCATCGCACAAGATCCCAAAACCGCCGCCTTTGACGGGATGCCGACGGCAGCGATTGACACACAGCTTGTTGACATTATCGCCCCCCCCGAGGAGGTGCTTGACGAGCTGACCCGCTATTTTGAGGATCTTGAAAGCGGCAATTATGACCCGATGCGAATGATTGAGGGTGAAGGTGCGCATTTTGAGCACCTCATTGGCCTTGTAAGCGCGCAAGTCGATATCGATTTTACCAAATACAAAGAGGGTACGCTCAAACGCAGAACTGCGCGGCGCATGAAACTCGCCCGTGCAGCAACCGTCGAAAGCTATATCCGTATCGCCTATGAGGATGGGGACGAACTGGCACGGCTTGGGCAAGATTTCCTCGTTGGGGCCACCAGCTTTTTCCGCGATGAGCCAGAATGGGGCGAACTGCTTGAACACATTATCCCAGAGTTGTTTGCCACAGGGGGTCCGAGCGATCCGGTCAAGATCTGGAGCCTGGGCTGCTCAACTGGGGAAGAGGCCTATACGATCGCGCTCTTGATGGCCGAATACCGAAAAAGGCACAACATATCGCGAAGCTTCCGGGTGATTGCCTCGGATGTGAATGGCGAAGTGGTGGATCGCGCCCGCAATGGGAAGTTCCCGCTCGCTGCCCTCTCGGAGATACCAGAAACCTATCACGACTCTGAGTTTATCACCGTGAAAGAGAACCAGCTGGAATTTTCAGCAACGCTCAAGCAACAGCTTGTATTCTCGCGCCATAACGCTTTGGTGGATCCTCCTTATATTCGCACAGATCTTGTGATCTGCCGCAACGTGTTGATTTATCTTAGCCAAGAGCTGCAAAAGCAGCTGCTGAGCGTGGCCTCCTTTTCTCTGCGCCAGGGCGGTTACCTGTTCCTTGGAACGGCCGAAAATATGTCCAGCGATGTGGATGCCTTTGACCAAGCACGTCCCCGTTCGCGCATTTTCCGCAACAACCACAGGGTGAATCATAGTTCGGTCAAGGAATATTTGCGTAGGCAGTTCCGGGTGCGCGACATGACAAGCTGGCAGCCCCCGGCGCTGGTCACGCGGGATCGGAAAAACAGATCCGTGCCTGCCACGGTTTTGCGCAATCTAGCAAAGCGGACGGATGCTTGCGTGCTGATCCTTAATGCGCATGGCCGCGTCACCGAAACTTTTGGCGAATATAAAGACTATTTGGATCTGCCCGACGATGCGTTTTCCGCCAATGTCACAGATCTATTGCCACAAGAGCTGCGGCACTCGACTTCTTTGATGCTGCGAAAGGCGACCTCTGGTGAAACTGCGTCGCGCACAGGTCTCACCTATCAGCTGCGCGGCCAACGCCGCCACGTTGATATCTATTGCGAAAAGAGTAACGAGTTTGAGGCTGAGCCGCATCTGGTGGTCACACTCCTGTCAAGCGAACCAAAGCCCGTGCCAATGGTCGCGACCAGTCCCCTGGATGTTGATGCCGCAGACCTGAAGGATCAAACGGAACTGATCTTGCGTCTTGAGACAGAGATCGCAGATTTGCGCGATATGCTCACCACGACCTCCGAAGAGCTCGGAGTGGTGAACGAAGAAATGCAGACCACCAATGAAGAGCTGGTGACCGCCAATGAAGAGCTGCAGGCCTCTAACGAAGAGTTGCAATCCACCAATGAGGAACTGCACACAGTCAACACCGAAAACGCTGAGCGCATCCTTGATCTTGAAGCCGCCAATGAAGATATCGAAAATCTTCTGAACCATGCAGAATTTGCCATCCTCTTCTTAGATGATGACATGCGCATTCGGCGCTTCAGCCAGGGCTTCATGAAATATATGGACCTGCTCGAGGCGGATACAGGTCGACGCCTGTCCACCTTCAACTCCTTTTTGGAGGGCGAGGACATGTCGCGCGTGCTTGACGCTTGCCACGACGTGTTGAAAACAGGTGCCCCCTATTCGAATTTCGTGCGCTTCCACGGGGGCGGCGAGGGCTTTATCACAATTAACGAATTCAAAGCCCGCAGCCAGCAAAACCAAGGTCTCGCCATCAAGCTGATCGACATGACCGAGATACATGCTTTACGCCAAGAAATCGAGAAACAACGTGACAGGCTTGAGAACTTAATCGAGAAGAATGGAGCGGGGTATTGGGATTGGGATCTCGCATCGGGAAAGATGTATCTCAGCCCAAATCTCAAAGCTATGCTGGGCTATGCTGAGAACGAAATCGAACATACGCCAGCGGGCCTGGAATCGGCCATCCACCCAGAAGATCTGCCAATCGCGCATGCGAATTTCGAAAAGCATGTGGCGAGCCAAGGAGAATATCTCTTTTACCAAGATGTGCGGTATTTCCATAAGGATGGTTCAATCGTCTGGGTCAATTGCCGCGGGCATGTCATCGAATGGGGCAGTAATGGTGAGCCTCTGCGAGCGATGGGCGTTCATACAAACATAACCAGATTCAAGACGAGCGAGCACGCGCCGGCCAATTGAGCGCTTATGCATGGCAAAGGTGGTTTCGGAAACAGATCTCTACCTGCCCGTAAAGACTTTTCTTGAGGGCCAGGGCTATGAGGTCAAATCCGAGATTGGTGCGGCGGATATCGTGGCCCTGCGCGCGCAAGAGCCGCCTGTGATTGTTGAGCTAAAGCTGGGATTTTCTCTCACGCTGTTTCATCAGGCCATTGCCCGGCTCTCGGTGACGGATGCGGTTTATATCGCTGTCGAACATAGACCCGGAAAGCGCTTTGCATCCGCTGTGAAAGCCAATGTGAAACTCGCCCGCCGTCTGGGGCTGGGCCTCATCACAGTTCGGCTGAGCGATGCTCTTGTGAATGTGCATTGCGACCCTGGGCCCTATGCACCGCGAAAATCCAAACCGCGCACAAACCGACTGCTGAAAGAATTTGCCAAACGCGCAGGCGATCCCAATCAAGGGGGCCAAAGCCGCGCGGGTCTGGTCACAGCCTATCGTCAAGACGCGTTGAAACTCGCCGCTTATCTGCACGCGCATGGAGCCTCGAAAGGTGCGGATGTCGCCAAGAACACCGGCGTTCCCCGCGCCACGACCATGATGCGCGATAATCACTATGGCTGGTTCGAAAAAGTCGCTTTGGGCCAGTATCAACTGAGCCCCGCAGGGCGCGCCATTTGTGAAACCAAAGATGGGTAGGCTCGAACAATGCAAAAAGGGCGCCCGCAATTAGACGCCCTCCTTAAATTTTTGCGTCTCAGAAATTACTTGCCAGGGTTCATGGTGAACATGAAGATCTGACCACCCGCATCGCCGCCGTTCTTTTCAACAGCGCCAGAGGATTCTGAGCGCGCCTGAACAACACCGATATAGGTCTGATCTGCGGTAGCGATTTCACCGCGGATATTCTGACGGGCAGAACCTGCCAGCTCATCCATGGAATAGAACGATCCATCCGCTTTTTTCGCAATCAGAGCAGTCACCGGCCAGGAGCCTGAGAACTCTGCTGAGCCCGCTTTGGTGAATGCACCGCCCAATGCGGAAACGCCAGCCTCATAACGTGCGCTGAACTTACCGCCAGCAAGACCCAGCAAGTGACCTGCGGTGACGTTTAGATCACCATCCAGCGAGAGCACATATTTACGCTCACCAAAATCGTTGCCTGAATCTTCGTCAACGATCAGATAGTCACCATCGGCTGTTTTGGCCCAGTAAAGGCCATCGGGCGCGATCATTTGGGCTTTGCCTTTTTCGGCGTGAATGGACGCATCGCCATCCTTAACCTTGCCCTCACCGCCGATTTCAAGCGTCAAGGCACCGTCCCATGAACCAACTGTACGTGTCACATTGGCGCTCAGGGAGGCTGGCAGGTTTTCGCCGTCAAATTCGAACGCGCCGAAGTCGATTGCGAACAGACCGCCCTTGTTGGTCATGTTGGCAAAATACCGTGGTGCGCCGCTTGGATCGGCCGCAACATGCTCAACCTTTGAATCGCCATTGAAGTAGATATGACCTTCGGGCTGCTCATCCTCAGATTCCCAAAGCATCATTTCTGTGTCTTGAACCGCAACAGGCTTGTCCCAGCCGCCCCACTGATAAGAGGTTGGCACAAAGCTCGCCGCAAAGGCGTTTGGTGCGTCAGCGTTTTGGATATACGCGTCGATCATCTTCGCCGCTGGGTTTGGCTCTGCAACCAAAGATGCCGCTGTGTCAGTTGTGACAGCCATACCATAGAGCTTGCCAAAGAGCAGACCGTTGCGGGCCAGGAAGCTATCGCGCTCATTTGCGCTTGCATAGTCGATCTTAGATCCGTCAGCCAAACGGTCTTTCATGCCCACATAAACCTTGAGCGGTGCGGGCTCTTGACCGTGGTTATAGCCGGACGTGACAACAACAACGTAATCTTTATGGCCCGAGTTGATCGGCATCATCTTTTCGTAGCCAGTTTGGCCCAGGGCAGGCACGGTATAGGCAGTGCCGTTTTTGATATCGACAACAACGCTGGCCAGACCCATGGTCGCAGCAGAGTCAGCGGAGCTTGCCGGGAACATCGTGCCGATTTCCCACTCTTCTGCGGTCAACCAAACATCATCCGCAAAACCGATTCCAGCACCGTATTTGTTGGCCTGCTCATACCAAGCGCCACAGAAGGACTGAAAGAAATAGTCCGCCGCGCTCAGGCGGTATTTCGGGGAGAATGGGATCAGAGTTCCATCAGGGCGGGTCTGGTTACCCCATTTTCCGGCCAGGTCAGCAGGATCATGCGATGGGCTCGCAACCATTTCACCAAATGCGTTGTAAACCGTGTGGAACAGCTTGCCCGAGCCCTTAACCATGCTTGCGGACGCGTCGTCATTACTCATGAAATTGGCAAAAGCTGCGCGGTCAAAGTCGATCGTGTGGATATGGGAGCCGGTAAAGCTCACACCGTTGGACATTTCCCAAGGATATGTCTCAGGAACTGGTGAACGACCCATCGTCGCATAGGATTCGGACTGATACGCGACGCGCACAGTGTTATCGTCAGCCAGCCATGCGGCTTGACCATCTGGATAGCCCGTCAGAGCCATTCCAGTTTCAGCATCCACTTCGCCCACAGTGGCCAAAGCTTTGAAATTTGCGAAAGGGAAGTTGGTGTTGCCGCTTTCGCCATCTTTCAAAGCGCTCGTTGGCAGACCCGCTTCTGGGATCAGAGCGGTGGTTTGACCGATGGTCTTAGCGCCGTGCCCACCAGCAAATGCGGTGAGAGCCGTGGTGAGCAGCAGAGCCGTTGCAAGGCCTGTCGATTTCTTTAACATCTCGTGTATCTCCTATTGGTGATACGCGAGCGCTTAAAGCTGCTTTGTAACAACTGAATGATGATCGCAGGCAGTGCGTCACTTCAAAACTTGGCGCTCCAGTGTGAACCCCTCTTTGGCCAGCAGGTTCAAAACCCCGTTCTCCCCGGACAAGTGCCCAGCCCCAAATGCCACAACGGAAACGCCTTTGGGCGCGGCCAAAAGATGCTCCATCCAGGCCTTATTCCGCCGATCCAAAAGATCTTCGAGCATTCCGTCAAAGAAGGCATCAATCTCAGCCGGGCTCGCATCCGTATGGCGCCGCGCAAGGAAGCGAGACATCTCCACCCCTTCAAGCGGGCGCTCATCGAAATAGGATTCCACCAATGAGGCCGTACTATTGGCGATAGTTTCTTCGGGCATCACGCCCAATTCCATCATCTCAATCTGCTCTTCCATACTGCTTTCACCCATGATGGTGAACAGGGTGTCATAAGGCTCTAGCGCCTTAACGGGCACATCAGATTGGCCTGCGCTTTTGATCAAGATCCCATCAAGCCCCTTCGCGCCCGTGTTCATTTCGGCCCACAGGCAAGGCGGGAAGGCGAGAAGCAGCGACAGGTAAAACGGTTTGGACTTGGCTGCCATTGGTCCGGGAAAGCCACGCAGTGCCGCCGCCTGTTGAAGCGCCTGCCACGTATCGGGCTCAAGCAGCTCGGGCAGGGTTGGCCCGTCCATGATGAAAAGCAGGCTGGGGTTGCGCGCGATCGCAGATTGCAACTTTGCTTCTTCTTCGGGACCGGCCTCAACATAAAGCGTGCTCGCTGAATTTAACACGGGCTGCAAACGCGTTATAAACCCATCAAAGCGCGAATCTGGGATATGGAGCGTGCCAATCACATGCAGCTCTTGATCGCCGCGCGTCGCGGTCCAATACAGACCCTCGGCATAAGGTTTTTGCGCGATGCGCTGCTGCATCTCGCGGCGCTCATCTGCAGAAAGCTGCCCACGAATATCTTGCCCGGCACACAAAGCGGCAGCCAAGTTAGGCAAAAGGAAAAAGGCGATAGCGGCAAAGAATATATATCTCATGCCCCCCAAGGTAGATCGCCCTTTCGATTCATGCAATCAGGCGGTGTCAGACATGGTAATTTTTTGTCATCAAAGCTGTTGACTCATCACCTCCCCCTCCCTATCTGCGGATCGTTATCACTCACAAGATGCGAGTGCTAACGGGATCAACAGGGATCCCAAAGAGAAACTTTGAGCCTTCTAAGGAGCTACAAAGATGGCATTACAACCGCTTCATGACCGGGTGCTGGTGCGCCGCACAGAAAGCGAAGAGAAAACTGCGGGTGGACTTATCATCCCAGATAGCGCGAAAGAAAAGCCTTCCGAGGGCGAAATTGTGGCCGCAGGCCCAGGTGCGCGCAAAGACAGCGGCGAGCTGATCGAGATGGCTGTTAAGCCAGGCGACAAGGTTCTGTTCGGCAAATGGTCCGGCACCGAAGTCACACTCGATGGCGAAGAGCTGTTGATGATGAAAGAATCCGACATCATGGGCATCATCTCTTAAGCTCCGGCTAAGAGATCCCCATTCCCATTTCAGATTAGGAGACGAGACATGTCTGCAAAAGACGTCAAGTTTGATACCGACGCCCGCGACCGTATGCTGCGCGGCGTAAACACTCTGGCCAACGCGGTTAAAGTGACCCTGGGCCCCAAAGGCCGTAACGTTGTTCTGGACAAATCTTTTGGCGCACCGCGCATCACCAAAGACGGTGTATCCGTAGCCAAAGAGATCGAACTGGAAGATAAGTTCGAAAACATGGGCGCGCAGATGGTGAAAGAAGTCGCCAGCCGCACCAATGACGAAGCGGGCGATGGCACGACCACAGCGACCGTTCTGGCGCAAGCTATCGTGACAGAAGGCATGAAAGCGGTTGCCGCTGGCATGAACCCAATGGATCTTAAGCGCGGCGTTGATCTGGCGACAGCGAAAGTTGTTGAATCCATCGTGAACTCCGCTCGTGAAGTCAAAGACAGCGACGAAGTTGCGCAGGTTGGCACCATCTCCGCCAATGGCGAAACTGAAATCGGCCAGCAAATCGCAGATGCGATGCAAAAAGTTGGCAATGAAGGCGTGATCACTGTTGAGGAAAACAAAGGCCTCGAAACAGAGACAGACGTTGTTGAGGGCATGCAGTTCGACCGCGGCTACCTCTCCCCTTACTTCGTGACCAATGCTGACAAAATGACAGCTGAACTCGAAGATTGCATGATCTTGCTGCACGAGAAAAAGCTCTCTTCCCTGCAGCCAATGGTTCCTCTGCTCGAATCTGTGATCCAATCGCAAAAGCCACTTCTGATCATCGCAGAAGACGTCGAAGGCGAAGCGCTGGCAACTCTGGTTGTGAACAAACTGCGTGGCGGTCTGAAAATCGCTGCCGTGAAAGCCCCAGGCTTTGGCGATCGTCGTAAAGCAATGCTGCAAGACATCGCGATCCTGACCGGCGGCCAAGTGATCTCCGAAGATCTCGGCATGAAGCTGGAAAACGTCACCATGGACATGCTCGGCACTGCCAAGAAGGTCCAAATCACCAAAGACGAAACAACAGTCGTTGACGGTGCTGGTGAGAAAGCGGAAATCGAAGCACGTGTTGCCCAGATCCGTGGTCAGATCGAAGAAACAACCTCCGATTACGACCGTGAAAAGCTGCAAGAGCGTGTTGCGAAACTCGCAGGCGGTGTGGCCGTGATCCGCGTTGGCGGCATGACCGAAGTGGAAGTAAAAGAGCGCAAGGACCGTGTAGACGATGCTCTGAACGCAACACGCGCTGCAGTTCAAGAAGGCGTTGTTGTGGGCGGCGGTGTTGCTCTGGTTCAGGGCGGCAAAGGTCTTGTGGGCATGGAAGGCGCAAATGCTGACCAAACCGCAGGCATCAAAATCGTTGCACGCGCGATCGAAGCGCCTCTGCGCCAAATCGCAGAGAACGCAGGTGTTGACGGCGCAGTTGTTGCCGGCAAAATCCGCGAAAGCGACGATAGCTCCTTTGGCTTTAACGCACAAACAGAAGAGTATGGTGATCTGTTCGAATTCGGCGTGATCGACCCAGCAAAAGTTGTGCGCACCGCTCTGGAAGACGCAGCCTCCGTTGCAGGCCTGCTGATCACCACCGAAGCAATGGTTGCCGACAAACCAGCCAAAGAAGGCGCCGGCGGCGCGCCAGCAATGCCCGACATGGGCGGCATGGGCGGCATGATGTAAGCCAGCCCTTCCAGGCTTAAACACCCTAAGGGTCGCCAGCTTTTGGCGGCCCTTTTTCATTGGTCGTCCTTAGCGCCTTGGGCCTGCTTGCAGCGCGGCGCTTGAGATCGCAATCCGAAAACCCTATCACAGAAAATATCGGCTAAGCCCCGGCTATCGGTGACTAAGCAGATGTTTTGGTCTCGCCCCTTTGTTTCTGACGATATGGCGTCTTGGATTTTGGAATGCTTTGATTGGTTCGATGCGCGATTTGAGCCACCCCTCGCCCCAATCCTGCCCACAAAGGAGTTCTTCAAAGAACGCCTTCCCAAACCAATAGAATAACAGTAAAGGGGTAAATCAGGGAAGTCGCACATCAGAAAACCCAAACCAGACGGCGTAGGAAGCTATGGGGCCTGCCTACCTTTTTGAAGTGCGATGGCCTTGTGCTAAGTATTGTCGACTCCTGACGCAAGAAATGAAAAACTACCATGCTAAGAAAAATTAAATCCTTGGGGCAAAGGCTTACGTCAGCCAAGCCTGAGCCAGAGGTACAATGGATAAAGAACACACCCGGTTCGAAATTGGGGTTACTGCTCACCGGGGAGTCTATCCCATCGCCACAATCTAAGTTCAGCGAGACCATCAACACAATTGCCCAAGAAACGAATAATAAAGGGGCGCTTGATCTTTGGGATGGATATGGTGACAACAACACCAGAGGCCCGACGCGCACCTCTGGCCAGGTTAGCACACCTCCCCCGGTAGGGAACTTCTACACTGCTCTCGTGAAAGCTCTGAAACCGGACGTCATGATCGAGTTCGGGACGGCGTTCGGCGTGTCTGGGATGTATTTTCTCGCCGGGATGGAAGAGAATGAGAAAGGGAAACTTCTCACTTTCGAACCCAACCGACCATGGGCGGAGATTGCGAGAGGGAACCTCGAAAAGATAAGCGATCGCTTCCACGCCACTATTGGTACGTTTGAAGACGAAATTGACAGTGTTTTAGGGGACGGAGAGCAGATCGACCTGGCGTTTATCGATGGCATTCACACCGAGGAATTCGTTCGCCCGCAGCTAGAACTGGTTGTCGCCCGCGCAAAAAGCGGTTCGGTACTCATTCTAGACGATATTTCGTTTGGAGACTGCATGATCAAATACTGGAACGAGGTGGCTCAGGATGACCGTTTCATTGCCAGTATTTCGTTGTCGGGTCGCGTTGGCCTACTAGAAATGCGTTAAAGGCGGGGTATCCGGTAAGCGTGGGAAAAGCGGCTTAGTTTTTCCACGCTTATAGCCTATCGAGGCGACAACCGGAGGTCAGTTTTCGCCTTGATGGGGCAGTCGCAAATAGTCACGTTAAATGAGGCGCTGATCTAGCGCCTCTCCATTTCAGTGCCCCAAGATTTGGCTGAGGAAGAGCTGAGTGCGTGGGCTTTGCGGGTTCATAAAGAACTCTTCTGGCTCATTCTGCTCAACGATTTGGCCCTGATCCATAAAGATCACCCGATTGGCAACTTGGCGGGCAAAGCCCATCTCGTGGGTCACGCACAGCATGGTCATGCCCTCTTGCGCCAGCTCGATCATCGTATCCAGAACCTCTTTGATCATCTCAGGATCAAGTGCCGATGTCGGCTCGTCAAAGAGCATGATGCGCGGCTTCATACAGAGCGAGCGGGCAATGGCCACGCGCTGCTGCTGACCACCCGAGAGCTGACCGGGATATTTATTCGCCTGATCCGGGATCTTGACCTTTTCGAGGAAATGCATCGCGGTTTCTTCGGCCTCTTTCTTGGGCGTTTTGCGCACCCAGATCGGGGCCAGCGTGCAATTCTCCAGGATCGTCAAATGCGGGAAAAGGTTGAAGTGCTGAAAGCACATGCCCACCTCTGAGCGGATTTTGTCGATGTTTTTCACATCACTTGACAGAACCGTGCCATCCACTTCGATGCGCCCTTGCTGGTGTTCTTCCAGCGCGTTGATGCAGCGGATTAGCGTGGACTTGCCCGACCCGGAGGGGCCACAGATCACGATCCGCTCGCCTCGATTAACGGTCAGATTGATGTCGCGCAGCACGTGAAATGCCCCGTACCACTTGTTCATGTTCGAGATGGAGATTGCGATCTCGTCGCTGACTTTCATTTGAGCCTCAGACATGTGATTAGCTCCTTATCTATGATCGGTCGCAAGACGGCGTTCGAGCCATTGCGAGTATTGAGAAATGCCGTAGCAGATGACGAAAAAGAGGATGGAGGCGGCCAAGAACAGCTCCCAGTAGATCCCCTTCCAGGCGGCGCTTTCGACAATCGGCCCGCGGATCATGCCCACCAGATCGAACATCGAGATAACCGAAACCAGCGTGGTATCTTTGAACAGTCCCACCGCCACATTCACGATTCCGGGAATAGAGATCTTGAGCGCTTGCGGCAGGATGATCAGCCGCATGGCTTGTGGATAATCGAGCCCTAGGCTATCCGCCGCCTCATATTGCCCCTTTGGCAGCGCTGCGAGCCCGCCCCGGATAACTTCGGCAACATAGGCCGCAGAGAACATGGTGATCATAATCACAACGCGGATAAAGAGGTCGATATTTGATCCAGGCGGAAAGAAATAGGCCAAGACCACGCTTGCCACAAAAAGCAAGGTGATCAGAGGAACGCCCCGGATGAACTCAATGAACACCACGCAGATGCCCTTAATGATCGGCATATCCGACTGACGCCCCAGCGCCAGCGCGATCCCCAGCGGGATCGAGAGCGACACACAAGTGACCCCAAGCATCATATTCAGCATAAAGCCGCCCAGGTTCCGGGATTCGACCGCTTCAAAAAACGGCACTTCTGGCGCGAGAATAGGCGTGATGTAACTTGTGGCCCACCATGTCACGAACGCGGCGGCGATGGCTCCAAAGAAGCCTGCGGCAAAGCTCTGTGTGACCAGGTTTGAATAGACCACATAAGCCACGACAAAGCCGAGCAACGCAAAGATCGGTGCCCAGATCGTTCCACCCCAAATCAGCCAAAAGGCGATAAACGGATAGAGCCCGGTAAAGATCAAAAGCTTGCGCGGCAGATCGAAAAACAACACGGGCGCGGCGGCCACAAAGAGCAGCGCAAAGGCCAGGCCAGGACGCCAGTAATGCTCTGCCGGGTAGCTGATGCCGAATAGCAGCTGGTTCCAACGCTCTGCCAGCACGGCAAAGCAGGCCCCGCGATCAAGCCCCGCTTCGCTGAGAACGGCGCGGCAGCCTTGCAGACTGTCAGAGTTCCACACGCCGTTGAGGAGCCACGGACCGGCCCCCGCAAGGATGCTGTAAATCGCCCAGAGCGCCGCCAGGGTGAGCAGCCCGTTGGGGATGGAAGAGAACAGGTTCTCACGCAGCCATTTCACAACGCCCTGTTCGGAGGCCGGGGGGGCTTTTGGCTCTAGCGTTTCGGTGCGCACAAAAGAGACATTCGACATCTTAGCGCTCCTTCAGTTTAACGGAGTTGTTATAAACATTCATCACCGCCGAAATGGACAGCGAGATGCTCAGATAAAACGCCATGAGCAGCAAGATCGCCTCAATCGCACGGCCCGTCTGGTTCAGCGTGATGCCCCCCAGCGTGCCTGTCAGATCCATATATCCCACGGCGATGGCCAGCGATGAGTTCTTGGTGATGTTCAAATAATGCGAGATCATCGGCGGGATGATGACGCGCAGAGCCTGCGGCAAAATCACAAGGTTCATAATCGGCCCCGGACGCATACCGAGCGAGGCAGCGGCCTCGGTCTGTCCCTTGGACACGGCCTGAATACCGGCCCGCACATTCTCCGCGATAAAGGCACCTGTGTAGATGGCCAAAGCGAACCAAAGCGCAATGAGTGAGCCCCGGATCTGGATTCCACCCTTGAAGTTGAACCCTTTGAGCGCCGGAATATCCCAAGCTAACCCCATCGCCAAGCAGGCCACAATGAGCGGCACAAGCCAAATCCCAAGCGTGGAAGGCCATGTCATGGGCCGATTGCCTGTTTCATTTTGCACTTTTGTGGCCCATTTGCTCAATGCGCGCGCACCGAAGAAAGAGCCGATCAGCGATGCAACAATCACCAGCCAAGCCAAGCCCTGCGAGGCCATGTTACCAAACACAGGCTTGGGCACATAAACGCCGCGATTGGTGAAGGCGAAAAGGTCAAAGAGCATAGATGAGGTGGCCGCATCGCCGCGGAAGGCGCGCGGGGCGGGCATCACTGTAATCATCACGGTAAAGATGATCAGGATCCAGATCAGAACGGGCACATTGCGGAAGGCTTCCACATAGACCGACATCAGCTTGGAGACGAGCCAGTTCTTGGACAGACGCAGCACGCCCGCTGTGACTCCGATGATGGTGGCGGTCACACAAGCAAGGACGGACACAATCAACGTGTTGAGCACCCCAACAAGAGAGGCGCGCCAATGGCTATCCTGGTTGTTATACTCTATCGGGCGCTGGTTGATATCATAACCCGCAGGATCGCCCAAAAAGGCCCAGGAGATATAAAGCCCAGCAGCCTCCAAATTGGCGATCAAGTTGCTCACCAGATACGTAATGGCAGCAATAAGAGCGAAGAGTGCAATGAATTGGAATGTATAGCTTCGATACCGCGTATCGTTCAAAAGCATAGATAGCTTGAACGAACCCTGCGGCGGGTCGGACATGGTTGTCATTGGTTGCCCCCTGATGTGATCCCGTTTTGAGTTTAGCTCATTGTTGAAATGGAATCGCGTTTTATTGGCTGAAAAACCAAGGGCGCAGGTTTGATGCTGCGCCCTTGATCGAAATTATGTTTAGCGGAACGGTGGGCTGTAAAGCAGGCCGCCCTGGGTCCACTGAGCATTCAGACCACGTGAGAGGCCAATCGCTGTGCTCTCACCGATATTGGCATCAAAGATCTCACCATAGTTGCCGCTCACAGCCAGAGCACGCTGCGCCCATGTGGCGTCAAGGCCCAGCATCTCGCCCAGAGTGCCTTCGGTGCCCATCAGACGGTTGATCTCTGGATTGTTGGTGCCCGCTGCCATTTCAGACAGATTCGCGGAGGTCACGCCCAGCTCTTCGGCTGTGATCAGCGCGTTCAAAGTCCAGCGCACGATGTCGCCCCACTGGTTGTCACCATGACGTACAAGCGGGCCCAGAGGCTCTTTGGAGACGATTTCAGGCAGAACGGCGTGGGCGTTCGGATCGTCGAATGAGGCACGCGTTGCTGCAAGGCCGGAGGCGTCTGTTGTGTAAACGTCACATGCGCCCGCAAGATATTGCTGCTGCGCTTCGGCGTTTGTCTCGATTGGCACGGGCTCATAGCTGATGTTATTTGCACGGAAGAAATCCGCCAGGTTCAGCTCAGTTGTTGTGCCAGTTTGGATGCAAACTGTTGCGCCGTCGAGGTCTTTTGCAGAGGACACGCCCAGCTCTTTTGGAACCATGAAGCCTTGGCCGTCATAGTAGTTCACGCCGGTGAATTCGAATTTCAGGTCAACATCACGGGAGAATGTCCAAGTGGTGTTACGTGCCAGCATGTCGATCTCGCCAGAGGCCAGAGCGGTAAAGCGTGTTTTGCCGGTTGTTGGAACGAACTCAACTGCGGAGCCATCGCCCAAAACAGCCGCCGCAACAGCGCGGCATACCGCGACGTCAAAGCCTTGCCATTCGCCATTTGCATCTGGTGAAGCAAAGCCGATCAGACCAGTGGACACGCCGCAGTTCAGCTTGCCGCGCGCTTGCACATCTTCAAGCGTTCCGGCTGCCGCTGCGCCAGCCGCCAGGCCAGCAACTGTCAGTGCACCCAAGAATACGGATTTTTTCATTATCTACCTCTTCCTGATTTCCCGCCCCTATCAGACGGATCTGGTGGCCTGGTTAGGCCTGTCATGGTGATACTCGCAGAATTTTCTCTGTAAGTGGGTCGCATTTAGGGCTCAATTCATCCCAAAGGTCAAGGAAACAGAAAGAGAATATGAACGAAAATATCACGTTTGGTTACTTTATGGTCAACAAATCCTGATGTGTCATCCCGCCAAACGTGCAAACCTATCTGCGACAGAAAACGCTGTTTCCTTGGCCCGCCGCGCTCTAAGCGCCTCTTCATCCTCACCCCATTTCCGCGCTTGCCAGACCTCATCGACACAGGCCGCTTCCCAGGCTTGTGAGGCCGGCATATGGCCGGTGAGAACCGCATATCCAAGCACCCAAGAGCCCGATAGGGTGACCAATTCATGAAAAGCGGTGAGGCCAAAGGGCGTCAGACCATGCGTTAAGCGCAACATAATGCTCAGTGATTCGGCTGGTTGCGGGATAGGCATGATGCCATGTTGCGCCACAAGCCGAATGGAATGCACTTCCTCCGCCCATCCCAAAACCGGTCGCCATAGCGCCTCTTGCTCGGCCGCCAGCTCGGGCTGATTTTCCGCCCGATAACAGAGCAAATCAGATCCGCCATATTCCGCCAGCATATCTGCCACGGCGCTATGCTGCACAGACACCTTGTCGATCGCCGAGTTTGCGAGCTTCGTCAGCGGCATGGTTTCGGGATCAACTTCGGTCTCTTGCGCACCCCATTCCTGCGCCAAGGCCTGCGCCAGTTCTTGCGTCGGTAGAATCAGTGGCGATTTGGCTGGGGTGCGCACGGGGCGATCATCTAACGCAACCTCAAACCCACCTTCGCAGGCGCGCGCACTGGCCGTTTCCCAAAACCGCTTTGGCTTCCACTCACTCATGATTCTCTCCGATTACAGCCAATCTTGCGCAAAGGGATCTTCGGGCGCTTGGTCCATCTCCCAAACGAAGGTTTTCCAAGTCTCACTCATATGGGGCGGTAGGCCCGCCATTATATGCAACCTATTGCGCGTGATAGGATGCTCTAGCGTCAGCGAGCGGGCATGCAAATGCAGCTTACGGCTCATCCCTCCGCCCAGCTGCGCGCCCCATCCATCGCCCAAATTATCTTGGCCCGAGCCGCCATATTTCCCGTCTCCAATGATCGGATGCCCAATCTCGGCCATATGCGCACGCAGCTGATGTGTGCGCCCGGTCACAGGCTGCAGCGCCACCCAAGCGCAGCGCCGCGCGGCGGTATCAATCGTGGCATAATCGGTGATTGCGCGCTTGGCACCAGGGGTTCTGTCCACCTCTTGCGGATGGATCGCGTGCATCTTCTCGCCCTCACCACCCGCGCCATGCCCGGCGGCCTTGACCAGCGCAAAGCGGATCTGCCCATTCTTGGGCACCGGAGCACCCGCCACAGCAGCCCAATAGATCTTGCGCGTCTCACGATGCCGAAAACTCTCGGTCAGCGCCTTGGCCACCGCCCGCGTGCGCGCCAGGATCAACACCCCAGAGGTATCCTTGTCGAGCCGATGCACAAGGCGCGGGTTCTCATCCAAGCCAAAGCGAAGCGCTTCTCCTAGACCATCCACATGCCGCTTTTGCCCAGAGCCCCCTTGCACCGCGAGCCCATGCGGTTTGTTCAGCGCCAGCACATGCTCATCGCGGTAGATCACACAAGATTGGATCATCTTGGTATCGGCGTCACTGATGCGTGGCTTGGGCGGGGCTTTTGGCGCGTCACTATCGGGCAAGGGCGGCACACGCACCGATTGCCCATCTTCCAAACGTGTTGCAGGTTTGACCCGCCCCCCATCAACGCGGCACTCGCCCTTGCGGCACATCTTTTCAATGCGGCCCTGGCTCAGCTGCGGAAATTGCCGCTTGAGCCAACGATCCAGCCGCTGATCGCCGTCGCCTTCTGCAACCTCAATGATCTGCACACCGCTCATGTGAATGCTCTCCCCAGGCCTACGCCAATTGCAACTGCCGCCAAACACAGAAAGACCGTGCCGCCCACATAGGCCAAAGCCCCGAAGATTTGCCCATTTTCAAAAAGCTTAAACGCATCCAAGGAAAAGGCCGAAAAGGTCGTGAACCCGCCCAAAGCCCCGGTGAGCAGCAAGGGCTGCACCTGCACCTTACTGGCCAGCAGCACAAAAAACAGCCCCATCAACAAAGAGCCCGCGACGTTCACAAAGAGCGTGGCATAAGGAAATGCCAAGCTAATCGCGCAAAGATATCGCAAAACCGCGCCAGATGCGCCGCCAAGTGCCACATAGAGTATCGTCATGGCCCCGCAATCGCCCGCAGGCGGCCCCCTGTCAAGAGGATCAGATATCGGAGAAATCGCCGCCCCGACCTTTACCACCCGCAAAGCGCCCTGCGCCAGCTGTTCCCTCGCGCCGGATCGCTTCTAGCCCATGGGCAAATTCAAAGGTCAAAGCCTCGCGCACCGAGCGGCCCCGGTTTTCGATAATGGCGCGCCGATCTGCCCGAACAGCCTCTTGCGGAAAGCGCGCGATCTCATGCGCCAAAGCCTCTGCCGCAGCCCGCGCCCCGCCCTCAGGCGCAATGCGTTCACACAGACCGATGCGCAGACATTCCGTCGCCTCGACCTTGCGGCCCGTCATGGCAATCTCAAGCGCGTGGCCCTCTCCCACAAGGCGCGGTAGACGCACGGTCCCGCCATCCATCAGCGTGATGCCCCAGCGACGGCAATAAACCCCCATATAGGCAGTTTCAGCCATCACCCGTATATCACACCAAAGCGCCAGCTCCATGCCACCAGCAACCGCCGCACCCTCAATCGCACCGATCACCGGTTTGCTCAACTCCATGCGCGACGGTCCCATCGGCCCCCGCCCCATAGGCGCTGAGCCCATCGGAATTTCCAGATCGTCAAAATATGCCTCACGCTTTTCAACGTCAGACAGGCTGGCCGCGAGCTTCAGATCCCAGCCCGCGCAGAAATTGCCCCCCTGCCCAAAGAACACGGCAACCTTTGCATCGCTCTGCTCAAATTCCAAAAACGCCTCATATAGTGCCACAGCATGGGGCGTATCCACTGCGTTGCGTGCATCTGGGCGATTGTGAATGATGGTCCAAACATCGTCTGTTTTGTCGATTGACACGGGCATAGCTTTCCTCCTCTTTGGCCGCAAGGCAAGCAAAGGCAGGATAGGCTGTCACGTTTGACGCCCGGTCAAATCATAAGTGACCTTGCGTTAAGTTTCGCGCGCGCCGCGCAGCTTGGCAAAATAGGCGACACGTTTGCTAAGGTCGCGCTCGAATCCGCGCTCGACCGGGGCGTAAAACGCGGGGCGCTCCATACCATCGGGAAAATAGTTCTGCCCTGAAAACCCATCTTCAGCGTCATGATCATAGGCATATCCTGCGCCGTAACCTTGATCCTTCATCAACCCTGTGGGTGCGTTCAAGATATGTTTGGGCGGGGGCGCGGAGCCCGATTGAGCGGCCATACGCATCGCCGCTTTATAGGCCACATAAGCTGCGTTGGATTTTGGAGCCAGGGCAAGGTAAATCACCGCTTGCGCCAAAGCCAGCTCCCCTTCGGGCGAGCCAAGGCGTTCATAAGTCTCCCAGCTTTGCAGGCAGACAGATTGCGCCTGCGGGTCGGCCAGGCCGATATCCTCAACCGCCATGCGCACCATGCGCCGGGCCAGATAGCGGGGATCTTCTCCGCCCTTGAGCATGCGCGCGAACCAATAAAGCGCCGCATCCGGGTCCGAGCCGCGTACCGATTTATGCAGGGCTGAGATTAGATTGTAATGCTCATCGCCCGATTTGTCATATTTCGTGGCCCGCCGCATGAGCCGCTGCGAAAGTGCCTCTGAGCTCAGCACTTGATCCCCTTGCCAAGCCGCAATCTGTTCCACGAGATTAAGCAGCGCGCGCCCATCCCCATCGGCCATCCCAATCAGCGCTTGGCGGGCCTGCGCCTCAAGTGGCAATGCGCGGCCCAGATCATTTTCGGCGCGCTGCAAGAGCCGCTCAAGATCCTCCTCGGTGAGCCGTTCCAGCACCAAAACCTGAGCCCGGCTCAAAAGAGCGGCGTTCAGCTCAAATGAGGGGTTTTCCGTACTCGCCCCCACCAGCAAGATCGTGCCATCCTCCATATGGGGTAAAAACCCGTCTTGCTGGGCTTTGTTAAAGCGGTGGATCTCATCAACGAACAGCAATGTGCCTTTGCCGTTTTGTCGCCGCAGCTTGGCCGCTTCAAACACCTTGCGCAGCTCCGGCACGCCGGTGAAAATCGCGCTGATCTGCACAAAATGCAGGTCGGTTTCATGGGCCAAAAGCCGGGCGATGGTTGTCTTGCCCACGCCCGGCGGCCCCCAGAAAATCAAAGAGCTGAGCGCGCCAGAGGCCAGCATCACACTTAAGGGCGCCTCTAGCCCCAAAAGCCGAGGCTGGCCGATCACCTCGCCAAGCGTCTGAGGGCGCAAGCGATCTGCAAGAGGGCGCATCGGCGCATCAGCTGGCGGGCTAGGCGGGGTGTCAAAGAGATCTGCCATGGTATCGCCCAGTCCGCTCAGGTCAGCTTTCGCTTAGGGCGACTTTCATATCTGTAACCTGATAAATCACCTCGCCATCGGCCTCAACACGGCCATTGGCGACGCCCATCGTCAGGCGGCGGGTTTGGATGGCCTTAGTGAAATCAACAAAATAGCGCAGCATTTTGCGATCCGGGCGCACCATTCCGGTCAGTTTGACCTCGCCCACACCAAGCGCATAGCCGCGCCCCTGCCAGCCGCGCCAACCCAGATTAAAGCCAGTAAGCTGCCAAAGACCATCCAGCCCAAGGCAGCCCGGCATGATCGGATTGCCAGGGAAATGGCAGTCGAAAAACCAAAGATCGGGGGTGATATCAAATTCGGCGATCACATGACCTTTGCCATGCTCCCCGCCGTCGCCGGAAATCTCGGTGATACGATCCATCATCAGCATGGGTGGCTCGGGCAATTGCGCATTCCCAGGCCCAAAGAGCTCACCGCGGGCACATTTCAGCAGCTCGTCTCGATTAAATGAAGATGGATATTGCGTCATGTTTCCCTCGCTCTTGGTCAGTAGTGCCCGCGCCTCCCTATCACTGTGATCTGTAGCTGCCAAGCGATCTGGCAAGTGGGGAGCTACCAGTGCACAGAGATTTCACATCGCACGCCATTATTGTGATCAAAGTGTTGAAAGAAGCGCCTCAATCTCGGCGCGCGTCGGCATGGAGGGCGCGGTTCCGGGGCGGGTCACGGAAATACCTGCCGCTGCGCAGCCAAAACCGGTGGCGGCAAGAGGATCCAGCCCGCGCGCTAAGGCAGCGGCGAAACTGCCATTGAACGCATCCCCGGCCCCTGTGGTTTCAACGACCTCTCCCGCCACAACCGCAGGCACATGCCGCGCCTCTTTGCCATCAAAAAGCAACGCCCCTTGCGCCCCAAGCGTGATAATTGCGCCTTTGGCCCCGAGGTCGCAGAACCTCTCAGCGGCTTGTGTGGCCGAAGGAATGTCCACCACCTTGATCCCGGTAAGCTGTTCGGCCTCTGTCTCATTCGGCGTCACGTAATCGCATAAAGGGTAGATCTCTTGAGGCAAAGCACGGGCGGGAGCTGGGTTGAGGATTGTGGTCACGCCAGCGGCTTTCGCAATTTCCAGAGCGGCAATCGCCGCCTTAAGCGGTTGTTCGAGCTGGGTGATGAACACATCCGAGTGCTCGATTTCAACTCGCTGCGACTCAACGTCCGCAACAGATATCTCACCAGCAGCACCCGGATAGATGATGATCGCGTTATCGCCAGAGCCGTTCTCCACATAGATATGCGCCGCTCCGGTTGGTGTCGCGCCGCGCATAACCGCCCCGCGCACACCGGCCTCGGCCCAAATCTCATCGGCCATATCGGCAAACATATCGCGCCCCAGCCGGGTGATTATCACAGTCTCGGCCCCGGCCCGCGCCGCTGCGACCGCTTGGTTAGAGCCTTTCCCGCCCGGCCCCAGCGCAAAGCCCGTGCCCAAAAGCGTCTCTCCAATGCTTGGCTGGCGGTCTGCTCGAAAGGTCAGATCCGCCACAAACACGCCCAAAATTGAAACACGGCCCGCCATGTCTTACACCCCCTTTTTTCGGGATGTTCTTACATGCGGCTTGCGCGCGCAAGCCACCTTTGCGTTACTAAATTTTGACAGCCATCCAATTCTAGTAACATATTTCTTGAAAAGGGTGCGAATCTCACTTACGCTTTTTGCCAAGATGCTTGAGGAGGGTGCCCAAGATGTATGCGCAAATGGTAAAATCCAGCGGCCAGAAATCCCGCGACGAGATGAGCGCGCAGGAAATCGCGTTTCAAGACCGTATTGACGCGGGCGAAAAAATTGAGCCCAAAGATTGGATGCCCGAAGGCTATCGCAAAACACTGATCCGCCAGATCGGTCAACATGCACATTCCGAGATCGTGGGCCAGCTGCCCGAGGGCAATTGGATCACCCGCGCCCCAACGCTTGAGCGCAAACAGATCCTACTGGCTAAGGTGCAGGATGAGGCCGGGCATGGGCTTTACCTTTATTGCGCGGCGGAAACGCTTGGGGTGAGCCGCGATGAGCTGACCCGTGATCTGCTATCTGGCAAGATGAAATTCTCTTCGATCTTCAGCTACCCCACGCTGACTTGGGCCGATATTGGCGCGGTTGGCTGGCTGGTGGACCAAGCCGCAATCATGAACCAAGTGCCGCTGCAGCGCTGTTCATACGGACCTTATTCACGGGCGATGATTCGCATTTGCAAAGAGGAAAGCTTTCACCAACGCCAGGGCTATGACATCATGATGAAGCTCTGCGCGGGCACAGAGGCGCAAAAGAGAATGGCGCAAGATGCGCTGAACCGCTTTTGGTATCCTTCGCTCATGATGTTCGGTCCCTCTGATGGTGAAAGCGTGCATTCTGGGCAATCCATGGCTTGGAAAATCAAGATAAACACCAATGACGAGCTGCGCCAAAAATTCGTCGATGATGTGGTGCCGCAAGCAGAATATCTCGGCCTGACGGTGCCGGATGAGACCCTGAAATGGAATGACGAGCGCGGGCATTATGATTACGCCGACCCCGATTGGTCCGAGTTCTTTGATGTGCTCAAAGGCAATGGCCCCTGCTCGGTTGAGCGGCTCGAGGCCCGCAACAAGGCCTGGGATGAGGGCGCTTGGGTACGTGAGGGTATGTTGGCCCATGCTGAAAAGAAACGCGCACAGCGCATAGCTGCGGAGTAACCCCTAATGAGTATGTCTATGCATGTCTTTGCAGTCCCCTCTGCGAAGGCGGAAACGCTTGCCAATGGTGGCCAGTCAGCGATTGACGACTATCTTGATGACAAACTGTTTGCCTCTTCCGAAACCTGTGCCTACCTGGATAAGGCTTGGCACGCAGTGGATATGTTGATCTGCACCGCAAATGGTCCGGGCTTATATGCAGGGCCTTTGACGATGGGCGGCACCCCGATCGGCGAGGATAACGGCTATGGTCCACCGCGCCTGTTCAGCGTTGCCGAGACCAAGGCTCTTGCCGAGCAGCTCGCCGCACATAGCGATGTCTCAGCCCATTTTGACTTTGGCACCTTTGAGAGAGAGGACATCTATCCCTTTATCTGGGATGCTGAAAATCCGGAAGATCGTGAGTGGGTTCTGGCAAGCTACGGCGAACTGCGCGCCGTTGTCATGGCAGCAGCTGCGCGTGGTGATCAGCTCTTAGTGGATCTGAGTTGAGAGACAGAATAATGACAAAAATGGAGCAAAAGCGATGAGCCCGGAATGGCCCCTTTGGGAAGTGTTTATTCGCGGTCAGCATGGGATGAGTCATCGGCATGTAGGCTCGCTGCATGCACCCGATGCTGCGATGGCGATCAAGAATGCGCGCGATGTTTATACGCGCCGCAAAGAGGGGCTTAGCATTTGGGTCGTGGAATCAACCCAAATCACAGCGGCTGATCCCTCGGACAAGGACAGCCTTTATGACCCAGCCGATAGCAAGGTCTACCGGCATCCCAGTTTTTTCGAGATCCCAGAAGAAGCGGGAAAAATGTGATGACCCCTGAAATTCAAGCGCTTTTGCGGCTGGGGGACAATGCCCTGGTTCTCGGACATCGTGTGTCAGAATGGTGCGGTCATGCGCCTGTTTTGGAGGAAGATATCGCGCTGGCGAATGTGGCGCTGGATCTGATTGGACAGGCGACGCTCTGGCTCGAACTGGCAGCAAATCGCGAAGGCGCGGGCAAATCCGCCGATGATCTGGCCTTTCTGCGCGATGCGTGGGACTTTCGGAACCTGCTTTTGGTCGAGCAACCCAACGGGGATTTTGGCGTGACCATGATGCGTCAGTTCCTGTTTGACGCTTGGCATAGGGGCGCGTTGCAAAACCTTGCGCAAAACCCCGACTCTGAGATTGCTGCTATTGCCAGCAAATCCCTGAAAGAAGTGACCTATCACCTAGAGCGCTCAAGCGATATTGTGATTGCCCTTGGCGATGGCACAGAAGAGAGCCATGAGCGGATGCAAGCCGCACTCAACCGGCTTTGGCCTTATGTGGGCGAGATGTTCACCGCCGATGAGATCGACCAGGCCATCGGCTTTGACCCAAGCGCTATGCAGGATGCGGTGATGACGCAGATCCGCGGAGTTCTGGATGAAGCGACCCTTACAGCGCCAGACAGCACTTTTGCCCACCAGGGTGGCAAAACCGGCGCGCGCCATAGCGAACATCTGGGCCATATGCTCAGCACAATGCAATGGTTGCAACGCGCCTATCCGGGGGCCACATGGTAGCGGGCAAGCCGGATATCGGAGAAATCCGCAGCTGGCTTGATGAAGTGCCCGATCCAGAAATTCCCGCGATTTCGCTCAATGATCTTGGCATCATCCGCGATCTGCGCTGGGATGAAGACACGCTAGAGGTCACCATTACGCCGACCTATTCCGGCTGCCCGGCCACAAGCGTGATCAATATGGAAATCGAAGCCGCGCTGCGCAAAAACGGCATCGAAAAGATCCATCTCAAGCGCCAGCTTTCTCCGCCCTGGACCACCGATTGGATTTCGAAAGAGGGTCATGCCAAGTTAGAGGCTTACGGGATCGCGCCGCCCAATAGCGCGAAGGGGCCTGAGCGCTGCCCGCATTGTGGCTCAAACGATGTGGAGCGGGTCAGCCAATTCGGCTCAACCCCCTGCAAGGCCCAATGGCGCTGCAAAAGCTGCCTAGAGCCCTTCGACTTTTTCAAATGTATCTAAGGGAAAGCACATGTCCCAGTTCCAAACGCTCACCGTCACCGGTATTCACAAAACCATTCGCGATGCGGTGGTGCTTACCTTGCAGCCGGAGGCGCCAGAGGCCTTTGCCTTTCAGCCGGGACAATACCTAACCTTTCGCCACGAACTGGACGGAACTGAGCTGCGGCGCAATTACTCGATCTGCGCCGGGCTTGATGATGGCGTTTTGCAGGTTGGGATCAAACGGGTTGAGGGTGGGGCCTTTTCGAGTTTCGCCAATGAGGGGCTAAGCGTCGGTGACAAGCTGGAGGCGATGCCGCCTCAGGGGCGCTTTACGACCGAAATCGACGCGGGCAATGCCAAAACCTATCTCGGCTTTGCGGGCGGCTCTGGGATCACGCCGGTCTTGTCGCTGATGAAATCCATCCTCGCACGCGAGCCGCTCAGCCATTTCACGCTGGTCTATGCCAATCGCGCCCCAGCGACGATCATGTTCCGCGAAGAAATCGAGGATCTGAAAAACCGCTATATGGGTCGGCTGACCGTGCTGCATGTGCTGGAAAGCGGCGAGCAGGATATTGATCTCTTTGCGGGCCGCGTGGATGGCGAAAAATGCGCCGCGCTGTTCGAGCATTGGATAGACATCAAAGCCGTGGATGAGGCCTTTATCTGCGGCCCCGAGCCGATGATGCTGGCGATTTCTTCTGCGCTGGAAAGCCATGGCCTGAGCAAAGAACAGATCAAATTCGAGCTGTTTGGCGCGGCCCAGCAAGGGCGACTCAAACAGCCTCCAAAGGTCCGCGCCACGGCTGAAGGGGTTGCAACCACCGTGATCATTGACGGCACGGCCCATGCGTTTACCCTGCCCCAAGGCGAGCCGGTGCTGACAGGCGCATTGAACAACAATCTGGATGCGCCCTATGCCTGCCGCGCCGGTGTATGCAGCACCTGCAAGGCCAAGGTGATCGAAGGCAAGGCCGAGATGCTGGCAAACCACGCGCTAGAGGATTATGAGGTGCGCGCCGGGTTTGTGCTGACCTGTCAATGCTATCCGCTCACAGATAAGATCGTGCTGGATTACGATCAGCACTAAAAACTAGGGGGAAAGACATGCGCGCAGTAGAAAGCTTTGCGGTTGGAAAATGGGTTGCACCGGGGGACGGCTCGCGCAGCATCGAAAGTGCTATCACCGGCGCGCCCATCGCTTTTGCTGGAAATGACGCGCTTCCCTTTCAGGATATGCTCGGCTGGGCGAAGGCTCAGGGCGGAGCGGCGCTTGGCAAGCTGACTTTTCATGACCGCGCCCGCATGCTCAAAGCGCTCGCCTTGCATCTGCGCGAGCACCGAGCCGCACTGTATGAGCTCAGCTATGATACGGGCGCGACGCTCAGCGATCACAAGATCGACATTGATGGCGGCATTGGCACGATGCTGGTCTATGCCTCTAAAGGGCGGCGCGAGATGCCCGATGCGCATGTTTATCTGGATGGCCCGCCTGAGCAATTAGGGCGCGATGGGCAATTCTTTGGTCGCCATATCTGCGCTCCCCGCCAGGGCGTTGCGGTGCATATCAATGCGTTTAACTTCCCGGTTTGGGGCATGCTGGAAAAGCTCGCCCCCACGTGGCTGGCTGGCATGCCCGCAATTGTGAAGCCCGCCACCGCCAGTTGCTATGTGACTGAGGCCTGCGTGCGGATTATGCTTGAGAGCGGGATTTTGCCCGAAGGTGCATTGCAGCTAGTCACCGGGGGGCTCGGGGATACGCTGGATCATTTGGGGGGCCAAGATGTGCTCAGCTTCACCGGCTCTGCCGATACCGCACTGAAACTGCGCAGCCATGCCAATATTCTGCGCGAAGCCGTGCGCTTCACAGCAGAGCAAGACAGTCTGAACGCCTCGATCCTGGGGCCTGACGCTGTGCCCGGAACGCCGGAGTTTGACATTTTCCTTGGCGAAGTTACGCGCGAGCTGACTGCAAAGGCGGGGCAAAAATGTACTGCGATCCGCCGCATTTTGGTCCCAGAGGCTCAGGTTGATGCTGTAGTTGACCAGCTCTCAGATCGTTTGGCACAGGTGAAAATTGGCGATCCGCGCGCAAAGGAAACCCAAATGGGCGCGCTCATCTCCGCTGCGCAAAAGCGCGATGTGCTGGACAAGGCCGCGCTGATAGGAACAGAGGCCGAATTGGTCTTTGAGGGCGCCCAGTGCCCCGAGAACGGAGCCTTTGTTGCCCCGGTGCTGTTTCATTGTGCAAACCCCGATACGGCCAACACAGTGCATTCGGTTGAGGCCTTTGGCCCGGTGTCTACAATCATGGGCTATCGGGATGCAGGCCACGCGGCAAAGATCGCCAATATGGGCGGGGGCAGCCTTGTGACCTCGGTAATCACGCATGATCCAGGGGTGGCGCGCGAGATCACATTAAGCTCTGCAGCCTATCACGGGCGGATCTATTTCAACAATCGCGACAGTAAGGGCGAGGCGACGGGGCACGGCTCTCCCCTGCCCCATCTGGTACATGGCGGGCCAGGGCGCGCGGGTGGCGGAGAAGAGCTGGGCGGCATTCGAGGTGTCATGCATTTCATGCAGCGCACCGCTGTGCAAGGCAGCCCAGATTTGCTGTCACGGATCAGTAACGAATGGGTTCCAGGTGCGAAACAAGTTACGGACAAGCCGCACCCCTTCACCTGCAAATTCCACGATCTTGAGCTTGGTCACACCCTGCATACAGAGGCGCGCACCATCACGATGGACGATATCGAACATTTTGCGCATTTCACCGGCGATACATTCTATGCGCATATGGATGAAGAGGCGGCCGCCGCGAACCCCTTCTTTCCCGGTCGGGTCGCGCATGGTTATCTGCTGCTCAGCTTTGCCGCGGGCCTCTTTGTTGATCCCGAACCCGGCCCGGTTCTGGCCAATACGGGGCTCGATAATCTGCGCTTTATGAAGCCGGTTCAGGCGGGCGATAGCATTTGCGTTGATCTGACGGTGAAAGCGAAAACGCCGCGCAATGAGGAATATGGGGAAATTCGCTGGCATGTAGCGCTCACAAATCAAGATGGTGAGCCCGTTGCCGCCTATGATCTCTTGACGATGAATGCCTATTAACGCCCCGGAATTATTCGCCGAGCGCCTTGGCACCCCGCCCGTGTGGTCTTTGGTTGTCACGCTCTTCGGGGATCTCAGCCAAAGCGAGGACGCCCAGATTGCAGGTCCGGTCCTGTCCAAATTTGCCCATAGCCTGGGGATTAAACCCGAGGCCCTGCGCGTTGCGCTGCACCGGCTCAAGCAAGATGGCTGGGTGACCTCGCAAAAACTGGGGCGCACGGCGCAATATATGCTTACCCCGCAAGGGCGCGCCGAGACTGCGCGCGTCTATCCGCTGATCTATGATCCGGTCAATGAGCTGCCGCAAGATTGGCAGATTGCTATGACGGAAAACTCAAAGGGCAAAGAAACCCTGCACACTGCTGGATTTCGCCAGATCGCCCCAAGGATCTTTGTGGCCCATTCAGGCTGCCGCGCCCCAACTGATGTGGCCCTGCTATCCTGCACGAACCTGCCCGATTGGCTTTGCGCGCTTTGCATGCCAGAGGCGAGCTCGGATGCATATCGCGATCTACTCAGCACGTATAAAGCTCTAAAATCCCAGATTGATCCTCTGGTGAAAACGGCATTTGAAATCGCGGCGCTGCGGATATTGATCGTGCATCATTGGCGGCGATTGGTCCTACATCACCCGTATTTGCCGCCCGGCCTTACAGGCGCGGATTGGGCCGGACACCAGTGCCGCGCTTTCGTTCTTGACTGGCTCGCGACCTTGCCACGGCCGGAGTTAACAAAACTTGGCTAATATGACAGATTTGAGCACTTTTCTCGCCTTCGAACGCATTGTATAGCCCAGACATGACAAATCATCTTTATATTGGCGATCTGCCCCACGACCTCGACCTTGGACCTGTTGTTGCGATTGATTGTGAAACGATGGGCCTTAACCCGCATCGCGATCGGCTTTGCGTTGTGCAGCTTTCAAGCGGCGATGGCGATGCGCATATCGTCCAGATTGAGCGCGATCAAACCTCTGCCCCTTATCTGGCCAGCTTGCTGGAAGATCCCGAAGTGCTTAAGCTCTTTCACTTTGGCCGGTTTGACATCGCGGTCTTGCAACAGGCCCTGGGCGCGCTGACGGCTCCGGTCTATTGCACAAAAATCGCCAGCAAGTTGGTGCGTACCTATACGGACCGCCATGGGCTGAAAAACCTGCTGCAAGAGATGCTGGGCGTTGATATCTCCAAGCAGCAGCAGATGAGTGATTGGGGCGCGGCAGAGCTGAGCGAGGCACAGCTGGAATATGCGGCCTCTGACGTGCTGTATCTGCACCGCTTGAAAGAGGCGTTGGACGGGCGGCTTGCACGTGAAGGGCGGCTTGAGCTGGCCCATGCCTGCTTTGATTTCCTACCTGTCCGGGCATTGTTGGATCTTGAAGGCTGGCCCGAAACGGATATTTTCGCCCATTCATGAGCAAATATACCAAAACCGCAAGCCGGGTGATCCGCCACGAGGCTCAGGCGCTGAACAGGCTTGCAGACAGTTTGGGGCCGGAATTTGACCGCGCGATTGAGAAAATCACCGCGACCACGGGGCGCGTGATTGTCTCTGGTATCGGGAAGTCAGGCCATATCGCGCGTAAGATCGCGGCCACCTTTGCCAGTACTGGCACGCCCGCGCAATTTGTGCATCCAGCTGAGGCGAGCCATGGTGATCTGGGCATGATCACACGGGCGGATTTGGTGCTGGCCATTTCCAATTCGGGGGAAGCGCCGGAGCTTGCGAATCTTATCAGCTTCACACGCCGCTTTGATATTCCCCTGCTTGCGCTGACGAGCAAGGCTGGTAGCACGTTGGCCACAAATTCCGATATTGTTCTGCTCATGCCCGCCCATAAAGAGGCTTGCGGCACCGGAATTGTGCCGACAACCTCAACCACGCTGACGCTGGCCTATGGGGATGCTTTGGCTGTGGCGCTTATGGAGCATCGCGCATTTACCGCTGAGAACTTCCGCGAGTTTCATCCCGGCGGCAAACTCGGGGCGCAGCTGGCAAAGGTACGGGATCTGATGCATTCGGGCGATGCGCTGCCTCTTGTTGCGCAAGATGCCCCCATGGCTGAGGCTCTGCTTGAAATTAGCCAAAAAGGCTTTGGGGTGGTCGGGATCACGGATCCAAATGGTAAACTTGCGGGTGTCATCACCGATGGCGATTTGCGCCGCCATATGGCAGGCCTGCTTGATCTAACAGCCGCCGATGTCATGACGCGCGCCCCGCGCACGATTCGGGCAGATGCGCTTGCACAAGAGGCGGTAAAGCTTATGACGATGCAAACGCCCAAAGTCACCTGCTTGTTTGTGATCGAAGAGGATGCCCCTATCGGATTTCTCCACATCCATGACTGCCTGCGCGTTGGGCTGGTCTAACCAGTGAGCCAGGCGGACCCATATTCCAGGCGGATCAATATCCTCAAAGTAGCGCTGCCGCTGGTGGCCCTCTTGATCCTATCCACGCTGTTTTTAACCTCAGGCCGGATGAACACGGATGGAGACATCCCCTTTGCCGCCGATGAGATTGCCGAGCGGATTAGGGATGAGCGCATCACAGGCCCCTTCTTTGCCGGTGTTACCTCGCATGGGCACCGCATCACATTGTCAGCCGGTCAAGTCGTCTCCAGAGGAGAGGACGGGAATGAAGCACAAGAAATCGCATTTCGAATCAACTTGATTGATGAGACGGAGCTAGCTCTTGTAGCCGATAGGGGTGACGTCGATATTCTCAATGACGTTGCGCGGTTGTCGGGGAATGTCCTAATTGACAGCTCAATCGGGTATCGAATTTACGCCGAGACGCTCGAAGCCCGCCTTTTAGAATTGGACATAACTGCCCCTTCGGGGATCCAGGCTTTAGGTCCAATGGGACGCATCACCGCTGGGCATTTGCGTGTCGGGCATATGGACAGTAAGGAGGGGGTGCAAATCCTTTTCAGCGGCGGGGTGCAGCTGCTATACACACCAAAGGGGACAGGCCAATGAGACCGACCATCTATTTGATGATTGCAGCTTTTTGCGCGTTTTCCGCAACCTGGCCTATTGCCAGCTTAGCACAAGGCACCTCAGTGGGCTTCGGAACGAGCGCCCAACAAACGGATGCACCGATTGAAGTCACCGCAGATCGCCTTGCAGTGGACCAAGCATCCGGCAAAGCCTCTTTTGAGGGCAATGTCCTGGTGATCCAAGGCGAGCTGCGCCTGTCAGCAGATCGAATTTTAGTTGAATACGGCGACGGGCAGACCGGAATCGACAAGCTGCATGCCAGAGGCAACGTCGTACTGGTTAGCGGAAAAGACGCCGCAGAAGCCGCAAGCGCAGCCTATAAGGTCGACACAGGCGAGATTATCATGACAGGCGATGTGCTCATGACACAAGGCCGCACCATCCTCAGCTCTCAGCGTATGGCCATCAACCTAAGAGCCAACACAGCACGATTGGAAGGGCGGGTTAGAACTGTTCTCAAACCGGCCACGGACGATTGATGTCGCAACCAAACCCATCAAACACTGCCCCGGAGCACGGGCTGCATATAAAACACCTGCGAAAATCCTACCGCAAAAAGATGGTCATTCGTGATGTCTCCATGACCCTGAACCGCGGCGAGGTAGTCGCGCTGCTCGGGGCAAACGGATCTGGCAAAACAACCACATTCTATTCCATCGCGGGCTTGGTTATCCCCGAAGGCGGCACCGTTTATGTAGATGGCATCAATGTCACAGTACTACCAATGTATCGCCGCGCACGGCTCGGCATCGGCTATCTGCCCCAAGAAAACAGCATTTTCCGCGGTCTTTCAGTCGAAGATAACATCTCGGCGATTTTAGATATCGCAGAAAAAGACAGATATAAAAGGCGCGGCCGATTAGAAGAGCTGCTCAGCGAATTTTCTATCGAGCACCTACGCCGCGCCCCGGCCCTTGCCCTATCTGGAGGCGAGCGCCGCCGAGTGGAAATTGCCCGCTGCTTAGCAGCAAATCCAAAGTACCTGCTCTTTGATGAACCCTTCGCTGGGGTCGATCCCATCTCGGTTGGAGACATTCGGCAACTTGTCGCCGACCTCAAGACTCGCGGCATAGGTGTGCTAATCACCGACCATAATGTGCGCGAAACCCTCACCATCGTGGACCGCGCCTATATCCTACATGATGGAAATGTGCTTATGTCCGGCACAGCTGAGGATGTGGTCAATAACGAAAAGGTGCGCAGCGTTTATCTAGGCGATAGCTTTAAGATTGCATAAAGGCCATGCACGCATTGGCGTTGACAGGTCAGACAAATTGTCGTCCACTTTAGTCATGGTATGCATAACTTCTCAGTTTCGCCCATGAGTCGCACAGCTCCAAGAACCGGAAAAAATTCTCCGGGCCAAAGGCTTAGATCAACGGGCTTGACCTTGCATACCCTTCACGCAGAAAAAGGACCATATAATGCGCTACCAAATCAGCGGAAAACAAATCGATATCGGTGAAGCCCTTCAGACCCATGTTAAAGACGGCCTCGGAAGCGCAGTTCAAAAATACGCCGAACGACCGACTGACGCGCATATAATTTTCTCGAAATCTGGTCACGAATTTGTATGCGAGATCACGATCCATCTCTCCACCGGCCTAAACGCCCAAGCCAAAGCACATGCCCCAGAGATCTATGCTGCCTTTGAATCAAGTTGCGACAAGATGGAAAAGCAGCTTCGACGATACAAGCGTAGATTGAAAGATCATCACAAGGACCGTGCAGAACCGGTTGAATTTTCTGGAGCTTCCTCCTATATCCTGGCCTCAGATGACAAAGGGGACGAGTCAGAGCCTGAAAGCCTCCAGCCGATCATTATTGCAGAGATGGAAACCAACATTCCTGCTCTATCTGTCGGAGAAGCTGTGATGCAGATGGAACTGGCCGAAGCCCCTGTCTTAGTGTTTATGAATGAGAAAAAGAACGGGATTAATGTTGTTTACCGTCGAGACGACGGAAACATCGGATGGATTGATCCATAAATCGCGTTCCCAATAGGGCTTCTGTGTGATGGAATTTTCAAGCTTGCTCTCGCCGGACGCGGTAAAAGCGACCGGCTCGGTATCCAGTAAAAAAAGATTATTCCAGTATATTGGTGAATTGGTCAGTTCCACTCATAATATAGATGCAGATCTGGCCACCGAAGCCCTGCGCGCACGCGAAGCATTAGGCCCTACCGGCGTCGGACGCGGCGTTGCATTGCCGCATGCAAGAATAGAAGGTATCGACCGCGTAGTCGGCACCTTCATCCTTTTGGAAAAACCAATCGACTTTAGTGCGGTCGATAAAGAACCCATAGATATAGCATTTGCATTATTCGCACCTCAAGATGCTGGCGTAGAACATCTAAAAGCGCTGGCACTCGTTTCTCGAACACTCAGGGAAACATCTATTTGCGCAAAACTCCGCGCAAATAGAGACGCAGCAACCCTATACACAATTCTCTGCGAAGCACGTCCGGTTAAGGCCGCGTAATCAGGACCAATCTGAAAATCCAAGCAAGTCATAGTCTTTTCCGTAGATTGCCCTGACTTTACGCTCGATTTTCTCATCATGCACTTGGTTTACACATCTAATAAGTTCGCTATTCGCTATATCCGGCCCGTCAACATCAGAAACGAATTGCGACGCAAGCTGCCCAAGCTTCTGCGTCGCTTCATCCTCTCTTAAAATCAAATCCGGCGGGAGATATTGAGAAATCCCCTTTAGAATATCCACCTGGGACATCCATTCTTGAGCCACCGCAAATGGCGTGCGCCCATCTTTATTTGCCTTTAAGAATTCCAAAAACTTCCGAAATTCGGCTCTTGAATTTGCATCATCTCGCGCACCACCAACCATCGAGATTCCATATTCCGAAGAAAGATATTCATAAAGCCCGCTTGGTGCGCTGCCTTCCTTATTTTCTAGCAACGAAACAAAACTAGAATACGCGCGCAATACAGGGTGCCGTAGAATCGTAAAGCTCCTGAACCCAGGGTGCTCAATCTTCCAGGACTTTAACTCAGCTTGAGTTACACCACACTTTACAGCTTTTCCACCGCCCCCCAGATACCCCAGCCAACGAGCAATTTCAGCGTCAAGACAAGAGGTTACCGGGCAATACACAAGACCAACATTTTCGCAGAATAGGAAACTACGAACCCGAGAATTGACTTTGAGCGGGTAAAAATCGTGCCCTTCAAAACGCTCAGCAGAAATTCTAGAGAGATACCGCTCCACGTCATCCGAATTCACAAACTTCTCCCTAACATGGGAAGAATTCTGCTTTTTTATCCTCGGTGCCTTAGGCCTCCCCTTTTCGCCAACCCCCATAAACTGAAGTAACCCAGAAATGACTTCAGCATCGAGCAACTCCTCATAAGCCAACGAAAACACCGTTTGACCAGTGCGCTTCGTTTCCAGGAAGACTTTTCTTTCAAATCCTTTCAGCGCCAGTAGATACTCATGAAACTCAGCTTCGTCGAACCTTACGCGCGCGCGCTTAATATTGGCTGCATTTGTTGTCCTCCATTGACCAGTCTGCCGCGCAATTTTCAGCGAAGCGTAACTGTCAATTGGATCGCGCTTCAAATACACTTTGGCACATTTTTTATCTCTAAGAACGTAGTCTATAACCCTAGGGTCGTGATCATGGAAAAGCCGGAAACCATTAAACCCCGGCTCGGACTTTAACCTATCCACCAACCGAACAGGATCCCCATTCCGCTCCGCGAGACCAACCCCGAAAATATCTTTTCGGCCTGGGTGCGAAACAAAACTAGGGTTAAATACCTCACCGAAACATGCCAAGTCCCCGAAATTCACCATCTGCTCTTCTAATAAGTTTGACCCCGTCCTCATGCTCGCCAGGATTGCAAAATATGAAAAACCACCCCGATCATCCCGCTGCATCGTATTCCCTCCAATTCCTAGGAAACAACAAAACTATACTCATCGAGACAAGAAATAGTCGTAAAGGGCGTCTGCTTGCGGATGAACTTTACGGCAGATCAAGTGACGAGACCTCTTAAGTTTAGGAAGGTGATCATCAAAAAACACCCGTGGCTTTCCAAATTTATCAAATTCAGTATAACATAAAGAGTAGCTCCTCACATTATCAGAATTCCTTCGAACTAGTGTTTGGAACAAAATCTCATCGGGCACCCAAGTATACTTAAAGAATCTTTCGAGCGCGTTATTTTCTAAATCTGCGATAATCTTTTCAAGCGTCTCACGCCGCAAGCACCACCACTGGCTCCCAAATGACATCTCCAATGAGTTTGGTATTTTCCTGTGAATGTTGAATTTCTTTTGAAGTGCCTCGGACATTTCGAACATCCACCTATTATTCTTCCAACCAAAAAAATGAAACCGCTGAAACCTTTCACCGATCAATGAATAGGACGCACTCCGATAATATAGATTATTTTCGATAAAATCCACATCGGAAGAACCGGCTTGCCACTCATGAAAGTAATCAGGGCCCTTTATGGGAAGGCAGCTTTCGGAGGTCAAAATGACTCTCTCGACTGCCTTACACTGAGATAAAATTTCTTTTACGGAAGCAATAGTTGCTAGAACCATACTATACATTCCCCAACTGCACTTTTCTTTGGAAATAATGGCTATATTGCCCCCAAACAGCTTGCCTTTCTGGTCATTCAGAGTTTGGCTTTCTGATACAGATCTATCCACGTGGATTACGCAGAAACACCCCACCTTTGACCAAAACTCAGCCACTTGAATTGCGCGAACCAGACTTTTGTGGGACAAAATAACAATTCCAAGTCGACTATTACTCACCGCCAATCACCCCTCGAAATGTGCCCCAACACTTCCAACTGCCGCCAATTCTTATAAACCTCAGAACACTCACACCACTCCAGTTGACTACTATGCCGTGCGTATATTTCATATTCCGATGAGGAATTAAAATGTTCCTGTCGTTGTTGCTCTTCATCAACCTTATCGGAAAAAGCACCTATTAGCTTTGTGTGCAATAATGCACCCCATGGAAACCTACTGTATGCGCTCGGAGTTATTCTGTTAAGAAAAGTCGGCAGCAGGTTATGAGTTGAGCTGACGTAAACGTAATTCGATTTCCATTTGACCAAAGGTACTTTGTTCAGCGCTGGTGATTCACTTAGCCTATCGTAGAAAAAGTGCCGCTGGCGAACACCGCCTTGCACCCAAGGGTTTTGAAAACGCAGATCGGCCTTCGTAGAATATGGAAAGCTGTCGAACCAAATAGTTTTTAAGTTCCCTCCAACACCTATATCTTTTCGGTGATTGAAATATTCTTTTCCATAAACATCCACTTGATTGGCATGAAAGACAGGGCATTCAATCTCATCAAGATATGCTGTAAACGCATGTAGCGGCCTTTCGTCACAAAAAGGGTACAGTAATAATTCATCTGCATCTACGACCAAAACCCAAACACCTGCGCAATACCTCATGAGCACCCAATTGACCCAATCTATTCCATATCTCGCAGCTTTATATGAGCCAGTCGCCGACCAAAGAGTCACATCAGGTTGCTCAACTAGAATTTCGCGAGTATTATCCGTGCTTTCATTATCAATAAAGAAAAAGTCCTTTATACCTATATTTCGATAATACTCGAGAAATGCGCCAAGTTGGGAGCTCTCATTTCTAAGAACGCAAACCAACCGAATTTCATGTGGTCGGGGAGAAAGATGGCGCGATCTAACTTTTTTCAGTTGGTGACGCTTTCGGTAAGCGCGAAGCTTTAAATACCTACGATAGAAGTCTAGATTTGATGAGCTGAGATACAACTGCATTCCTATTGTCTTTTTCGAGCCTACCACGTCAACGGGATTATCCCAACACTTAATTGGAACAGTTTTTCATCAGACCAAGAGCTACTAACTGTTTCCACCCGGAGAATCTCTCCGAATCTTTTGTCCAAAGATTGGGCCCCATTTCTATGCGCTCATAATAAGTGCGGTATCTTTGGCTGCTTTGGAAATGCTGATCTCTTTCCCTTTCCGTTTTTGCTCTGTCTGACGCGCCAGGTAAGAACTTTGTGTGCAACAGGGCGCCAGAGATATTGTTTTTCCATACCGAGTTTAGTTTCGCTGGTAGCAAAGTATGTGTTGAGTTGACCAACGTGTAGCCCCGCCTCCAAAAAACCAGAGGGATTTTGTTCAATGTGGGTGCTAATTCGGGTTGATTTTGAAAAAAGAAACGCGCACGCACTCCACCCTGCAATCGAAGAGCGTTAAATCTTTTTTGCTTTTCAACCCAGTAGCCGCAGCCGTCAAACCACTGTAAAATCTTGATTGGTTCTTCGCCTGAGCTATTTTGGATGCAATTTAGTGGAGCATTCGGGTAAAGATCAATCAAATCAGCAGCTAACGCTCTTTGACTTTTCTTAGATATTTTCTTCGTAAGCTCGGGAAGGGACATATCTTCCCATTCGGGGTAAATCAGCAATTCGTCCGCGTCAACGACCAAGACCCATTTATTTCTGCCGTATTTATTTAGCAAATAATTCAGCCAGTCAGTCCCAAATCGGGAATCTCTATAGCCATAAGAACTCGCCCAAATGGCTGTGTCCGGTTGCTCGCTTAGATACTCAAATGTCCCGTCGGTACTGCCGTTATCCACAAAGTAAAATTCTTGGACCCCAAGCCCTCGGTAATGTTTCAAGAAATATGGTAGGCGGAATTTTTCATTCCGCACCGTTGAAAAACAAATAACCCCTCCCTTCGACCTTTTCCCTAGAAAAGATTTCTTGAGGCGTAGCTCAAACCGTTTCCTATACGCACGCAGCACAAGGCGGCGATTTAGAAATAGCGTTTTGAGTGCAAGCAACCTCGGTGTTGAGGGGGTGTTTTCCCGAAGCTGCTTGGTGTTCATGGTGATTTATAATTCGCCCGCGATTGTCTTTATGTAGCCAGCCAAATCGTCTTTCAACTCATCTCGCGCAAGGCCAAAGGCAATGGTAGCTTGCAAGAACCCGGATTTCGATCCGCAATCAAAGCGCTGACCTGAAAAGCGATACCCATATACATCAACATCATTTTCGATATCCGCAGCGATGGCATCCGTTAGCTGAATTTCTCCGCCAGCGCCCGATTTCATTTTATTTAGATTAGTCAAAACGGAAGGTGCCAAAATATAGCGACCAATTACTGCCAAGTTGGAAGGGGCGTCTTCTACTTTTGGCTTTTCCACCATACCGTTTATTTTGGCGAGAGATCCGTCTTCTTGATTTACATCCAAAATACCATAAGAGGACGTCTTGTCTGGCGCCACTTCCATTGCGGCAACCATATTGCCGCCCGTTTCTTCATAAGCCTCCACCATTTGCTGCAAACACGGTTTTTCTGCAGAAATAACATCATCCGGTAAAATAACAGCAAAAGGTTCGTTTGAAATGAGCCGCTTGGCACACCAAACAGCATGCCCTAGGCCAAGCGCTTTGTGCTGACGCACATACGCAATCGCACCGCTTTCCATATTTGTATTTTTGAGCACCTCAAGAAGATCATCCTTATTCTTTCGGCGCAATTCCTGTTCCAGGGTTGGCGCATGATCGAAGTAATCTTCCAAAGCGCCTTTTCCCCGAGAGGTCACAAAAATGAACTCCTTAATTCCGGCCGCGCGCGCTTCGTCGATAGCATATTGAATCAACGGCCGATCAACTAATGTCATTATTTCTTTTGGCACAGACTTCGTTGCCGGCAAGAACCGTGTTCCTAAACCGGCAACTGGAAATACTGCTTTCGTTACTTTTCTGCGCATATTCGATCCTTGATATTCGTACACTCAACAATAATTGGTTAAAAACCCGTTAATCTTTCGCAATTGTTAAGCTTTCATATTTGCGAGCCCGTTAACACACCCCAACCATACTACCAATGGTAGATTTTACAAGCTCATTACCTATTCCATCAACTGTTAAATTGTATCAACCCATCTTACGACAAACCCATTAATTTCATCATTGCTTCAATTTTGGGGACATCTTCGGGATTATTGAGTTCCCAGAACTCTCTACCTTTTGCATCCACCTCGACACAAGCCATCACGTGGCGGTTTTCGAGGAACCGCAGCTGTTCCAGCCCCTCAAGACGCTCCAAAGGGCCCTCGGGCCAAGACAGATACTCTTGCAATGCCCCGCGGCGATAGGCGTATGCACCGACGTGATGAAAAACGGGCGTCGGGTCGGAGGCTGCATAGACCTGTGCCGTGAAGGGGATAACTTCTTTAGAGAAGTAAAGCGCCTTGTGCAGGCTATCAAATACCGCCGTGGTTCCTCCAACCCGCCCCGCTTGACGGTCCGCGCGAAGGTTCATCAGCGTTTTGCCATCGCACTGCAGAACGGGTGTGGCAGCATCTAGGCTCGTATCGCTTTGCATCCGCTCTATGAGCGCCTCAATAAACCACGGAGGGGTCAGCGGTGCATCACCTTGAAGGTTCACCAAGATATCATAATCGGGGAGCTTCTGAGCCACTTCCGCGCAGCGCTCGGTGCCATTCCGACAACTCGCCGAGGTCATGACAACCTCAGCGCCAAAAGCATCCGCCGCTTCTTGAATACGGGCATCATCCGTGGCGACCACAACGCGATCAGCGCCGGTTACGTCGCAAGCTGCGCGCCAGCTCCGCTCAATGAGGCTGCGCTTGATCCCCGTCGCTCCAGTCAATGGCACCAAGGGTTTCCCAGGGTAGCGCGTTGAGGCGAAACGGGCAGGGATAACGATAAGGACGCTCATGATTTATGCAGTTCAACACCTGGGGCTGCGGCGATAAAGAAGGGATTTTCGTAGCCTTGTTTTCCATAGGATAAAGCGCTGTGATCATCAAAACGCACGACTATCCCGCCAGCCCCCGTCAGAACAGCATGTCCCGCAGCTGTGTCCCATTCCATCGTGCGACCAAGCCTTGGGTATAGATCGGCCTCGCCAGTTGCCACGAGGCAGAATTTAAGCGATGAGCCTGCGCTTTTCATATCTGCAATGTTGTAGTTTTGGATATAGTCGTCCGTTGCCTGATCGCGGTGGGATTTGGAGGCAACAACCCGCAAGGCCGCATTGTCACTCTGAGCAACCTTTATCGGCTGGAGTGCCCCCCGGTTTTCTTGAGTGAACGCGCCGGTTTCTTCGACGGATCGCCCGTTTGCGTCAGTGTAAAACAGCCGGTTCTTAGCCGGGGCAAACACGATGCCTCTGCTGGGCTGGCCATTTTCGACCAAGGCAATATTCACGGTAAAATCGCCGCGCCGGTGGATAAACTCTTTGGTTCCGTCAAGCGGGTCAACGATCAAAAAGGTCTCACCCGTAAGGCTATGGCTGGCCGCCTGTTCTTCTGTGACGATCATCATGTCAGGAAAATCGGCGCGAAGCCCGTCATAAATGATTTGATCCGCTGCCTTATCTGCACGGGTTACAGGGCTGTCATCTGCCTTTGCCTCAATCCCTAGATCATCTTCACCGTAGATCTGCATGATCGCGGAACCCGCGGCAAGAGCATGTCTGCGCATGCTATGTTCAAGTGCCTCGTAATCCATAATGCCCCGTCTTGCTTGGCTCAACTGCGCGCCTTATGCTTGAATGGTAAACAAACGGCAAGATTTCAATGGCATAGTTCCACAAAACAAGGGGAATTGCGAATGGCAGAAATGACTAGCGCATCGAAACCGCCATCGACGCTCGCATCGGCCTTCATTATGTCCGAGGTCATTTACCATTCAACCGTCCGCTCGGTGCGCAAGACTCATGCCAATGCGCTGATGGCGCTTGCCACAAACATGATTCAAATCGTTGTCTTTGTTCTCGCGTTTTACGTGATGTTCTCACTGCTCGGCGTGCGCGGAGCGGCGATCCGGGGCGATTTCCTAATCTACATCATGACCGGCGTGTTTCTGTTCATGACACATACCAAGTCGCTTAGCGCTGTTTTGGGGTCTGAGGGGCCCGCGAGCCCGATGATGCAACACGCCCCGATGAACACGTTGGTGTCAATTATTTCTTCCGCACTCGGAGCCTTATATATCCAGGTTTTGTCGCTCTTTATCATTCTGTTCATCTATCACGTCGCATTCACCCCTTTCGTGATTGAGGATATCCCCAGCGCGTTTGGGATGCTCATCTTGTCCTGGTTCACGGGATGTGGTCTTGGCTTGGTGCTATTGGCGCTCAAACCCTGGGCACCGACTTTTGTGAATATCCTCTCCACCGTTTACCAGCGGGCCAATATGCTCGCCTCGGGAAAGATGTTTGTGGCCAGCACGATGCCTGCGCATCTGCTACCTTGGTTCACTTGGAACCCCTTGTTTCACACAATCGATCAGTCGCGTGGCTTTGTGTTCATCAACTACACCGCCAGCAAAACAAGCTGGGAATACGCGCTTTGGCTTGGGGTTGTTTTTCTTATTCTGGGGCTGATGGGAGAGTTCTATACCCGCCGACATGCCTCCATCAGCTGGAATGCGCGACGTTAGGTCACAACCCGCAGCGTGAGATTTAACCGCCCGCCTTGCCGCAGCAGCGTCGAGGATCCGAATTTGATCCGATCCACCCCGTGATAGCACAAGCGCGCCTTAGGGGTCATCACGCAGACATCGCCGCTTTCGAGCCAGAGGCTCTCCGTTTTGCCCCCGCGCATTTCATTGCCGATCCGAAACAGTGCAGCATCCCCCAAAGAGATCGACACAACAGGTTGAGAAAAATCCGCCTCATCGCGGTCTTGATGCATGCCCATTTTCGCCTCTTGGTCATAATAGTTGATCAAACAGCATTCTGGCAGTCGCGAAGCCTCGCTAACCTGTTGCCATATACCCAGTATCTCATCGGGCATCTGGGGCCACGCCGTCCCATTCGGATGGCATTTGTCATATCTGTAACCGCTACGATCCGAGATCCAGCCAAACCTGCCAGCCGCTGACATTTTCACCGACATTTTCTTGCCCCGCGCAGTAACCGGCTGAAAAAGAGGTGCCTGCGCAATAACCTCGCGCAACCGAGCAACTAAAAGCTGTTGCGCCTCTCGCCCGAGCAAAGCTTTATAAATCGTAAAGCCACGAAGGCGAAAGGGCTCTGTCATCGCGTTCTCCTCAAAGAAATCCCGTCCCATACACATTTAAGTGATTTTGAATCGTTACAGGCAGTTGCAGGGGCCAGATCTCCTCCCTATATACCCTGCGAGCCGCGCAATGCAGTCAAGCATTGCGGGAAATTTCGGGGCAAAGGTGCCGTAACGGGCCTGCGCCTCGTGACATCGCCTTGAGCATAAGAAGGGATCGAAAACATGGCAAAAGTCATCGGCATTGACCTTGGCACAACCAACTCTTGCATCGCCATCATGGATGGTTCGCAACCACGCGTCATTGAAAACTCTGAAGGCGCACGCACAACGCCCTCTATCGTCGCATTCACAGATGATGAGCGTCTCGTGGGCCAGCCAGCCAAACGGCAAGCGGTTACCAACCCAGACAATACAGTCTTTGGCGTAAAGCGTCTGATCGGTCGCCGCTTTGACGATGCGGATCTGGAAAAAGATAAGAAAAACCTCCCCTTCTCCGTTGTCGATGGCGGCAATGGTGATGCATGGGTTGAGGCCAAGGGCGAGAAATACTCCCCCTCCCAGATCTCTGCCTTCATCCTTGGCAAGATGAAAGAAACCGCTGAGAGCTATCTTGGCGAAGATGTCACCCAAGCGGTGATCACCGTTCCCGCCTATTTCAACGACGCGCAGCGCCAGGCCACGAAAGACGCTGGTAAAATCGCCGGTCTTGAAGTTCTGCGCATCATCAACGAGCCAACCGCAGCAGCCCTTGCCTATGGTTTGGACAAAGAGAACACGCAGACCATTGCAGTCTATGACCTAGGCGGCGGCACGTTCGATGTAACCATTCTCGAAATCGACGACGGCTTGTTCGAGGTGAAATCCACCAATGGCGACACCTTCCTAGGCGGTGAAGATTTCGACATGCGCATCGTGACCTACCTGGCCGATGAGTTCAAAAAAGAGAACGGCGTTGATCTGACCAAAGACAAAATGGCGCTGCAACGTCTGAAAGAGGCGGCAGAAAAAGCCAAGATCGAGCTGTCATCTTCCAGCCAGACCGAGATCAACCAGCCCTTTATCTCTATGGACCCAAAAGGTGGCCAGCCCCTGCACATGGTGATGAAGCTCACCCGCGCAAAGCTGGAAAGCCTTGTTGGTGATCTGATCAAAGCTTCACTCAAGCCCTGCCAAGCAGCTCTGAAAGATGCCGGCATCTCGCCCTCTGATGTGGACGAAGTGGTTCTCGTCGGCGGTATGACGCGCATGCCGAAAGTTGTTGAAGAGGTAACTAAATTCTTCGGCAAAGAGCCCCACAAAGGTGTGAACCCTGACGAGGTTGTGGCCATGGGCGCCGCGATCCAGGCCGGTGTTCTGCAGGGCGACGTTAAAGATGTTGTTCTGCTTGACGTCACCCCGCTCTCTTTGGGTATCGAAACATTGGGCGGCGTCTTCACTCGTCTGATTGATCGCAACACCACGATCCCGACCAAAAAGTCACAGGTCTTTTCTACCGCTGAGGACAATCAAAACGCCGTGACCATTCGCGTTTTCCAGGGCGAGCGTGAAATGGCCGCTGACAACAAAATGCTGGGGGCCTTCAATCTCGAAGACATCCCCCCTGCCCCGCGCGGCTTGCCGCAGATCGAGGTGACCTTTGACATTGACGCCAACGGCATCGTGTCCGTGGGCGCAGCCGATAAGGGCACCGGCAAAGAGCAAAAAATCACCATCCAGGCCTCTGGCGGTCTGAGCGATGAAGATATCGAGAAAATGGTGAAGGATGCGGAAGAAAACGCCGAAGCGGATAAGGAACGCCGCGAAGGCGTCGAGGCCCGCAACCAAGCGGAAAGCCTGATCCACACCACTGAAAAATCCATGGAAGAGCATGGCGACAAGGTGGACCCAAGCACCATCGAGGTGATCGAACTCGCGATTGCGGCGCTCAAGGATGATCTTGAGGACGAGAACACACCAGCAGAAAAGATCAAGGCTGGCGTTCAGAACGTGACAGAAGCAGCCATGAAGCTTGGTGAGGCGATCTACAAATCCAGCCAAGAAGAGGCAGGTGACGAGCCCACAGCCGCCGATGATGGCCCAGATGATGATGACATCGTCGATGCCGATTTCGAAGACCTCGATAATGGTAAGCGGTAAGATTTTCGCGAAACGACTCCCCTTGAGAGCCGGCCAGCCCCGGCTCTCAGATGTTTTGGGAAAGGGATAAACCCATGTCAAAACGTGATTACTACGAAACTCTTGGCGTCTCCAAAGGGGCCAGTGCCGAGGACATCAAAAAGGCGTTCCGCCGCAAGGCAAAGGAACTGCACCCGGACCGAAACGCAGATAACCCGAATGCAGAGGCGCAGTTCAAAGAGGCGAACGAAGCCTACGACATCCTAAAAGATGCCGAGAAAAAGGCCGCCTATGATCGCTATGGCCATGCCGCCTTTGAGGGCGGAACAGGTGCCAGCGCAGGCGGGCGCGGCGGGCATCCATTTGGGCAAGGTGACTTCCAGTCGGCCTTTTCTGATGTGTTTGACGATCTGTTCGGCGATTTTATGGGCGGGGGCGGAAAACGCGGGGGCGGGCGCAACCGTGCCTCGCGCGGCTCGGATCTGCGCTATAATCTGCGCATAAGCCTGGAAGATGCCTATCAAGGCCTTGCCAAAACCATTCAAGTGCCAGCCTCTGTCAGCTGCGGCGGCTGCTCCGGCACCGGCGCCGAGGGCGGCGCAGAACCGGCAACTTGCCCCACTTGCTCTGGCATGGGAAAAGTGCGCGCACAGCAAGGGTTCTTTACGGTGGAGCGCACCTGCCCCACCTGTTCAGGGACGGGCCAGATCATCAGCAACCCATGCAAGGTGTGCAAAGGCTCGGGCCGCGTGGAAAAAGAGCGGTCGCTGTCCGTAAATATCCCGCCCGGTGTTGAAACGGGCACACGCATTCGTCTTGCTGGCGAAGGCGAGGCAGGGATGCGCGGCGGGCCTTCGGGTGATCTTTATATCTTCGTCGAAGTGGCCTCTCATGACCTCTTTGAGCGCGACAGCACCAACCTTTATTGCCGCGTGCCTGTCTCTATGGGCACTGCTGCTCTGGGCGGCGCGATTGAGGTGCCCACCATTGATGGCGGACGCGGGCGCGTACAGATCCCCGCGGGGTCGCAATCGGGTCGGCAAATGCGTCTAAGGGGCAAAGGCATGCCAGCTTTGCGCGGCGGCGCTCATGGGGACATGTTCATTGAACTGGCCGTGGAAACGCCTGTGAACCTGACTGCTCGACAAAAGGAAATTCTGCGCGAGTTCGAAGATCTTTCAGAAGAGAATAACCCCGAAAGCTCCAGCTTTTTCTCTTCCGTGAAGAGCTTTTGGGACTCGATGAAGGGGTAAGTTTACGGCGAATTAACGACGTTTTGTCAGTATTTGCCCCATGAAAAAACAAGCGCGACAACCCTCTTTTCCTGGCTTTGATGAAGCACCGGCCGAGGCGTTTCCATCGGAGATCGCGATAAATCGGCGGTTCCCGCAGCAGCTTTCCGATTATCGGCGGCAGTTGCGGGCTCGCTTTATGTCCTGCGAAAGCGCCGCCACGAGCGATCAAGAGCTGTTAGAACTCACGCTCTTTCGCGCGCTGCCCCGCTTGGATGTAAGGCCATTGGCGCATAGTCTTTTGACACAGTTCGGAGATCTGAACGGTGTGATCACAGCCCCTGCCCCCCGGCTTTATGATGTGCCCGGAATCACTGCGGCGGTGCTGTTGGAGCTGAAACTCTTAGAGGCTACGGCGCAGCGCTTGGCTCGATCTAAAATACTGAACAAGAACGCAATTTCCAGTTGGGACGCCCTGCTTGATTACTGCCACACCGTCATGGCCCACCGTGAAATCGAACAATTTCGGGTCTTTTTCCTGGACCGCAAGAACATCCTTATTGCCGATGAGGCGCAGGCCAAGGGCACCGTAGATCATGTGCCCGTTTATCCCCGAGAGATTGCCAAACGCGCCCTTGAGTTAAACGCATCGGCCCTAATTTTGGTGCATAATCACCCCTCAGGTGATCCAACCCCGTCCGATTCGGACATTGATATGACGAACCAGGTTGACGCAGCTTGCTCGGCGTTGGGGCTGACATTGCATGATCATATCATTGTCGGAAAATCACGAGAGATTTCTTTCCGCGCCGAAGGGCTGCTTTAGCGCACCCAGATCTCCACACGCCGATTCGCTTGCCGTCCCCAATCCGTGTCATCACAGGCCATGGGCAGGGCTTCGCCAAAACCCTCCACCTGCAGCTCGGTTTGATCTGTCTCCAGCGTCTGCGCGAAATTAAGGATTGCCGCTTTCACGGTCTCGGCACGTTCCCGCGAAATCTTGAGATTGCTCTCTGCTGCGCCCTCTCCATCGCTGAACCCCGCAATGAGCAGCTCTTTTCCATCATAATCCCCGGCTTCAAGTGCCTTTGCAAAGCTCTTTGCATTCAACTCAGAGGCAAAATCGAGCCGGCTGGACCCGGTTTCAAATCGAAAAGACAGCGTCACTCGGCGATAATTCCCTAATACATCCGCCACCCGGTGCAGATCCTCGATCGCTGACTCCGCTTTGGAGGCACGAATGGCGTTGATCAGCCGCTGGCCCTGATTGTCGATCCCCACTTCTTCGGGCAAAAGATCCACATACCCTGCCCCGCGCACGACCTCAGCCGCTTTATCCGAGGTCAGAAAGTCAAAGAACCTCTGCGCATGTTTGGGCAATTTGCGATCCGTGACATAGCCGAAGATGGAGGTAGTCAGCGGATAATCCTTAGTCTTCACATTCTGGCGCGTTGCATGCAGGTCAAAGCCACACGACCCGGCCAGAGGGAGCGCTTTCACCCCGCTCACATTTGGGCTGGGCGCGAGAGCAAGGGCAAACGGGTCGAGAATAACCGCCTCCTGCAAGTCTTGATAGGATTGGTGAAAAACCGCCGCCTCAGGCGCATCTGCTTGGGTAAACTGCGCTGTAGGAAAACTGTCCCCTCGTAAAAGATGCAGGAATATCGGGGCATCTGGACCGCCCAGCTCAGCCCAGCGTAAAATTTCGCCCCGATAGATCTGCTGCAGTTGACTACGAGAAAGACGAGAAACCGGATTTTCAGGTGCGATCATTGGCACATAGGGCAGTAAAGCGATCTGGGTATTCCTATGCGGCCTGCTCAAATCTCCTAGCTCTGCTTGCATAAAGCGCTCATTCTCATTTTCTGTGATCTGGCGATGCACCAGCGCGATATCTGCCCGTGCCTCGAGCAAATCATCAAAAGCTTCGCTGTCCACCCGCCGCGCCAAAGCCCATCGCGCAACGATTTTTCCTGAACCCTCGTCGATCAGTGTAATGGCTCTCAACTCAGGCGCCGTGCTTTCGACCTGTGACACGAGATCGTTTTCTGCGGCAAACGCCACCAGCAAGTTTTGCACAAGGAGCAAAGACACATCGTGTTGGCCGGAGATGCGCAGCTCAGCCACAAAATTTTCCAGATCCGGGCAACCGGGACCGGAGCAATTCACACCAGACCCATCAACCGTCAACACGCCATATATTGTGCTTAGCCGGTAATACTCGCCATCAAAGCTGAGCAGATCACCGCTGAGACTGACGCTACCATCGCGCGACACCAGCGTCACATCTTGGGCCTGCGCACCGGGGCTATCCCAGATAAGCGCAAGGCAGATGAAGATAACGCGACAAAAAATGTCTATGCAGAGCTTATGCAAATCGACCGTGGCAATGTTTGAATTTCTTGCCTGACCCGCAGGGACAAAGATCGTTGCGCCCCGGATTACCCCAGGTAGAGCGGTCGCTTTCAACAAACCCTGTCGCCGGATTTTCCTGTGCTGGCGCATCATCCGCAAGAGATTGGCCCTGCATCAGCCCGGACATGACCGCTTGCCGAGCGAGGATTTGCTGGCGTTCTTCTTCGCTGAGGGGACGAATTTGGGACAGTTTTTGCGTCACATCGGCGCGCAGACTATCGAGCATCCCCTCAAACAGTTGAAACGCCTCGTTTTTATACTCGTTCAGCGGGTCACGCTGCGCATAGCCACGAAAGCCCACCACCGAGCGCAGATGCTCTAGCGTGATCAAATGTTCGCGCCATTTGGTGTCGATGGCTTGCAAGAGCAGCTGCTTTTCAACCTGCTGCATGGTTTCATCGCCAAAAGCTTCGCGCTTTTCAGTGAGCATCTTGTTGGACGCCTCAATCAAACGCTCACGGATGATCTCATCATCTGCGCCATCTTCATCGCACCAATCCATGATTGGCAGGTCCAGCGACATCTGCTCGATGACAGCGGCGTAAAGGCCCTGGGCGTCCCATTGATCTGCATAGGTGCCTTCGGGCAGATGTTGATCAAGCAAATCGTCAATCACCTCATCGCGCATATCAACGGTGATCTCATGCACGTCTTCGGCTTCCATGATTTCGCGGCGCTGGCCAAAGATGACCTTGCGCTGATCGTTCATCACATCATCGAATTTCAACAGCTGCTTGCGGATATCGAAGTTACGCCCTTCGACCTTGGCTTGTGCGCGCTCGAGGGATTTATTGACCCATGGGTGCTCAATCGCTTCGCCTTCTTTCATGCCCAGTGTTTTGAGCACCTTATCAAGACGGTCAGAGCCAAATATCCGCATCAAATCATCTTCAAGGCTCAAGAAGAATGAGGTGCGCCCCGGATCTCCTTGACGGCCCGAGCGCCCGCGCAGCTGGTTGTCGATGCGGCGGCTTTCATGGCGCTCTGAGGCCAGAACAAAGAGCCCGCCCGCTGCGAGCACCTTTTGCTTTTCATCCTCATGCGCGGCCTCGATTTGGGTACGAAGCGCCTCGGGATCCGCATCGGGATCTGCGGCAAGTGCCTCAAGCACCTTCATTTCGACATTGCCGCCCAGCTGAATGTCGGTGCCACGCCCCGCCATGTTGGTCGCAATAGTCACAGCGCCCAGTTTGCCGGCATCCGCTACGATCTGCGCCTCTTGCTCGTGCTGGCGCGCGTTCAAAACGTTGTGCTTGATACCCAGATTGGTAAGCACTTGTGAAAACATCTCAGATTTCTCGATGGAGGTCGTGCCTACAAGAACTGGCTGGCCCTTCTCATGGGCTGCTTTGATCTCATCGACCATCGCCTGATATTTCTCTGTGGCGGTGCGATAAACCTTGTCATCCTCGTCTTTCCGAGCAATTTCGCGATTGGTGGGAACCTCGACAACACCCAAGCCATAAATCTCTTGAAACTCTTCGGCTTCGGTGGCTGCGGTGCCCGTCATCCCAGCAAGCTTACCATAAAGGCGGAAATAGTTCTGGAACGTCACCGAGGCGAGCGTGGTGTTCTCGGGCTTAATCTCCACCCCTTCTTTTGCCTCAATCGCTTGATGCAGCCCATCCGAGAGCCGACGCCCGGCCATCATCCGTCCGGTAAATTCGTCGATCAAAATGATTTCGCCATTGGAGACCACATAGTCTTTGTCTTTTTGGAAAAGCTTATGGGCACGCAAACCATTATTGATGTGATGCACAATCGTGGTGCTTTCGGGATCATAGAGATTCTGCGTGTCTTCCAAAAAGCCCCGCGCGCGCAGCGTTTGTTCCAGAAATTCGTTCCCCTCATCGGTAAAGGTCACAGAGCGCGATTTTTCTTCCAGCGTGTAATGCTCATCGCTTAGCTCGGGGATCACTTTGTCAATCGCAGCGTAAAGCTCTGAGCGGTCCTGAGCAGGGCCGGAAATGATCAGCGGTGTGCGCGCCTCGTCGATGAGAATCGAATCGACCTCGTCCACGATCGCGAAGTTATGATGCTTTTGGAAAATCTGGTTGAGCTCGGATTTCATGTTGTCGCGCAGATAATCAAAGCCAAGCTCATTATTGGTCGCATAGGTGATGTCACAGGCATAGGCCGCGCGCTTACTGTCTTCGTCCATACCTGACCAGGCCACGCCCGTTGTCAATCCAAGCGCTCCAAAGACCTTGCCCATCCATTCCGCATCGCGCTTTGCAAGATACTCATTCACGGTGACGACATGCACGCCCTTGCCGGTCAGCGCGTTCAAATAGGCCGGAAAGGTCGCAACAAGCGTTTTACCTTCACCAGTTTTCATCTCGGCAATATTGCCCTGGTGCAAGAAAATCCCGCCCATCAGCTGCACATCAAACGCGCGCAGGCCCAAAGCGCGCTTTGCAGCCTCACGGCAATTGGCAAAGGCCTCGGGCAAGAGATCATCCAAAGACGTGCCGGACAGAGCCCTCTGGCGCAAATCTTCGGTTTTTTCGATCAATTGGGCATCCGAGAGCTTTTCAAAATCCGGCTCTAGCGCATTGATCTGCCCCACAATCGGCTTTGTTGCTTTGATCTTCCGATCATTTGGGGTGCCAAAAACCTTTTTGGCGAGTGTTCCAAATCCAAGCATATGTTCTCCAGCCGATCTCTGTATACAGCAAAAAAGCGGTCACTGATTGCTTGCTGCTCTCAGATACAACCCATAGATTACGGGAAGAACGAGGCAATTCGCACGCGCCCATAGGGCGATGTAAGGATCCCTCTATACCGTGTCAACGCCGCAGCGATTTTGCGGTTTATCTAAGGACTATTTTATGGCTCATCCCATTCACAAGCTCATCGTATCTGCCTGTATTGTCCTAGCAAGTTTCGCGCCCATGGCAGCGATGGCAGAGGATCCGACAATAGACACAGTTGTCGCCAGTGTGAATGGGAAGGATATCACCTTGGGTCACATCTTGGCCGCCCGTGCTTCGCTGCCAAGCCAATACAGAGATCTGCCCTCAAATGTTTTGTTCCCGAGCATTCTGGAACAGCTGATACAGCAGACCTTACTGGTGCAATCCTTTGAGCAACCTGTTCCCAAGAGCATCACCTTATCGCTCGAAAACGAAGAGCGGTCCCTTATCGCCGGGCTCGTCGTTGACGAGATCATGGGCCGTGCGTTGCGCCCTGGAAAACTTGAAGAAGAATATCAAAAGATCTACGGGAAAAGCGAAGGGGGCGTTGAGTTTAACGCCGCACACATCCTGGTAAAAACCCAAAAAGAAGCAGAAGACGTGAAAGAGCGGCTTGATGATGGGGATGATTTTGGTGCAACTGCGCGCGAGTTTTCCATCGGCCCCTCTGGCCCGCGCGGCGGTGGATTGGGCTGGTTCGGCGAAGGCGCGATGGTGTCCGAATTTGAAACAGCTGTGAAATCGCTTAAGAAAGGTGAAATCTCGGCGCCCGTGCAAACCCAGTTCGGCTGGCATGTCATCAAGCTCATGGATATTCGCCCGAAAGCCGCGCCGTCCTTTGACCGTGTAAAGGCTGATCTAGAACAACAAATCCGCATGGACAGGTTGAACAATCTCGTCAAAAGACTTCGAGATGATGCATTCATTGATCAATCTGCTGCCAACTCTATTGATCCTTCGGTCTTGGATCGGCTTAATCTGAAAGAAGAAGAATGAACGATTCCCCGATCTCGCCCCTCGCCCCAGAGCGTTTTCCAGATCTGCCGCGCATAAAAGGGCTACGCCTAGCAACCGCAGCAACGGGGATAAAGTACCGAGAGCGCACTGATGTCATGCTCGCGGTCTTAGATCCTGGAACCGCGATTACAGGCACATTCACACGATCGCAAACCCGCTCCGCCGCCGTGCTTGATTGCCAAGAAAAAATAGGCACATGCAGCGCTGAGGGCGCGGCTATCCTGGTAAATTCGGGCAATTCCAACGCGTTTACAGGAAAGGCCGGGTTTGCCTCGGTACAGAGAATCACAAAAGCCGTTGCGGAAAGACTCGCGATACCAGAGGCCCGTGTTTTCACCTCATCGACTGGCGTCATTGGCGAGCCCTTGCCGGATGAAAAAATAACCGATTCCTTGGACGCGCTATGCGGCTCACTCGTCGATAAAAACCTAAAAGCCGCCGCTGAGGCCATTTGCACGACCGACACGTTTGCCAAAGGCGCTGCACAGACACTCACCATCGACGGAACCGAGGTGACCATCGCGGGAATCGCCAAAGGCTCTGGCATGATCGCGCCGGATATGGCGACGATGCTGGTTTACATTTTCACCGATGCGAAATGCGAAACCGAGCGCCTGCAGGCTCTTCTCTCTACACTGACAGATAAGACCTTTAACAGGATAACAGTGGATAGCGATACCTCTACGTCAGATACACTTTTGCTCGCCGCCACCGGGGCCAGCGGGATCGTCGTGGATGACAACCCCGATTTTGAGCAAGCTCTGCATGGCGTCATGATCGACCTGGCGCATCAAGTCGTGCGCGATGGTGAAGGGGCAACCAAATTCATCGAGGTCAATGTGACCGGCGCGGCCGATGACACCGATGCACAAAAAGTGGCAATGGCGGTGGCGAACTCGCCGCTGGTGAAAACTGCCGTGGCAGGTGAAGATCCCAATTGGGGCAGGCTGATCATGGCAATCGGCAAATCCGGGGCTAAAGCTGATCGCGATTCGATCACACTTCGGTTCGGTGATCTGTTGGTTGCCGAAAACGGCTGGGTCGCCCCAAGCTACACCGAAGAGGCAGGCGCGGCTCATATGCAAGGTGAAATAATCATCTTCAACATCGACCTAGGGCTCGGCACCGGCATAGGTCAGGCATGGACCTGCGATCTGACCCATGGCTACATCACCATAAACGCCGATTATAGATCATGAAAATCATCCTTGTTTCAGCCGTGGCGTTGATTGACCGCGATGGCCGCGTTCTGCTCGCTCAGCGCCCTGAGGGCAAATCAATGGCCGGGCTTTGGGAATTTCCCGGCGGCAAGATCGAACCCGGCGAGACCCCAGAGCATGCGCTTATCCGCGAATTGCAAGAAGAGCTCGGCATTGATACCTGGGAGAGCTGTTTAGCGCCACTCACATTTGCCAGCCATAGCTACGAAGATTTTCACCTCTTGATGCCGCTTTTTGCCTGCCGAAAATGGGACGGCATCCCCACATCCAGAGAGGGACAATCTCTAAAATGGGTGAAATCCCAAGATCTTAGATCATATCCGATGCCCGCAGCCGATGTCCCTCTTATCCCAATTTTGCGCGATTGGCTTTAACCTATTGTTAACGATTACCTCAAAGCCGTGCCCCACTTTAAGATTTTGTACATAACTAGGGCTTACTAAAGCCTCAGAACCTAAGGAGGACTACGCATGTTGCGAACTATCCAAATTAGCGAACAGATTTATGTGCAAGGTGAGTTTATGTATGAGCTGCCAAGCGGGCAAATCTGCGTCCGTGTCGGCACGAAGGAATTTGTTGGAACGCCAGTCGAAGCTGTACAAGCCGCGTGACCACTGGCGCTCCCTAAAGATCTAGCTATTGCGCGTTCAAGATTGACTGAGCGAGTTGACCACGCAGCTGGAGATTTTGGTACAAAGTCAGCTGCGAGTCGATCGCATTGTTAATCTGCTCTGTTTCAGATTGAAACAGGTCTCGCTGCGCATCCAACAACTCAAAAGCCGTCCGCTCGCCCGCTTCAAACTGGTCTTGAAACAAGAAGAATGCATTGCGAGCGGTCGCGACCCTCTGGTTGATAAATCTGGTTTGCTCGCTGTCGGTTGAAATAGACTGCGCGTTTTGATCATATTGCTGCAATAGCTCTTGGTAGCGACGCTCATAGCGCGCCTCTGCCTCTCTGAGCCTTGCACGCATCTGTTTCATCTGCGACCTGCGCACGCCCCCATCATAAAGGCGTGTGCGGAAGCCAAGCAGCCCCTTCACATCAGAGCTCGTCCCCTCCGCGCCGCCAACATTGTCTTTCATATTGGCTTCTCCGCGCAGGAAGAATTCCGGCTTAAGCGCTGCGCGCTGCTCGTCGAGTTGGCGCTGGACAGATTCAATATCTGCACGCGCAGATTGCAGTGATGGGTTTGCAGCCAAAATCGCCTCAGGCAAAGCCGCATTCGGATCAATGCGCATGGGCACGCCAGATCTCACAACCATGCCGGGGTGAAAATCCGTCAGCCGCTTAAACGCCGCAATCGCATCTTCACGACTGTTCTGCGCAGACAACCTATTGGCTCGCGCCTGTTCGAGCCGGGTCTGAGCGCGGCTCACATCCGCCTTATTTGCATTGCCGCCTGCCTCGTTCAACGTAACAAGATCGGCAATCCGCTTATGGCTTGCCACATTGCGGGCACCAGCCGCCACAAGACGCGTTGCGCGCAGATACTCCAAATAGGAGGATACGACCGAGAAGGTAATCTCATCCACAGCGGTCAAGCGCCGCAACTCAGCCGACTGAGCCAGTTCAATACGGCGGTCGACGGCACTGTTTGATGCACCAAAATCATAAATCACCCGCTCAACAGAAAGGGCAAGTTCATTCCGATGAATCCCTTCCTTTGAAGACGTTGGCGAATATGTGTTTTCCAGCCCGGTTGACATGGTCAAATCTACTGTGGACTTGCGGCCTAAACGCTCAACTTCAACGGCGGCCTCTGCATCCGCCAATTGCGCCTCAGCGATCCCAATCTCTGGATTATCAGACAACACTTTGGCCAGAAGGGCGGAGAGCGAAATCTTTGAATTGTCCGTGTCCGAAGGCTCAATCGGCAGTTCAATCACCTCTTCCTGCGTTGAAACCGGCGCTAAAGGGATGACCTCGCTCGGCTGCTCCGTCGGTTCGGTCAGTTCGCTCACTTCAATCGTCGGTTCAAACATTGGAATCGCAGACAATGTCGCGGTTTGGTCAACCGGTTGCTTCACATCAGTGACCGAGCGGAACCTGTTGAGAAAACCAGCCAAAGTCGGTGTCTTCTCCCCTGACACCTGCTGATTTGCGTCAGACGGCTGCACCACGAATTGTGAACAGGCGGAAAAACTGCAGAAAGCCGCAGATAAAAGTAAAATTTTTCGAGAGATTTTGCCCGTGTTTCCAGACATTTCTGCTCCTCACTTTCAACATTCACGCGCGGATGCGCATTTGAGTCGGAAATGTGGCAGCATTCCTAACCGCTAATTGCCTTAATACTTGGTAAAAAGTCAAGGAACCGGAACCTATCGCAGCAAGACTATGCCAAGTGTGGGAAACCTGCACCACCTAAGATAGGTCTTGAAACACGTGCTGCGGTCGGCAAAGGCAAGCGCTGCAGTTCGGGAGGAAGAAGGTTTTTGTATCGTATATATAGAGATATATTGAGTATTTGTTTGGTTTGGCGGTGACCTACTCTCCCACGTCTTAAGACGCAGTACCATTGGCGCGACAGTGCTTAACTTCCGGGTTCGGGATGGGTCCGGGTGTTTCACTTGCGCTATGACCACCAAACCAAAGAAATACTCGCGGGGCTATTTTGCCCCCAAAATCGGTGTGTTGTCCAAGTTTTGTACATGTTGTGATGTGTATGCTTTTGATTTGTCTGTCTTTTACTGGATCAAATCAAGCCTATCGGGCAATTAGTACCGGTCAACTGAACATGTTACCATGCTTACATCTCCGGCCTATCGACGAGGTGGTCTACCTCGGCCCTCAGGGATACCTTGTTTTGAGGGGGGCTTCCCGCTTAGATGCCTTCAGCGGTTATCCTGTCCGATCATAGCTACCCTGCACTGCTGCTGGCGCAACAACAGGTCCACCAGTGGATCGTTCACCCCGGTCCTCTCGTACTAGGGGCAACTCCTCTCAAGTATCCTACACCCACGGAAGATAGGGACCGAACTGTCTCACGACGTTCTAAACCCAGCTCACGTACCTCTTTAAACGGCGAACAGCCGTACCCTTGGGACCTGCTCCAGCCCCAGGATGAGATGAGCCGACATCGAGGTGCCAAACACTGCCGTCGATATGGACTCTTGGGCAGTATCAGCCTGTTATCCCCGGCGTACCTTTTATCCGTTGAGCGATGGCCCTCCCACTTGGGACCACCGGATCACTATGGCCGTCTTTCGACTCTGCTCGACTTGTCAGTCTCGCAGTCAGGCTGGCTTCTGCCATTGCACTCAACGAGCGATTTCCGACCGCTCTGAGCCAACCTTCGCGCGCCTCCGTTACGCTTTAGGAGGCGACCGCCCCAGTCAAACTACCCGCCACGCAGGGTCCCGGATCCGGATAACGGACCGCGGTTAGACATCAAGCAATGCAAGGGTGGTATCTCAAGGGAGGCTCCACGGACACTGGCGTGTCTGTTTCAAAGCCTACCACCTATCCTGCACATGCATGGCCTGATGCCAGTGCGAAGCTGTAGTAAAGGTGCACGGGGTCTTTCCGTCTAACCGCGGGTAACCTGCATCTTGACAGGTAATTCAATTTCGCTGAGTCGATGTTGGAGACAGCGGGGAAGTCGTTACGCCATTCGTGCAGGTCGGAACTTACCCGACAAGGAATTTCGCTACCTTAGGACCGTTATAGTTACGGCCGCCGTTTACCTGGGCTTCAATTCAGAGCTCTCACCCCTCCTTTTAACCTTCAGGCACCGGGCAGGCGTCAGACCCTATACGTCGTCTTGCGACTTCGCAGAGCCCTGTGTTTTTAGTAAACAGTCGCCACCCCCTGGTTTGTGCCCCCAGCCCCTAGTTGCCTAGGAACTGGGCCTCCTTCTCGCGAACTTACGGAGGTATTTTGCCGAGTTCCTTCAACATCGTTCTCTCAAGCGCCTTGGTATTCTCTACCAGTCCACCTGTGTCGGTTTCGGGTACGATCTTATGGAGGGCTATTTCCAGGGACTGCTGAGCGGCCAGACCAATCCGATAAGGCCTGACAACCTTTGCAATCCGTCACATCCTCCTGGCCCAGGAATATTAACCTGGTTCCCATCGACTACGCCTTTCGGCCTCGCCTTAGGGGTCGGCTTACCCTGCTCAGATTAGCTTTAAGCAGGAACCCTTGGACTTTCGGCGAGAGTGTCTCTCACACTCTTTGTCGCTACTCATGTCATCATTCTCACTAGTGATCTCTCCACCGGATCGCTCACGCGCCGGCTTCACAGAACAGACTTCGTCTATTCTGGCCTCTTTTATGTCCTACCGCCCGGAGGGCTACTTGAGGACGTTTTACACCGCCTATTGGCAATCTGAGCACAAAGGCTCAGCACCGTTAGGGG